>JAQUUA010000074.1 GCA_028694055.1 Candidatus Methanomethylophilaceae archaeon | reverse complement strand
GGCCCTGTTGGAAAGAATTGAGAAAGGGTTTATGGAGGAAACATGGTTGGGATGGAATCACTCGGGGTATGACAATGGACAATAGGCGATGCATTTCCCACAAGCCTTCTCTGGAACACTGCCATCCCCTATGAGGCGGGCCTCAAACCGACCGCATTTCACCCAATCGATGGTTCCATCTCGGCTGGGAGGATGGTCTTGGAATGTCTGATGCTTCAGAACCTTAAGGGCGCAGTTGTCGATGCATTCACGGCATTCGCCGCATTCATTTTCCATTTTCTCCACCGTACCGTTGAACGGCATGTCTGTTAGGATGGTGATGGTTCTCACCCTGGGTCCGAAATCCTTGGTGACCAACAAACCGTTTTTCCCTATCCATCCCAGGCCGCAGCTACGGGCGACAGCCTTCAAAGACAATGGTCCCTTAAGATTCTCAGCATCGGGCCTCTCCGCTGGATGGATGACCCTGGACTGATATCCCGCAGCGGCCAGCTTCTCTGCTATCGCTTTGGAAGCACCCATCATCTTCTTGTTCGCCACCTTGTATGACTCTCGGAGGGAGATGCTGGGTTCATCGCGGGCCTCTTTCACAGCCTCCAAGGGAAGCTGCACGGCCATGGATATCATGGAAGGGAAGTCGAAAGAATCGGGACCGACCTTCTGAACATCATCGATGTCAGAGGTGCGGCCAAAACCGATGAGGTCAATCCCTAGCTCGGTGGCCAGAGTCCTGATGTCATTAGTGAGTTCCGTGACGGAGGCGCTACCCGTCGCACCGGATGGATTCATGTATCAAAATCGTCAGCATATTATAAGGAATTATTGTGTAATAAAGCAATACTCCCATTAAGAGTAATTCAAGATGTCTGTTATCAAGCCTCATGATTGTTGAAAACATGGCATAGAAAGGGTTTTGATTCCTTGTTACATTGACTGCGATGCATGTATCTCAATCGTGAGGAGGAATCCATCCTACAAGGAGAGAGGGGGCCTGGTCTACAGAAGGCCATGGAGTTGTTGGTGGCATTGGGCAAGGTTTACGAGGCGGACGGCCTGGTGCCGATAAGCTCAGCCCATCTCTCTGGAGCCTCCTACAAAACCATTGGGGAAGGGGGCATAGCATTCTTGGAGGATATCTCTCGCGATGTGAAAGTAAAAGTGCCATCCACCCTCAATCCCCTGGGGATGGATAGGGAGAGGTGGTCGGAGATGCACGTGCCGGAGCACTTCGCCTCTCGGCAACTGAAGATCATCGACCTCTATGCCCGTATGGGTGTCAGGACCAGTTGTTCCTGTACTCCATACACAGGGGAGAACGTCCCTCGTTTCGGTGACCATGTGGCATGGGCGGAGTCATCGGCTTTGTCCTTTGTGAACTCCATGATCGGAGCCAGGACGAACCGTGAAGGCGGCCCGGGGGCGTTGGCCGCCGCTCTGGTGGGGAAGACTGCCAACTATGGGCTGCACATGACTGAGAACCGTCGTCCAACGGTGATAATCGAGGCCCAAATCGAAGAGGACCCCTTCCAATACACCTTACTTGGTCAAGCGGTTGGAAAAGCCATCGGCAACGGCATACCGTTTTTCCGTGGCATCAGGCCGGACCTGGAATGCGCCAAGACCTTGGCGGCGGCCATGGCGGCCTCCGGTGCGGTGGCCATGTTCCATGTGGAAGGTCTCACGCCCGAGGCCGTTTCCCAGGATGTGGACGGTCTGGAGAGGGTCAGCATCGGCAGGGATGAATTGAGAGTCGCCCACGACAGCCTGCAACAGATCGAAGAACCGGAACTTCTGGCCTTCGGATGCCCTCATCTGACTGTTAAAGAGATGAAGGAGATGGCCGAATTCCTGAGGGACAAGAGGAAAACAAAAGATGTGGACATCTGGTTCTGCACTTCCCGTGAGGTAAGAGAGGCCTGCCCAGATGAAGTGGCGGTGCTGGAGAGGTTCGGCCCGGTATTGGCGGACACCTGCATGGTGGTAGCTCCTATCGAGACCCATTACAAGAATTCGGGTAGCAACTCCGCCAAGGCCGCCAATTATCTTCCCACCCTCTGCAGCCAGAAGGTCCGATGCGATTCCTTCCAACGTTTGATGGAGGCGGTCCTGTGATATCCCTCACCGGTCGCTCCATATCAGGAGGTAAATCTACAGGGGAAGCCGTGGTTCTGGATGCTGATTTCAGTTTCTTGGGTGGTGTCGATCCTGACACCGGTGACCTGCGGGTGCCCCCTTATACCAATATCAAGGACAAGGTGTTGGTCTTCCCCCGTGGCAGAGGCAGCACCGTCGGTTCGTTCACCATGTATGATTTGAAGGTCAAGGACAATGCTCCTGCGGCTATCATCAACAGAGAGGCAGAAACCATCGTCACCACCGGGGCGGTCATATCGTCCATACCTATGGTGGATAGGGTGGACATCTCAGTCATCAACAACGGTGACCGGGTGGAGGTGGATGGGAGCAAAGGCACGGTGTCCCTTCTGGACTTGGAATCCAAAGGAGTGGCCACCTCCATCCTGGTCAAGGGCGGTAGGGTTTTGATGCTCAAAAGGTCAAAGTCCATGACTATTTTCCCTGGTCAATGGGGTGGGGTCTCCGGAACCATGGAGGAAGGAGAGAGTCCGGAGGAGACAGCAGTGAGGGAGGTGGGGGAGGAGACCAAGATGTCAATCGATAAGCCCATAAGGAAAGCCCACCCCATCCTGGTCCGGCATGATCAGGACGTCTGGACCGTTCATCCATTGTTGTTCCATGTCGAGACCGGTGAGCCAATTCTGAACTGGGAGAACAGCGACCACGCATGGATGAACGAGGAGGAGGTCTCCATATTGGAGACCGTACCAGGGATGAAAGAGGTCCTCCGGAGCCTTCAGGCCTGGGAAGATTAAAAAAAGAAGAGGGGACCAGGCCTATATGACCAGGTCCACCTCTTTCTCCAGCATCTTTACCTCATGGCCTTCCAAGGAGCTGTAGTCCAAGGAGGCCACCAGGATACCAGCGTTGACCAGGGCGCTGTCTCGTACTCCATGCACGAAGCGTAGAACGGCTTGGAAGTCATTGTTCTTCAACAGGTATTCCAAACCATCCAACAGGACCGCTCCGCCCGTGGTGTCGAAGAAGGACTCTATGGAAGCCCCTAGACGGTCCAGGTCCTGTGGGTCCAAGGCACCTTCCTGGCCCAAGGAGGAGACCCAGAGGGTCTTTGCCTTTGGAAGCTGGTCGATGAAAGGCAGTTTGGAGGCCTGTTGTTTGGAAACCACCATGGTCTTCATACCCAGGGAACTGCACTGGAGTATTGCTTCCATCCCTCTGTTCGGCGTCTTGCTGTTAACCAGGTAATAACTGCTGCGCTCCAGCTTCACGCTGGGGGCCCGCGGTTTCGTTGGTTCTGCCGCAGGCTTCTTGGAAGCTTCCTCTCCACCTTCCTTCTTCAGGAAATCAGAGATCTTCATGGCCTCGGCGATGCGTAGGCCAGGGATGCTCAGGATCTCCTGGTGGCTCAAACCCTGCAGGCTCTGGAGGTCGTAGAAGCCTGCTTGGTTCAAGGCCACGACATCCTTCTCATTCAGGAAGCTCATGCCCCCGAATGATTCCGATGTGGATCCCATCTTCAGAGAGCTTATGGCTACACTGATGTTCTGTCCCTGCACCTCCCAATCCTTGACCTCGTCCCCTTGGGGCTCGTCGGAGAAGTTTATGGAGCGGGAGCGGGTCTCCTTCATTATGTGCTGCTTCCAGGTCTTGAAGTAGCTTACGAGCTTCTCCGGTGCATTGACTTCCGTGCGCACATACTCCTCCACATCCAGTTTGATGTCTTTACGCATCTGCTGGATACGGCGAATGAGTTCCCGGGCGTATCCTTCTGCCTCAATCTCCGGAGTTATCTGGAAGTCCAGGTACAGTATGCCTCCGCTGAAATTGCTGGTCACCACCGATTCCGGGTTATCGTAGCTGAATGAGACCATGTTGGGCTCGATCTTCAGGAACTGACCCTCGATGCCTATCTCATAGGTGCCTTTCTCCACGGCATCCTTCACCTGTTGCGGAGGGCGGGTCTCCAGGAGGCGCGCTATCTTGGAGGACCATTGGCGGTAGACCTTGCCGATGGCATGCGGGTTAGGTATGACCCGTAGCTTCATGTCCTTCCAGATCTCGGGTGGTTCCACATACTCCACGGCTTTCAGGTTGGCCTGTTGCACCAGTACGTTCTCGAAACTGGCGATGGATTCATTGATGATCTTGGTCTCGCCTGCCACGACCATCCTCTTCAGAGGCCAGCGTAGCTTGACATTGTTCTTCTGTCTCTCGGAGGCGCTGATCTCCACGATCTCCTGGACCAGCTTCATGCTGTACTCCAGACTGTCATCGATCAAGGCCTCGTTGTAGGAGGGCCAATCAGACATATGGATGGTGTCCATTGTCCCATCGATGTTGCGGTAGATCTCTTCCGAGATGTGGGGACAGAAGGGAGCCAAGAGTCGGATGGTGGCCATTATGGAGTAATGCAGGACGAAGTAGGAAGCCAACTTGTCATGGTCGTCCTGTTCGGTCCACATCCGGTCCCGGATCAAACGCACATACCAACGGGAGAGGTCCTCCTGGATGTAGTCCTCCAGTGCCCTGGCGGCCTTGTGAAGGTTACGGGATTCGATGTTATCGGTGACGTCCCGCTTCAAACGTTCGGTCTTGGATATCATCCATCGGTCCTCGTTTCGGAAGTACTTCTCCATGTCTAGCATGCTGTGCTTACCGGGCTCGTAGGAGTCCAGGGACATGTAGGTGGTGGCGAAGTTCACCACGTTCCAGAGGGTGTTAAGGACCTTGCGGGCGTTCTTGGGGCCGTCCTTCTGGAAGGCGGTGTCCTCCCAGGGGGCGTTGGCTTTCATCATGTATAGACGCACGGAGTCCACTCCATGCTCCTGCATGAGGGTCAAAGGCTCGATGACGTTCCCTTTGCTCTTGCTCATCTTCTGCCCTTTGGGGTCGAGGACCCAACCATGCATCATAACCTCGTCGTAAGGAGCACGGTCGAAGGAGATGACACCGGATGCCAGTTGGCTGTAGAACCAGCCTCGGGTCTGGTCATGGGCCTCTGTTATGAAACGACCTGGCCACCAGCGGTTCAATTCCTCTTCCTGGGAGGGGTATCCCAGCTGTGCCCAGGCGGCAACACCGGAGTCGAACCAGACATCGAGCACGTCAGGAACACGGCGCATGTCGGCACCGCAGTCGGAGCAACGGAAGCTGATGCTATCGATCCAAGGCCGGTGAGGGTCCATGCCCTCGATGTAACCACGGCCGTCTTTCAGCTCTTGGAAGGAACCGATGACCTTGACCTTGCCGCAATCGCAGACCCATACCGGGATAGGTATGCCCCAGTATCGTTGCCTGGATATGCACCAGTCACGAGCGTTCTGCACCCAGTTGTACTCACGGGATGTTCCGGCCCATTCCGGGGTCCATTTCACCCTCTCCACCTCTGAGAGCATGCGGTCCTTGACGTCCTCCACCTTTATGAACCACTGATCGGTGTTGCGATAAATGACGGAGGAGCGGCAGCGCCAGCAGTGCCCGTAGCGGTGCTGGATGTTGAGGTCATGGAAGAGAAGGTTACGGTAGCTGAGGTCCTCGATTATGGCATGGTTGACTTTCTGAGCCTTCTGGCTCTCGAATTGTGGGAAGGCCTTGGTGAACCTTCCAGCCTCATCCACAGGGCAGAAAGGATACAGCCCGTAACGTCGTCCGGTCTCGAAGTCATCCGGGCCGTGACCTGGAGCAGTGTGCACGAGACCGGTGTTCTCGCTCTCCACATAGTCTGCCAAGACCACCTTGTGTGTCCATTCGCCAGGTTGGATGAATTCATTAGCAATCTCGAATGGAGGGATGTAAGACAAACCCTCCAACTCTTTCCCAGTGTAGGTCTGGATGACGCGGATGTCAGTG
>JAQUUA010000073.1 GCA_028694055.1 Candidatus Methanomethylophilaceae archaeon | reverse complement strand
CAATATTTACACTGATTGCTCCGCTTTGCAGGGATGGTTGCCATCGGAGCCTCAGCAGGTGTTCGACCGTCTGAGGAAGGTGGCGGACGAGTTCCCAGATAGGATGGTTTTCGGTAGCGACTTCCCTCTCTATGAGGAGAGGTTCTCAACTCTTCAGTTCATCAACCTCATCCGTGAAGGTGATTGGGGGTCGGATCAAGCCAAAGAAGGCCTTCTCGGAACCAATATGGCAAGGTTGCTTGGACTCCGATGATGGTAAAGTATATCATGAACGGAAATTAATCCGTCCTCATGGAACTTTCCGATCTCGCATCCTCTCCTATACCAGAGGTGCTCATGATTGCCGGGGGCGCAGTAGCCCTCTATGTTGCTGTTTCCTTCCTGAAGGACAAGGATTCGCAGAAGTACAAGCTGGCCGCCTTGGTAGGAATGTTGGTGGGTATAGTGATGCTCCTAGGGGGGTTCATGGCTTTCCAATACTCTACAACGCCATTATTCTCTGTGAGCGTAATGTTACTCACCGGATTCGCCATGTTCTTCCGACCGATTCAGAAGATACCCGTGGCGGCAGTGTTCGGTCTCATCGTGGGTGTATTCGTTTATCTCTATCTGGGAGGTATCACCGATCCCAACCTGCAGTTCCTTGCCGATGGTATGGGACGTTTGATTGTGGCTATCGTCGCCGCCGCCCTGGTGTTCATGGTGTTGAACTTCATTGAGCAGCTACTGGACTTCGCCAGCACTGTCCTGAATGCATGGCCGGTCCTACTGGTCTTGGGATTCGTCTGCCTGGTCGATGGTGCAGTGTTGCTGGCCACAAACGATTCATTGATGGCCCTGATCGTGAGCTACACTGGCAACTAGTAAAGCTTTAAATCAGAAGAAGTGTTCGGGAGGGATGCGGGCCCGTGGCTTAGCCTGGATATAGCGCTGGCCTTCTAAGCCAGACGCCTCGGGTTCGAAAGCCCCCAAAAGGGGCCGAAATTCCCGACGGGCCCGCCATCAGATGCAAAGGTTAATTTACGTTGGCCTTATCATCATCGCAGTCAACGAGGAGTAGCAATGAAACGAAGCTCACGCGCCTGGAAGAAACGTGGCAACCAGAGATGGAAGTGGCGCAAGAAGAAGATGCGCCGACGAAAGCGAGCCCAGAAGATGCGTAAGAAGTGATACAGCTAACAGGGGGTATAGGGTAACTCGGTATCCTCGCGGGCTCCAGTTATCGGGAGTGATTAGGAACGGGTTTGCTGAAGTTATGATGAATAACTGGAGCGATGACCCGCTAATTCGCGAGGGGTAGCTCCCCTCGTGGTGGAAACCCGCTGATAGGGGTTCAAATCCCCTTGCCCCCACCTTTCTGTATCTCTTCTGGGTAGATTTTTGTCTATTTGAAGTCGTAACTTTTCAACCTCTTACGAGTTTTCCTTTTATCTTTAAATGAGTCAAATTTCCGAGAGAAGAATTATCCTTTCGAGTTATTTATAAGATGCAATCGTAGTGATTTGTAAGTCTTCAGCAGTTAGAAAACGCTGAGTCTCTCATATCGTCGACTCCCGTTGAATCCCAGGGAGATCGTCTCTCATTGTTTCTATAATAGTCAATTATTTTCAATGAAAGGATAAGTGGCTGGAAGAACCTTATTCCAAATCAATATCACAAAGTGAGATCAATCAATGAATCCTTCTTCAGTATTAATGAAGTCGGTGATTTGCATATCCGCCTTCCCAATCTTTGTACGCGCTCTTCTCGATAGATTGTAGATTCCCTCCATGGTTATCCCCCAGTCATCAGCTAATTGATGCATCATCTTAGCTGAACGGCTATGCAGGAAGACAGTGGCCTCTTTATAGGTCAAATTGGCTCTTTCCTGAAGCTCTAGCATCTTCATCGCATAATCTTGCCTATTGGCTAGGTCCTCTGCCAGGTGGGTCTTCCAAGCAGTTGGGTCTGTTGATGCTGTTATCGGTTCCATTATGGAATCAACAAATCGTTTTTTGTTCATTTATAACGTATTTGTTAGTAGAATGATAAACATTTCTCCACATAGACTTCCGAATCACGAATAATAAAAAACCTTATAATTGCGCTATGGAAAAGGAAAACCCGATCAGCTTACCAATTTCTCTATTCGATCCTTCTCTTCCAATGTCATCTGGATGTATGCTGCCATATCGAACTTCCGTTCTAATCCTCTATCATTCATGTAACGAACGGTGCCAAAAATAGGTCTCTCCTTCCACGGCCGGTCGTGCTTGCCGAAACACCATGCCACTCCGGTGTAACCGTTGGCATCCCGGCCGTCTAACTCATACCGATTGTTCAACCTCAGGGCGTTCTCGAAAGCC
The DNA here is from genome assembly GCA_028694055.1 of Candidatus Methanomethylophilaceae archaeon. Lineage (GTDB taxonomy): Archaea > Thermoplasmatota > Thermoplasmata > Methanomassiliicoccales > Methanomethylophilaceae > JAQUUA01. The sequence continues at coordinate 3,735 of JAQUUA010000073.1, read as the reverse complement.
TGTTGAGGGGTCTCGGACCATTCCAGAATCTTCTTCCCCCAGTACATCCTCATGTAGTTGTGCATGATGCCTGTGGACAGCATTTGTCTCTGAGCCGCGTTCCAATATGGGTCATGCGTACGTCCCCTCTCCAGGTCCGTGAAGCTGTAGATGTATTCCCTGGCGTCCTTGCTATGCTCGTCCAAGCTTTTCCGGCACCACTCCGGTAGGCCTTGGTACCGGTCGTAATTGACGTTGAAGCTCACATGGTTTATGGAAAGCTCCCTTCTGACGATAAGTTGCTCCAGATATGCTTCGGAGTTCGGACCCCCGGCTTTCATGACCTCCATGGCGATTCTGACCGGAGATATTTGACCAAGGTGCAGATAGGGGGAGAGTTCGGAGCAGCATCGGAGGTTAGGGTCGTTTCGGCTGTTATGGTAGCAGTCGAACCTCTTCCTCATGAACTCCTCCAGTATCCTTTCTGCAGCATCTTGCCCCCCATATAGGTTCGGAGAGGGGTTGGCGGAACCCTGCATATCCATCCATCTCAGGTGCCATTCGTGCCCTTTCCACTCCAGTCCCTCTCCCCAGAAGCCGCGGCTTGAGATGAGGGGGACCTGTTCTTGCACCGGCTTCAGATAAGAGAGTGTCTTCGCAGCAATTTTACGGCGGAACGTTGCCGCGGACCATTCTTCTTTGTCCGATGCTGTTCGCACTGGAATCACGATGTTGCCCTCACATTGCAACGTTGGAATGTCCAATTCCTTGTCAAGGAGCCGATACCACTGTCGATGGTGCCTCAGATACCCTTGGTCCATGATCAATGCGGAGGCGTCCTGGAGATGTTTCAATAGTTCAGTGATGGTGTCGCCTCTACGGACGGATAGATGTATCCCACGTGACCGCAGTTCACGGTCTACATCGTCCAAGCCTTGTAACAGGAAGGAAAAGGAACGTAGGTTGACATCCGGGAGTGCGGGGTCAAGTATGAATAGAACATCCAAGGGGAGCTGGTTCCTGTTGGAGATGACGATGGCGGCCTCTAAGGCCGGATTGTGGATGGTCCTGTGGCTGCTATGCATCCAATAAACGACACGGTCCCCGTGTGGAGATGCTGGTCCGATAGAGTCCAAACCCAGACATAAGCCTACGCTATCTTCGGACAATGATTCGCTAGGCGGCATCTCCGCCCCTCCTCCAACCGCCGGGAGGAACCTCGATTACGAAATGTGCCCCCCTATCTCCGATTTCACGGATGCTCATGTTTGTCATATGCAGGATTTCCCGTACAATCACCATTCCATGCCGGCTACCCTTGCTGGAACTGGTTTGGAAAATTCTTTCCTTCTGATCCAATGGTATCCCAAGCCCATCATCACGATAGTCAATGAGACAATGGTCTCCTACGGCCCTGGTAGACACAGATATGCTGGAGGCTTCACCGCCATGCTTGAGGGTATTCTGAGCCAGATTGTAGAACACCTTGTACAGCATGGGGTCGGCAAAGACACGGGTGTCTCCAACATCGACAGCGACATTCAAACTATGCAGGTCCAATTGTGAGAACGCCTCATCCACCACTTCGTTCAGTTTTTGGCATCTCGGCTCCTCGGCCCCTATCATCCGATAGGCATGGGCAAAGTCCAGATGACGCATTACAGCCCAAGCCCTCTCCTCAGCCTTGGACAAGTGGCTCTTGCTTTTATCCGGGTCCTGAATCGACTCAGCCAGTTCTAAGTATCCAAGGATGGTGGCCATCTCATTCTTGATGTCATGCTCGATGATCCTGGAAAGAGTCTGATTGCGATCCTTGCTCAGTCTCAGTTCCAGCTCAGAACGTTTCCGGGCCGAGATATCATGCAATGATACCATGGTTCCAGTCCCTCCTCCACCCTTCACGATGGGAGAGAAAGCCACCTCGTAACATCTTCTGACGTCATCCAGATGGAAGTAAGCTTCCTCTCGGTTTATCGGTTTGCGAGAAATTATGGAATGGAAGAGCTGACGGTTTTCATCATTCTCCAAGATAGTGGCAGCCTGACGATTCATAAAGATGGGTTCCAACTGACGGCTCAGGATTATGATGCCATCGTTGGTGGATTCGATGGCATCTTGAACAGTTATGATCTCCGCCCCGATGAAAGATGTAGACCTTTCCCCTATGAACAGGGCTAAAGCTGCCGTTGCGATTCCTAGGGACAACAGATCCACATACGGGTTATCCCTGGCACTGCTTATGTACAGGTAGAAGGTGGCCATGATTATGATAATGGAAACCAGGACAACGAAAGGCCCCTTCTTTCTGGACGGCGGAGACTGGATAATGGCACGGTTAAGCAGAAACATGCAGGTGCCCATTAGCACGGAATAATATGCCAGGAGAAGGAAGAACAAAGGTCCGTATTCCGCTCTCAGATAGTATATCCCCCCCTGATGCAACAGTTCGATTGAAACATAGAACAGGTGGTGCAATGGATTGCTGAGCATGCATAGAACCAATAATGCCGCAATACCCCAGAGCAACTTTATTCTTGGGGGCGTGAGCCAAGAATCCATTCCTAGGTAACGAAGGACGAAGAAGAATGTGGTCAGGACCAGGAAGGAGGTGACAACATACTCAAGGGATACTAAGAGCAAGGAGAGTTCCACGGTGTCTGCGAATTTCTCTGCCATCCAGATTCCGGAGAGGACGGCGACGGACAGGAACATCCAGAACATAGATCGCTTATGTGACATGGGGGCGGAATGGACCTTGTAAGCCAGGTATGCCATCGCGGCGATGGATGCCAAGTTGGGAGAAACGACCACCAAAGCGCCTAGGTCAATCATATCAATGTGCCTGCCTTGGAACTACGGAACCGGATGCTAGACTATTTACTTTTGTTGTGTGGGTTCTTGGAAAGAGGGTTGGGAAGGAGTTTGTTGATTCAGGCTTTGAGGCCACGGTTGGCCAGCGCCATCCCGGTGACAGTGACAAATATGGCCACCACCAATAGAACGACCAAGTCTTGTCCTAAAGAAAGCGAAGCCATCATGGCCGGGTCCCAATCCACTGAAACTCGGCGGACAGCATCTGCGGCATAAGTCAGTGGGTTCATGCTAGCCACGGTCTGAAGCCAACCTGGTAAGCTGGCGATCGGGAACATGGCTCCGGATGCGAACATCAGGGGGAGATTCAGTAGCATATTGATTCCCATGATTGTTTCCTGGTTCCGGATAACCAAGCCCAATGCGACGAAAACAGATGAGAAGATCAATGCGGTCAGTATGACCACAGCGATGACCACCATCAGCTCTGAAATACCGAAGCCAGGCAGGAGGTTTAATCCCAGCAGAACCGCCACAATCAAAACCAAAATGGATTGCAGTGTGGCTTTGACAGTTGTGGCTATTACTTTTGACAATGGGATCATGCCTCGTGGTATTGGGGCGGCCTTAAGTTTGTTTAAGAATCCGAACCGACGATCCCAAACCACGGACATACCGGCATTCATCGAGGTGCTCAAGGCGGTGATGATCACCATCCCCATGGAGAGGAAGCTGAAGTAGTCCACTCCCAATCCTTGGGTGAAACCACTCATAGCCACTCCGAATAAGCCTAGCCACATCAGGGGCTGGACCAAGGCCATCACAATCTGGATACGGCTCCTGTACCAATGCTTCAGTTCTCTGCCAGTCAAGGACATGGTCTGTTTTGCCAAAATGGAAAAGTCCCCCATATCATCTCCTCCTTTGGCTCTGTAGGGCAGCCAT
>JAQUUA010000072.1 GCA_028694055.1 Candidatus Methanomethylophilaceae archaeon | reverse complement strand
GGGGGGTTCTAGCCTACATCACCGGGGTCAGCCATGAGCAGGGAAGGCTCAGCGATAACCTGGCCCTGCAGTTCTCTGGAAAACAAGGCGCATTCAACATCGGGCTTCTGCACTGCAACATCGGCTCAGTGTCCATGGATATGCCTTATGCCCCCTGTCAAATCAGCGACCTTCTGCATCGAGGAATCGATTATTGGGCTTTGGGGCATATCCATAAACGGCAGGTCTTGAACCGGGAACCTTGGGTGATCTATGCCGGCAATACCCAAGGCCGGCATGTGAACGAGGATGGAGCCAAGGGAGTGTACCTGGTACAGGTGAGTCACGGACGTGCTGAGGAGCCGGAGTTCCGTCCCATCGACAACATACGCTGGGAGAAGCGCTCCCTGGACGTCTCCTCCTTGGAGTCCGAGGAGGAGCTGGTGGACGCTGTGCTATCAGAATCCACGGAAAAGACCACCTTGGCAAGGATGCATCTGCATGGACGGACCGTCATGGACGCCATGTTGCGGAACCCTGACAGGCTGGAGGAACTGCGGGAGCAATTGCGCACCAGCGACATATGGACGGTTACAATAGATGTCGACACCCGGCCCATTGTGGACCTGGATGAGAGAAGGAAGGGCGAGGACCTGGTGGCGGAAGTACTACGTACCGCGGACAACGTTCGCAAGCAGCCAGCATCAATTCTACGTCAACTGATTGTTCGGGAGAAAGGCGCCAACCGTTTGGATAAATGGCTGGATGACATGAGCGATGAGGAACTGATGTCCTTGCTGGAGGATGCTGAGGTATGGTGCGCAGATAGCCTCATGGAGGACTTGTCATGAGGCTGAAGTCCTTGGAGATAGAGAAATTCGGGCAATTGAAAGACCTCCGGCTGATAGGTCTGCACCCCGGTCTCACGGTGATATACGGTGACAATGAGAGCGGCAAGACGTCTCTCATGGAGTTCATCCGTTCCGGGATGTTCGAAGCGGGAAGGAAGACCCGCTACCCTGCCGCTCAGAATGATGACCGGGGCCGATTGGAGCTCGTTATGGATGATGAGGGCATTCTGAATCTGCAGAGGAAAAAGAACAGGATAGAGAACATAGACGGCGGCCCTGTCCCGGGGGAGATATTCAATTCCATGGACCTCAGCACCTACGAGCACATCTTCGCTATGGATCTGGTTAACCTGATGGCTCATGAAGAGATCACCAAGAACAACAGCATCAAAGGCCGCTTCCTCAGCGTTGCCGGGGCCCACAAGTTGAACGAGGCCAGGGAAGCCTGTGTCAAGGAGACTGATGGCCTGTTGGGCATGAGGAAGTCCCGAGACTCCAAGAAGCCCATGGAACGGCTCATGGCGGAGATGGATGACCTGGAGCGGGATATCAAAGAGTTGCAGGCCGATCTGGATGGCTACAAAAACGCCACTGTGGAACTGAAGGATGAAGAATCCAGACAAGCCAGGATCCGTGATACCTCCAAGGTCAAGGAACGAGAATCCCTTGGATTGCGGAAGGCCCTGGACAACCGACAGAATTGGATGAGGATGAAGGAACTGCAGTCGGTTATGGATTCCCTCTCCTACGCCCAGGACTTCCCTGTTGATGGTTTGACAACATATCGGCAATTGAGTGATAAACTGGATGAAGAGATGGAAAAAATGAGAAGGAAGGAGTCCGAGATGGAATCCTTGCAATCGGAGATAGACTCCTATCAAGCCGATGATGTCCTCGCTCATGCTTCCCGTCTGCGACGGCTCGATAGTTTGAGGGAGAGGCACCGTTCCGTGCTGGAGAACATAGGTGATTACGAGCGTCGAGTCCAAGGGGCCGAGAGGGACATCAAAGAGGCCGAGAGGTCCTTGGGATGGGATGATGGCCTCCATGGAGCCATACTCGATTTGGAACTTGACACCGGCCTCCGAGAGATAGAAGGAACACTGAAGCATGTCCGAGATTCCCTCGACCAGGTCACATCACTGATCGAGGCCAAGATGGACTCTGCCTTGGAGTATGCCCCTGACCACAAAGCTTGGGAAAGGTTAGGACTCCTTAAACAACATGAGGAGGAATGGATGACCTTGCAATCAGAGAAGGACGTCCAAGAATCCCGACACAGGTTGCTTCGATTCGCGGTTCTGGGTTCCTCCTCCATGATGCTGGTCTTCGGGGCGATACTTGCTGTGCTGGGAGCGCTCTACCCCTGGGGGTTGACCTTCGCATCCGCGGCCGTGGCGGGGCTGGGGTATGGTGCATGGCTCATTCATCGCCATCATGGTTGGTCGTCCGTGTTTTCATCCAAGCTGCAGTCCTGGAATGAAAAGAGCCATTTGCTGATGGATGACGGGGTAGACCTCTCCCAATCCTGGAATCGACAACTCTCACGTCTGCAAGAGGCAAGCGTCCAGGCTCAGAAGAGAGATGACCGGGAGGAAAGGATACAAGAATTACAGGAACGGAGGGTAGCTTTGGAATTGGAAAGGTCCGATGCCCTTTCCGCCTTGGGGACTCTTTTGAAACGGAAAGGGCTGCCGCCACATCTCAGCATATCCCAATCTCGGGAGTCCTTGCCCATCCTGAAAGGCCTGCAGAAGAGTCGGGATGACATCGAATCCTGGCATAAACAACTGGAATCTCTGTACCATGAGAACCAATCCTACGAGCATAATCTGGAGAAGCTTTGCGTTTCCCTCGGCGTGGCTTGTCCGGACTACGCCACCGGCACTGCGATCCTGATGAAAAGGCTGGAACGGGCCGAGGAAGAGGAGAATTTGCAGCAGTCCCGTATCCGTGACCAGCAGAGAGACTTGAATGGAATGAAGGCTGTTCAGGAGAATATGGCTCGATTGAAGGAGCGCATAAAGGACCTTTTAGGGGGAATGGACAGCGAGCAATTCCTGAGGAAAGGAATGGACAACACCTTGCTTATCGAGGCAGGGAAAGACCTCCGGAACCTGCGTTCATCCATGATCGCCTCCTTAGGAGGGGAGAATGAGTTGCAACGGTTGATCGAGGCCTTGGAGGAATCGGAGGCCACGGAGATGCAGGAGAGGGTGAAGACCTTAGAAGACGAGCTGGAAACCTTGGACGAGGAGAGAAAAGAAAGCATTGAAAATGCAACGGTATTGAGAGCGAGCATAGAGAAGATGCGGAATGAGGAGGACCTCTCCCGGCTGTCACTGGAGTTGGAATCCAAGCGGACAGAGATGACGTCATACCTGAAGCGCTATGCCCGGGCATCTCTCTCCCTGCACCTCCTGAACGAAGCCAGTGATAGGTTCATGCAGGAGAAGCAGCCCCGGGTGATCGCTTCCGCCGACCATTACCTGGAGATGATGACATCAGGACGCTACCGTATGATACTGGACCCCTCCAGCATGGAGGTCACTGTGCAATCCAAGGATGGTTTGGAGCGCAAATCAGACGGGGAATGGAGCAGCGGCCTGGGCGACCAGATACACCTGTCCCTACGGCTCTCGATGGCAGAGGAGATGAGCCGTTCAGAGAGCCTGCCGTTGATCCTGGATGATGTGCTGGTGCGTTTCGACCAACACAGACGACGGGGCGCGGCGAAAGCCATCCATGCCTTCTCCCAGAAGGATGGGGGCAGGCAAGTGCTGCTCTTCACCTGCGACCACGCCACACAGCAGATGTTCAAGGAATTGCCGGAGGTATCGTTCCTGCGGATGAGGGAAGGACGCCTCCAGCCGGAGATGGAATCGCTGACCATCTCCCCCTGAGACCTACAAATTTCGCATGTTGAAACCAAAATATTTATAAGCGTTTCGTATTTCATCTAGGCAAGGGAAAACCTATCCCCGATTCACTGATCACCAATCACAATCACCTTACTCCCAGATATGCAGAAGACCAAAGGCCCAGGAAGGCTAGGTCTATGAGGTTGGACCAGGAAGTCCGATTGATACCATAGGAGAGGGACGGACGTTAGTCTAGAGCATTAGACCAGTCCGGACGATAGACTGTTTTCCCCCAACACCACCAGAAGGTGCATCACATGAACATAGATCCTAGTACCACAAAATACATGGTTAAGGCCAAGTTGACTGCAGATGGAATCGTGGAGAAGCCCGATGTCGTGGGCGCCATTTTCGGTCAGACCGAAGGTTTGCTCGGCGAGGAGCTGGACCTCCGCGATCTGCAGAAGTCCGGCCGCATCGGACGCATCGATGTTGACGTTTCCTCCAAGTCCGGGAAATCGGATGGAGTGGTCCTCATACCCTCCAGCTTGGACCAGGTGGAGACCGTCATCCTGGCCTCCGCCTTGGAGACCATCGACCGCATCGGCCCCTGCAGAGCACAGATCCGCATCCTCGGCATCGAGGATGTCCGCATCTCCAAGAGGGAGAAGATCGTGGACCGGGCTAAGGAGCTCCTCAACGACCTCATCAAACAGTCCAAGAGCACCACCCTGGACCTCACAGAGAGCGTCAAGCAGAGCGTGCAGGTGGAGGAGATCACCATCTTCGGCAAGGAGAGGCTCCCCGCCGGCCCCGCCGTCAAGGATTCCGACAGCATCATCATCGTGGAGGGCCGTTCCGATGTCCTCAACCTCCTACGCTCCGGCATCAAGAACGCTGTGGCTGTGGAAGGCACCAACATCCCCCGCAGCGTGCAGGAGCTCTCCAAAGAGCGCATTAGCATCGCTTTCGTGGATGGCGACCGTGGCGGCGAGCTCATACTCAGGGAGCTTTTCCAGGTGGCGGAGATCGATTTCGTGGCCCGTGCACCCCGTGCCTTGGAGGTGGAGGAGCTCACCCCCAAACAGATAATCAAGTGCTTGAAGAACAAGGTCTCCAGCGAGCAGTACATGGAGATGAACAACATCCCGGACTCCGAGAACGGCAGCAGCCGCAAGAAGGAGAACGGGCAGAACGGCCATGGCCGTCACTCCGACCATGCCCGCCCCGCCGCCCCTGCCCCCAAGAAGGAGGAGGCCACCGTCATTGTGGAGGAGACCCCCGAGGCCCCGGAACCGGAGCCCCGTCCCGCCCCCTCTCGGCCGGCCCCTAAGAAGGACGAGAAGTTCAACACCGAGGCCGCGGAGCGTTTCAAGAAGAAGGACAACGGGAAAGAGGCCCGTGAACCCAGGGAGCCTCGCGAACCCCGGGAGAAGAAGGCCCCCGCCCCCAAGCCGGCCAAGAAGCTCTCTCCGGAACAAGAGAAGTACCGGGACATCCTGGCACAGCTCAGCACCACCCGTAACGCCCGCCTCCTGGATGGAGCCGGCGAGATAGTCCGTGAGGTGGAAGTGAAAGAACTGGTGAACTCCCTGAAGGAGGATTCCACCGGCATCGACTCCATCGTCTTCGACGGTGTGATATCCCAACGTATCTTGGACATCGCCCTCACCAGCGACATCAAGACCATCGTGGGCAGCAAGATGGGAGCTGTCAGCAAACAGCCCGCCGACCTCGCTGTCTGGACCAGGGACGACCTGCTCTGAGGTATGCACATGGAAGTCAGGGACTGGGATGAGATCAGGGCCATGGGCAGCACGGCAGAGGTCGTCCTCCCCACCGACCCCCTGGAGAGGGTGTTAGGACAGGAGGAGGCCATCGAGCTGGCCCGTATCGCCGCCCGGCAGAGGCGCCACCTTCTTCTGGTGGGCCCGCCGGGAACCGGCAAATCCATGATCGCCCAGGCCTTGGCCCTGCACCTCCCGGCCCCAAAGCATGAGGTCCGGGTGGTCCACAACCCTGAGAACCCGGAGCGGCCCTTCTTGGAGGTGAAGTCCCAGGAGACCATCGAGAGCGAGCGCAGCTCTCGCAGCGGCGCCGCCGGCGAGATCATCGCCCCACACGAGGCCCCGGCCAATGTGGCGGAGAAATTGGGCTACCTCTGCCGTCACTGCAACGGCTTCTCATCTCCCACGGAGAGGACCTGCCCGCACTGCAACAAATCCAAACTGGAAGTGGACCGCAGCTCCAATCCTTTCGGAGACATCCTGGGAGGGATGATCGAGGTCACCATGAAGGCCATGCCACAGGTGCCCTTCGGGAAGGAGAAGGTCACCACCACCCGGCAGAAGAACGGTCGGGAGGAAGTGGTGGTCTTCGAGCGGGCCGATGAACAGATCAGGGTCTTGGACCAGAAGGCCTTGGAGAAGAGGAGGGAGCTGGAGAAGCTCTCCAACCAGAAAGTCCTGGTCAAGCTGGAGCGCAACCCCTTCGTCATGGCCACCGGGGCCTCTGAGACCGAGCTCCTGGGCGATGTGCGCCATGACCCCTACGGAGGACACCAGACCCTGGGGACCGCCCCTTATGAGCGGGTGGTGGCAGGAACCATCCATGAAGCGCACGAGGGTGTCCTTTTCATCGATGAGATCTCCCATCTGGGGCAGATGCAGCGATACATCCTGACCGCCATGCAGGAGGGGACATTCCCCATTTCCGGACGAAACCCTCAGAGCGCTGGCGCCAGCGTCAAGGTGGAC
>JAQUUA010000071.1 GCA_028694055.1 Candidatus Methanomethylophilaceae archaeon | reverse complement strand
AGGCCACCACCGGGCCTTTCCTCTGGTCCCGGGGTGGGCCGGAGCTGTAATCACTGCCCCTCAGCTGGTAGGTCATGAGTTTGCGTTCACAGAACTTGCTGAAGAACAGCAGTTCCAGGGCCGGGTCCGCCAGGTTCACCATCTCCACCGGCAGCATGCGATGCAGGTCGTCGGAAAGACGGAGGCTGTGGATCTCGGAATGTCCTGTACTCTTCTTGGTGAGCTTTCGGGACCCCAGTTCCGATTCCATGCGTCCCAGGAGCTCCACGATCCTAGCCAGGTCGTCATTGCGGTTGACGATCTCCGCATAGTCCTCCAAGTTGTGCAGGAACTCCCTGTGGAGCTCCCTCATGGAGTAATCGAAGCCTTGGCCGGGGAAGAGCATGCTCAGGAGCTCTATGGCCTTGATGTCCGCCTCCAAGGAGATGTTAACCTCGTCCAGCATGCCTTTGAGGGTCTCACGGAGCTTCTCATCGAAGACCGCCTCCTCCTTATCCACATCGTCTTCGGAGCCCAGCTCTTGGATCTGGTCCTCCCAGGAGTCATCGTCCACTTTGAAGTTCCGGTCGAAATCCTCTGGGTCCTCCTCCTTCAGCGGCACGGTGCTCTCCATGATGTCCAGCACTTGAGGGAGGACCATGCGCATGATGATAAGGGGTAGCAGCTCGTTGCCTTCTCCGATCTCCTTGATCCTCTGCCACTGTGGCTCGTTACGCAGAAGGAAGAGGACGTTGAGCAGGACTCCGTACTTCTTGATGAAGGCCTCATGGTCCCGGACCTCGTAGCCCACCAACAGCTCCTCTGCCAGGATCTCGGCGGTGGCTTTGCGGATCTTGCGAGGAACACGACGCGGCTGGGCGATGATGGTCTGCACCTCGGCGGTGTCCACCAAGTAGGCGATGCTGATGCGGCCGTTCTCGGATGGGTCTGGCATGATCATCAGTCTAAGACCTTCTCGATATCCGCCAGTATCTGGTTGATCTCGCTGATGGCGATGATGCGGTGGTCGAATATCATCATCAGCTCCTTGCGGTCCCTTTGAGAGAGCCAGATGTTCCTGGCCAAACCTTCCAGGAGGTTCTGGCGTTCCATGTCGTGGCCTTTGAGGACCGATTCCTGGCGCTCACGCAGGCTCTCCACCTCTTTACGGTAGAGTCGGGCCTCCGGAGTGTTGCTCTTCTCCGTCAATTTCCAGCCATGCTGGTTCTCCAGGAGGCTGACCAGTTCCTCGAAACCGTATTTACGGTATCCCTTGGCTCGGCCGCGGGCGTCATCGAAGGGGTTCATGAAACTGTGCTTGGGATTGGACTCATGGTGCTTGCTCATGCCCTCCAGATTGGTGAAGGAGCCGTTGCAGTCGTGGCAGTAGATGATGCGAGGGAAACGGGCCCCAGCATCCACTAGGTTGCGGGAACGTACGGAAAGGCGGAAAAGCTCCTCCGCCTCCTGACGGAGCTTCTGCAAATCCACACCATGTGAGACGCAGGCCTGGAAGATGTTCCGGCGGATATCCTCCTTCTCCAGAGGATCGTTCCATAACAGGTGCTGCAACAGAGGCAGCATGGTGATGTCCACGCTAGGCTTGTCCAAGCTCCCGGCGGCCACGCGCATGATGGTCAAGGCCTTCTTCCAACGGCGGTCGGAGACGTAGCGTCCGTTCCGTCGGAACTCCTCCCGTAGGGCAAGGATGGTGGATAGGACCTCCTGGTCGATAGGGATGGAGGCAGATTTGGAACGGTTCTCTTGGATCTCCTGCATGCATAGATGCACCGGTGGGACGAAATCCCCGATGCGGTTGGAGATGACCTTGAGGAAGTTCTCGTCACCATCGATGGGCGAGACGTAGTAACGGAAGAGGAAACGGTCATAGAGGGCTTGCAGCCCCTCCCCCTCTTCCGGAAGCTCGTTGGACGCCCCGTAGATGGAATAGATGGGCACATCGCAGACCTCGCGGCCGTTGTGGTAACGTTTCTCGTTCAGGATGGTGAGGAGACTGTTGAGGATGGAGCTGTTGGCCTTGAATATCTCATCCAAGAAGGCGATGTTCGCCGCCGGGAGATAACCGGCCGTCTTGCGTCGGAACTCATCGTTCTTCAGGGACTCCAGTGACAGAGGGCCGAAGATCTCCTCCGGGGATGTGAACCGGGTGAGCAGGTAATAGTACAGCTGACCGTTCTCTAGGCATTGGCAAATGTCCTTGGCCAGCATGCTCTTCCCCGTCCCGGGGGGGCCGATGAACAACAGATGCTCGCCGTTGAGCAGGGCCAGCAAGGAACCAGCGATTTCGTCCTCTCTCTCAAAGTGCCGCTGTTGCAAAGCAGCGATGATTGATTGTACTTTCTCCATCATCATTGGGAACACTGCCGGGATACCTAACCTAATCCAGCATATATTATGCTGACGAAAATAGTAACGTCGATAGCGAACCCTTATGATGTCCCAAGGCATTGCCCTGGCGTTAACGATGGCTGAACAAGCGGCATCCGAGCAGACTCTGGGGTTAGGTATAGACGCCGGCGGCTCCTACACCGACGGAGTGGTCATGGATATGAGAACCAGAGAGGTTCTGGCCCGGGCCAAGACCCCCACCACGCACGAGGACCTCATCATCGGCCTCATGCAGACCTTGGAGGAGCTCCTTTCCCGTCGCAGCTTCGATCCTCGGGACGTCCGCTTCGTAGGCCTCTCCACCACCTTGGCCACCAATTCCATCCTGGAAGGCCGCGGCGGGAAGGTGGGGTTAATCGGCATCGGTTGGCAGCCAGACAAGGATTGGAAGTTCGATTCCGTGGCCAATGTCTTTGTGGGCGGCGGCCATGATGTGAACGGCCGTGTGGACCAAGGCCTGGATGAAAAAGGGATATTGGAAGGGCTGCAGTCCATGCGTCGAAAGGTGGATGCCATCGTGGTGTCCGGGCGGTTCAGCTGTTTCAACCCTGCTCATGAGGAAAGGGCCCGCAACCTCATCCGTAAGGAATGCGAGCTTCCAGTGGTCGCCGCGCATGAGCTATCGACCGATCTGGGCGTCTACGAGCGGACCAACACCGCCATTCTCAACGGTCGTCTGTTGCCTATCATCAATGATTTCCTGGAGGATGTCAGTTTCATGCTGCGCAAGCAGCACATCGATGCCAAGATCATGGTCTTGAAAGGGGACGGCACCATGATGGGAATGGAGACTGCCCGCTTGAAGCCCGTGGAGACCATCATGTCCGGGCCGGCGGCATCCGCCATGGGCGGGCGATTCCTGGCGGACAAGGACAACTGCCTGGTGGTGGATATGGGGTCGACATCCACGGATATCGCCTATCTGCGCAGAGGATTGCCGCGCGTTTCGGACGAGGGGGCGGTCATAGGGGACCGTAAGACCATGGTGAAATCCATGGATGTCCTCACCCTCGCTTTGGGTGGTGATTCCCATATCCGTCGGGGAAAGAACGATTTCGTAGACATCGGCCCCCGTCGGGTGGTGCCGTTGGCCATGGCTGCACTGCAGTATCCAGATCTCCGGCAAAGGTTGAGGGAGACCAAATCCAGCACCTTCCTGTTGCCGCACTCCAGCCGAGCCACGACTTTGGAGGGCAGGGATGCCGAGCTCATGCTCTGGATAAGGGACAACGCCCCCTGCACCCGAGAGGAGGCTTACAATGCGAACCGGGACATCGTCATGTCCCGCAACATCATGGACCGGCTTATAGCCTTCGGGAGCATAATCGAGACCGGCCTCACACCCACAGACCTCATGCATGTCGATGGCTCCTTCGTCTCCGGGGATGTGGAGTGCTCCTGCCTCGGTCTGATGGCGGAAGCCTCCCTGGCCTCCATGACTCCGGACCAGTTCCGCCTCAAGGCTATCCATAGGATCGTCTCCATGTTGGGGGAAGGCATCCTGAGGAAGATCATCATGGATGAGACCGGTGCCAAGGAGGACGGCAAGAGCATCAGGAAGATCCTGCAAGCGGCATCAGGGAACGGCTTCATGGACATCATGGACATCCAAGCCCGGGTGAACATCCCTGTGGTGGGCCTAGGTGGTCCAGCGCACCTCTTCCTGCCCTCTTTGGAGGACCGTCTGGATGTGGAGGTGATATTGCCTATGGACCATGAAGTGGGCAACGCCATCGGTACCATCTGCAGCAAAGTATCCGAGTACTCATCCGTTCAGGTCAGGCCTTTGAAGGAAGGCGGCTACGAAGTTATCGCGGCCCATCGTCCTCATCAGAAGGTACAGAGGCTGCATGACGCCATAGATCTGGCCAAGGACATCGCCAAGGACGATGCCATCCGACGCGCCGTCCAAGCCGGGGCTGTGAACGTCGAGGTGGAGATAGATGTGGATGAGAAGCAGTTCTCCGATGCCCAAGGAATCCGCATGGTGGAATGGATAGAGGTGAAGGCCCGAGCCACCGGGGACCCCATGGGTAGATATCAGTTCTTCGAGCGTTAGAATCCACCAAAAAAAGGATAATTGACCGGCCGCCGCAGTGGGCAACCGGAGGTCCGATTAAGGAACGTAGCTCCTTCGTCTCTTGACCCTTCGCGGTCGTAGCCGCATCCGGAGCTCAGGATGTGAATCCCAAGGGTTTCAGCCTCATACTGCACGCGGGGCCAATTATCCTAATATATTGTTGTTTAGAGCGCTATAAATAGTTTTCTATTATTCATTTTTATTGGGATTGATTTAACCACTGATTCTAAGGTTGATAACAACGATTCAGGTAGATTCAACGTTTACGGATGATTCCAGGATACATGGTACGGAGTATATTGACATTCGAACGCAACAACTCGTATCCATCGAAGCCCCGGTCATTGAGTATGGCCCACTCGTGTTGTTTCCGGTGCTCCTCCGACAGCGCCCCCTCCGGTATGACGCTCGATTGCAGTAGGTCCATCTCCATCAAGGCCAGGTTAAGGTAGAGGATGAAATCAGAGCGGAGTCGATCGTACCAGTGGACACCTGGGCCTAGAAGTTCCACAACGTTCCGGAAACGGTTCGGAAGGGCCTCCAACAGGCTCCGTAGCAAAGGGTCATGGCCCCTCCTCATCTCCCTTATGAAGCGATCGAAGTCTAAGATGTCCTCCGGAGACAATCCGCTGTAGGGAGAAACATCCATGACGGTTCGGACATCCAGAAAAGAGGAGCTTTGTCCGGCGATAGTTGCATCGGCGCAATGCCGTTGTCGTCGGGAGGTGTCGAAAGACGCATCGTACAAGATGTCCATGGTCCCATCGGTCACCATCATCAAGGGCTCGGAACCATCCTTCTGCCGGGGGGGTCGAAGGGCCACATGGCATTTCGATCCAGTGTCGTCACCGAAGGAGGCCATGTCGGAGATGGTGGCGGTGATGAGTTGGAAGATCAAGTCATTCAAGGCATCCGTCCCATGGAAGGTGTGCTCCGGATCAGGAATTCGTGCAGCAGGAGGATGTGTGACGAATCGGATCAAGGCGGAGGGGGATTTCGCCAGGAGATACATTATGGGCAGAATCACATGCGAACGTTGATGGAAGCGGTAATGGTCTTGTATGCGGTCCAGAACACCATCCTCGTTGCTCTCTGCCGCGTCATGGTGAAGGTAATTCGGGTTCAAAGTCACAATCCTGTCGATGTCCAGGTCGCGATGGTGCATCAAAGGCAGACTCAGCGGTAGGTTGAACGGAGCGGTAACGTCATCCTGGACATCGTCATCATAGACATAACGAAGAGATTGGAGCATGTAATCACGGAGATCCCGGATGTCAGCCGATCCCATCTGGGGCCGCAGGGTTAGGAAGAGCTCCTCCATCTCCGAAGCTCCCAGGGACCATAGCTTCAGACTACGGTGCATGACATATCCTTTGTCGGCCAGGACATTGGCCACGAATTCTTCGTTGATGAGATGACGAAGCCCTCGGAACAGTTCGTAGTCTGAGACCAACAATTCCGAGAGGGAACTTATGGCAGAAGCGGCTGCCTTGTAGTCTTTGCGAAGGTAGTAATGGGGGGTGTCCTCCTTTCGGCGAGGAGGGCGGAGGTCTATGTGGTCCAGTATTCCAAGTCTTTCCAGGTCTTCCAAGACCTTCCGGGCCCAGACCCTGGTTATTCCCCCTTGGAACTCCCTCTCCAAGGAAGCCGGGTAGGTTACATAATGCCAATCATCGTTGATCTTGGCGAATTTGAAAAATGAATGAGGAGGTTCGGAACAATCGGGGGATGGAGTGCATGATTCCGCTTTCACGAAATGAGACAACACCTCTATTCCCTTGTCGATTGAGATCCGATCCCTCCTGTTAAAGAGATTGATTAATGGTTTATTTCTTCTTCTGCGGGGCAGCGGCGGGAGCCTTGGCCTTTTCAGCGGGAGCGCCTTTGTTCACAGCCTTTGCATCAGTCTTCTTCTTGTCCATGTTGGAGATATTAATCACCAATAAACTGTAGTATACTAGTGCTATTTAATCATATTGACTGATA
>JAQUUA010000070.1 GCA_028694055.1 Candidatus Methanomethylophilaceae archaeon | reverse complement strand
CTCACCCCTTGGCTCAGAGATGCCTCCAGGATGTTCACGGTGCCGATGCGGTTCACTTCGTCGGTCTCCTTTGGATGCTCCACGGAATAGGGCACGGAGGCGATGGCCGCCTGATGGTATACCTCGTCCACATCGGCAAGGCATCGCAACACCGCATCATTGTCGCGGATGTCTGTACGCAAGAGCTCGAAACCGGGATGGCCGAGGAGAACCGCCAGATTCTCCTCCCTTCCATATGACATGTCGTCCAGACCGATGACCTCATGGCCTTTGGTCAACAAAGACTCCGCTATATGAGAACCTATGAACCCTGCCGCCCCGGTGACTACGATTCTCGCCATTATGAGACGTTGTTAACAACTGCTTCCTAATTGAATGCTTCCCAGAACAGGGAAACACTTTCTACCGCAGAAGTCAATCTTCACCGGATGCGGTTTATCTGCGATGAGATGTTCGGTTCACTGGCCAGATGGTTGAGGATCATGGGTCACGATGTCCTCTACCTACGGGACGTTGATGATGATGCCATCATTGATGCCGCCCATCGCCAAGACCGATTCATACTCACCCGCGACAAGGACCTGAACCGTCGTTATCCTCGTTCCCTCTACATCAACGAGAACGATCTGGAAAAACAGTTGCGAGCGGTGATGGATTCATTGAATCTCGAATCCCATCCTGAGAACAGCCGTTGCACGGTATGCAACGGCAAACTATCCAAGGTCCATAGTGCGGAAGTGCAGGACATGGTGCCGCCATTCACGCTCCAGAACCAAGACGAGTTCTTCCTTTGCCAAGAATGCGGAAAAGTGTTCTGGAAAGGCAGCCACTGGCAACAGATTGAATCATTCTTGGATGCCGTCATGAAATGATTCCTTCGGGTTAATCCGAAACGACCTCCTCGTAGAACCATTATTAATTAACGGATAGCATGATTCCGTCATGTGCAGATTCTCATCCTGGACCGTCATGCGGCATCAGATGCCCGGCTGGACAGACACCTTCAAACCGCTAGGAAGGCGGCTACCTCAGTATCCAGGATACGGGTGGGCAAACCAGGGGAATCCTTTCCGAAGGGGATGAGGAAGAGGGTCGATGGCGATATCACATCCCTGCGCCCTTTGGGATCGTCCAAACCCCTGTTGCACCACATCCTGCAGATGTCCTCATACCTTCTGCCGGGTCGTCTCTATCGTCACTACCGGATACAACAGTCCCTTCC
Organism: Candidatus Methanomethylophilaceae archaeon; assembly: GCA_028694055.1. Taxonomy (GTDB): domain Archaea; phylum Thermoplasmatota; class Thermoplasmata; order Methanomassiliicoccales; family Methanomethylophilaceae; genus JAQUUA01. The sequence goes on along the minus strand of JAQUUA010000070.1, from coordinate 5,372 downwards.
AAAACCCGATGAAAGGACCGTAATACATGTGCATGACCCAGAACTCCTTGGACTGGCCAGATACCTATCGAGAAGATGCTTCTCTGATTCATCCATCGTCTATGACCGTCATGAGGTATTCGAGGAAGCAGGGGGCGCGTACGGTATGGTGTCTTTGCTATTCGAACGCATCAACCGGAGTTCGGTCGATGGCGTGGTCACCATATCCCCGGCTTACATTGAATCGGTATCACAGAGGTTTGCTGAAGCACAGGTGTCATACGTACCCAATTACCCTTTGCGGTCAGAATATGACCAGGATCTAGTAAGTGCGAAAATCGAGGGGCTTGACGAAGACACGGAAATCCTGCTCACCTACATAGGCAGCTTGAACAACGACTATGACAGGGATGTCGATCTGTTGCTAGACCTTATGGAAGCGGCCCTATCCCAGAATCAGAGGGTGGTTTGCAGCGTGGGAGGGAACCTGAACTCCCGGACCTTAAGGGAGAGAATGGAAAACCTCTCAATAGAATTCCCGGGCCGTTTCCGATATCTGGGTTATGTGGATAGGAACACGACTTTGGAATTGACGGAAAAGTCTCACATCGGCTTCTTCCTATTAAGGCCAGAATCGAATTATTGGGTGAAGAGCTCCCCTAACAAGTTCTTTGAATACCTGGTCACCGGCAACATCGCTGTTGTCCGTGCCGACATCGACGCCGATATACCTCCTGGTACGGCCATGTTGTTCTCCCGTGTCGAACCCCCGGAACTCATAGTCTCGGCAGTATTGGAACTACTGGACGATATTGACAGGATGAAAAGCATGATGGCTTCTGCTCAAAGACTTGGAAATCAGTTCTTGTATGAGCAGGTGGAAGACAACTACCTCCGCCTTTATGCCGAATTGGAATGATGATCTGAGATGAGGGCCCCGATGAGTTTATCCTCGAGGGGTCCGTCAACATGTCCAGAATCGACACATTTAACGAATCCTTATATAGAAGAACATTTACTTATTTGCTGTGCACCGCGAGGAACTGATCAACCTCTCCAGAGGAATCCTGGTCCAGGCCGGTTACCACGTCTCCCAGCCCATAAACATGCGGAGCATCAGCTTCGACATCGTGGCCCGCAAGGACGGGCAGCTGCTGATAATCAAGGTCCTCAGCAATGTGGACGCCTTCTCCAGAGAGAACGCCGAGGAGATGAAGGTCCTGGCTGAAGCCCTCAGCGCCAGCCCCATTCTCATAGGGGAGCGCTCCAGCTCCGGCGCTTTGGAACCAGGCATAGTCTATTCCCGTTTCAGCGTGCCCATCATCTCCAACGAGACCTTGGCGGACCACCTCTTGGAGGAGGTCCCTCCTTTCATATTCGCCGCCCCCGGTGGCCTCTACGTCCGTCTGGACAAGGAATTGCTCCGCAAGCTCCGGGACACCAAGGGCATCAGCCTCGGCACCCTGGCGGAGATCGCCGGCGTCTCCCGTCGCACCATCCAGATGTACGAGACCGGCATGGGAGCCATGATCGATGCCGCCCTGCGTCTGGAGGAGTTCCTTCAAGCCCCTATCATCGAGCCCATGAATCCCTTCGATCTACCGCGTGAACCGCTGGGAGAAGGGCATGAGCTCTCGGGGGAGAGGAGGACGGAGAGCCCCATATTCAACATCCTCTTGGACCTCGGCTATCGCGTCACGCCTGTCAACCGCAGCCCCTTCGAGGCCCTGACCAAGAACAGCACCAAGATGATCATCCTCACCGGTCTTGGCAACGACGAGGCCAAACTGAAGCAGAAGGCCATCGCCGTCAGCGACATATCCAAGATCTCCGGGCAGCACTCCGTCATCTTCGTAGAGCGCTACAAGGACAACCAGTTCATAGAGTCCACCGCCTTGGTGAGCAAGGAAGAGCTGAGCAAGATCGGCGGCCAGGAGGAGCTCCTGGAGCTGGTCCTGAATCGGAGCCGCATCGATGATTGAGAAGACCGTGGAAGGTCGCCGGCTGTTCTTCCTGCCGGTGATCAAAGGACTGGTCTCCGAGGCCGACAAGGTGCATGAGGCCTTCTCCACCATCAAACCGGAACGGGCGATGGTCTCATTGTCTCCCGAGCAACTGCTGATGCTGGGCGCCAAAGACCGATACTCTGATTACGAGCCGTCCATGCTGGAAGCCGCCTACGCTTACTTCCTGGACAGCTTCGGGAGCGTGGAGATCCCCCCGCCTTGCTACGTAAGGATACACGACCTCTGCCAAGAGTCCGATGTGGAGCTCCTGCCTTTGGACATGGACGAGAATGCTTTCACGGAGCTCTACTGCGAGCACGTGGGCACCATGGAGATGTTCCGAGAATCCCGTTTTGCCAAGAAGGCGCCCAAGAAGAGGTTCGACCTGTCCTCCCCGGAAGCATTCGTAAAGGACTGGGATGCCAAGGTGAATTCCACCAAGGGATTTCGGATACTGGAGAGAACCAGGGAGTCGTTCATGGCCGAGAGCATCCGTCGCTGGGCCAAGGATGATGCTCTGGTGGTCATGGAATTGGAACGGATGGATGGGGTGCTGAGGCAGCTTTCCTAGAACTCCACGCCCTTCCTGGCCATGACGCCCCGGTCATAGGGATGCTTCCTGGCCATCATCTCCGTCACGTAGTCGGCGGCATCCATTATGCTCTGCGGCGCCCTTCTACCCGTGAGGACCAATTCCACACGGGGATGCTTCTGACGGATGATATCAAGAACGTCCTCCTCCGGGAACACATCGAAGAACATCGTTATGACGATCTCGTCCAAGACCACCATGTCATATTCGCCGGAGCGGGTGGCCTCCTGGGCATGCTTCAGCCCTTCCTGCGCTTGACGGAGGTCCTCCTCCTTCACCTTGCCCTTGTACACGAAATCGCCGCTCCCGTATTGGAAATGGTCGATGCCCGGGCAGTTGTCCATGGCCTTCACTTCCCCGTAGTTCTCACCCTTCTTCATGAATTGGATGAAACACACCTTTCGTCCATTCCCCCAGGCCCGCATGCTCAGACCCAGGGCGCAGGTGGTCTTGCCTTTGCCGTCCCCGGTGTACACATGCACCAATCCATTCTCCCTTACCATGATGTCAGAATCATCATACCCTTATGAAGGAATTTCGCTTGCATCGTTCCTCTTTTATACCGATTATCCGTATTCCACCGATGATGATGGAGGTGGAGGTGAAGACCGCCTGCGTGGACCCGGACGGGCTGCGCCAGAAGGTCTTGGCGATGGGCGGCATCTTCCGTGGCCGCTACCAGCAGAGCGATGAATACTATGCTCACCCCTGCCGGGACTTCGCTGTCACCGACGAGGCCTTGCGCATCCGCTCCCAGCCCGGGCTGGTGCAGATGCACTACAAAGGACCGAAAATCGACCAGAGCACCAAGACCAGGGAGGAGTTGGGAATATTCCTACCGGACTCCGAGGCCATGTCCGCCATCTTGGACCGTTTGGGATTCCGCCCGGTGATGACCGTCCGCAAGGATCGCGAGGTCTATCTGCTGAAGGAAATCGAAATCTGCCTCGACCGAGTGGAAGGTCTGGACACCTATGTGGAGCTGGAGACCAGCGGCGATGACCTGGATGATGCCAGGAGACGCCTGCTGGACCTGATGGCCGAACTCGGTCTGGAAGGCAGCGAACGACGGTCCTACCTGGAGCTCCTCATGGAGGCCCAGGATGCCTGAGGGCATTAACTTCTGCCCCCGTTGCGGTGGCAAGCTGCCGCCGGACGGATCGTTCTGCCCGTTCTGTGGTCTGGACATCCGGTTCCTTGGTCAGAGCGACGGATCGCATCACAAGGAGAAAGGCGGGGGCTTGATGCGCCTGGTGCGCTTCGCCGGCTCTTGGTCCTCCATGCTTATGGCCTTGGTGCTGCTGGTCATGGGCGTCACCGCCCTGTGGGGCTCGACCATCATTCTCCCCCGCATCGACGACCTGGGGGTGACCTTGTTCCTGATAGTTCCTCAGATCCTCGACCTGGTGACGATAATGGGTCTGGGAGCGGTACTGATCTACATCATATTCCTTTTCGCAGCCATAGCATCATTGGTCTGGATGCTCTATGAGGGGCGAGACAGATACGCCAAGGAGCTCCGAGGGGAGAGGCTGGAGAAGCACAGCTCCCTGTACACGGTCTCCACGCTGTTCTTCGCCCTGATCTCCATCCAGATGATCTACTATCTGATCCTCCTCGCCGGCCAGGACGTCAACACCAGCAATGTCACCGCCCTCCCCCTCTGGGCCCAACTCTACTATCTCCTGGAGGCCAGCGTATGGGAGGAGGTCATCACCCGCGTCCTCTATCTGGGCTTTCCCATGATGATCGTCATGGCCCTCCGCCAGGACACCCGTCAGAAATGGTACCGGTACCTGTGGGGGGATTTCGAATTGGACCGCTTGGCCATCGTGTTCATCCTCTTCTCCTCCGTCATGTTTGCCCTGGGGCACCTGCAGAGCTGGGACGTGTTCAAGCTCCTGCCCACCTTCCTGGTTGGGCTGTCTCTGGGCTACCTGTTCGTGCGTTACGGTTTGTATGCGGCCATCATGCTGCACTTCGCCTTCGACTACCTCAGCCTGCCAGCCGCCGTTCTGGGAGGCACCATGCCGTTGGTGGTCACCGGGCTGTTCGTTCTGTTCTGCAGCGCCTTGGGCCTGCCATACATCCTATACTACGCCAAAGTGGGCTTGGAGACCTTGCTGGAACGGCCCATAACGCTTCCGAAAAGAGATAAGAGGGAGGAAGAGGAGGATAATTACGTCTACCTCCCCCGCCCCATCTGCCCGCAGTGCGGCCACGACACCATCCGGGTGCATGAGCACGACTACGAGTGCACCCGGTGCAAGAAACGGTTCTAGCCCAGCATCTGCTTCAAGATGTCCCGGGACCTCAAGGCGGAATCCATGGTCTTGGTCTCGATGACGTAGTTGCCTTTGTAGCCCTTGAGCTTGGATAACACATACTGGAAGTCGATCTCACCGTCACCGATGGTGAGGTGCTCATCGTGACCGCCGTTGTTGTCATGGATGTGGACGTTGATGAATCGGTCCTTCAACGCCAAGAGTTCGTCCATCTGCCCGGCGGTGTGGGCATGGCCGATGTCGAAGCATATCCCCAGGTCGCTGCCGTCGATCAAGGCTTCCATATCCGTTGCGGTCTTGCCGAGCATCATGAAGAACTCCGGCATGTTCTCCACCGCTACACGCAGGCCGAACTCCCGAGACACCCGGTCCAATGTCCGCAATGACTTGGCGGCCCGCATGACGGCCTTGTCCTCCATCCCCTTCACCACGAAGGGTCGGTATCCGGGGTGCACGGTGATGGTCTCGATACCCATCTGGATGGCGCCCTCCATGGTGGACATAAGCTCC
>JAQUUA010000069.1 GCA_028694055.1 Candidatus Methanomethylophilaceae archaeon | reverse complement strand
GCCCCCCCGTCATGGCATAGAGGGCGTTGTTCACGAAGAACAATGCGAAATGCTCGCCACGATTGGCGGCTTGGAAGGCATTGTTGAAACCGATTGCTCCTAAATCTCCATCGCCTTGGTAGGCTATGACGTACTTGTCGGGAAGCACCCGGCTGAGACCGGTGGCCACGGCAGAGGCGCGTCCATGAGGAGCAGCTACATTCCCACAGTCGAGGTAGTAGTAGCAGAAGGCGGCGCAACCCACGGGGCTGACGAAAACCGTGTCGTCCTGCATGCCCATCTCGGCCATGGCTTCGGCTATCAGTTTCTGGATGATGCCGTGTCCGCAACCGGCGCAGTAATGGGTGGTGCGTCCACCGTCCTTGCGTTCAAAGGTGGGGTAAAAACCTTGGGCGCGTTTCATCATGCCTTCACCCCCATCATCTCCCGGGCCTTCTCCTTGATGGCCTCCATACGGATGAGGTTCCCGCCCATGCGGTTTATGAGCTCCACCTGACCCCTTCCCTCACAGGGCAGATGCAATAGAACGTCATCCCGGTACTGCCCGTTGCTGAGCTCGGCCACCAGCACCTTCTTTCCAGCTGCCGCTTGTGCCAATTCCTCCTTGGGGAATGGGAATAGGGTTATGGAACGGAAGAGGCCGGCCTTGACTCCTTCCTTGCGGAGCTCATCGACGGCGGAGAGGGCGATGCAGGCACAGGACCCATAAGCGGTGATTATGATGTCCGCATCCTCTGTGAGGTAGCTCTGAGCCTGAGTATCGGCCGCCATGGATTCATATTTCCTCTGGAGCATCCAGTTGTGTTCCTCCTGCAGGTCGATCTGCAGGTAGATGGAGGCAATGAGGTTCTGACGGGTCTCGGCATCACCACGAACGCACCAATCCTTGGTGTCAGGGACCTGCAGCTGACCTTCCGGAAGCTCCAGGGATTCCATCATCTGACCGAGGACGGCGTCTGCCAGGACAATGGCCGGGTTCCGGTATTTGAACGCCAGTTCAAAGGCCCGGATCGTCAGGTCGCACATTTCCTGCACAGAGGCGGGCGCCAGAACGATGCATTTATAGTTGCCATGTCCGCCAGCTTTTACTGCTTGGTCGTAGTCCCCCTGCTCAGGCCCGATGTTGCCCAAGCCGGGACCGGTCCTCTGCACGTCCACAACGACGGCCGGGAGCTGCGCCCCTGCAAGGTAAGACAATCCTTCCTGCATGAGGCTCATGCCCGGGCCGGAAGATGCGGACATGCATCTCTTTCCAGCGCTGGCGGCCCCATACATCATGTTGATGGAACCGGTCTCGCATTCCGCCTGCAGGAAAACCTTGCCCATCTGCGGCAGCATGTCCGCGGCAGCGTGGGCGATTTCTGATGCCGGGGTGATGGGATAGCCGAAATAAGCGTCGCAACCAGCATACAGCGCGCCGATCATGACTGCCTCGTTGCCCTTGACGAACTTCTTCATGCTTTGACCTCTCTATCGGGATTGTGAACCTCTATGGCAAATGGTTCGGGACAGTTATAGAAACAGATGGCGCATCCGCTGCAACCTTGGCCAGTGTATCTAGCGGTGCGGAAACCCTGCACGTTGATATGATCTGAAAGTTCCAGGACATTCCGGGGGCAGGCATGTATGCATCGCCCGCAACCCTTGCATTCGTCTTGAATTATGACGGGGTATGGTCCGTCCTTCTTCCCTTCACCGCTCATGCCCCGAAAATCAATCCAGCATACTTAAAGATTCACGGTCTACAAGATGCTCATCAGAACACGGTGAAGATCAATATGCAGATGACTAGATTCATCGCTGTCACCGGCAGGCCTATGAGCATGAATCGCCAGAAGTCTATTTCCTGTCCCAGCCTCTCCGCTCTTTCAGCCATTATTATATTGGCCGCCGAACCGAGCAAAGTGGCATTACCAGCCAGGGTGGAGCTGGCTGCCAGAATCAACCACAGCTCTGTCTCCCCGACCGGAATCATCTCCGCCAGAAGCATGACGCTGGGCACGTTGCTGAACAGGTTGGATAGCACGGCAGATAGCATCGTCAGCCCTGGCAAGTCCAGTACGGATTCACCACCCCCGAATATGGGGCTTACCTGAAAAGCCGACAACAGTCCGGAATCGGTGACACCTTGTATCACCACGAATAGGCCCAGGAAGAACAGGATGATGGACCAATCCACCCTATCAACCAACTCACGCGGTTTGAGGTCAGTCAATGACACTGACAATATGACGGCCGCCGCACCAGAGATGAAAGCGATATGTGACAGAGGTACGCCCATCTGATTACTGAAAGCGAAGGCCATCACCGTGCCTAATGTCAGAACCGCCAAAAGTGGCAGGAGCCTCTTGCGAGGGATGAGACGCCTGCAAGAATTTTGGTTTTCCACCTGTCGTACTTGATGCAATGTCATAAGTCCATCAGGATCGGGGGCAGAAGGGAATGATACTCTCCACAAATCACGGCGGAATATGAACACCAGCAGCATCATTGAGGCCAATAGGCAAAGCACCGCCACCGGGACAAGGTTAACTGAGAAATCCAGGAAACCGATCTCGGCCCGTGTGGCTATGAAAGCGTTCTGGGGATTGCCCACCACCGTAGCCACACTGCCGATGTTGGCCGCCATGACCTCCCCTATGAGATAGGGAACAGGATTGACCCGAAGACGGATGCAAGCCTCGATTATCACAGGGGTGAATAGCAAAACCACGGCATCGTTCAGAACCAGAGCGGAGAGGATCGCAGAAACCGTCATTATCAACAGGAAGAACCTCAGTGGAGTGGAAGAAAGCCGAACCATGGTCACACATATGATCTCGAACATCCCACAGCTCTGGAGCGTGCCCACCAGGAGCATCATGCCCGATAAGAGCATTATGACCTCGATATCCAAGGCCTCCCATGCCCTCTGCATACTCAGAATCCCCAAAGCCACCATGAGGAATGCCCCGAAAAGGGCAGCCGAGGACCGGCTGAGCTTGATAACAGGAATACGACGGAATGATATCAGGAAATACGTTATCAGAAAAACCGCCAAAGCCAGATAGAGAGAATCCATCGTAACGAAATCCGAACCGCCATGGGTCGATTTAGATTTATGCGAATACTCCCAGGAATACGTGAGTTTATGTATTCTGTGAATATGTTAATTTATGAAGTAGATTGACTACAAATCGACATTGACGTATTTTCAAGATTTTCAAGGAATCATGTAATATTAGGAAAACCGTGTTTATATTACCAATATAACCATCTATTATTTTTGTAATCCAGAAGTATTCTTGAGAATATTTGATTCTTAATGAAATGGCAAAGAATTCCTTTAAGAAATATATTAATTTAATATAACAATTATAACATATAATATAGAATGTCTAAAAATAATATATCTTGTGTCAAAAACCGACATTTTAAATAAAATAAGTTCTTTGTTAAAAACAGAACGGCATCGATTCCAAACCTCGGTAATTCATCTGGGGGGGTTCGGTGTACGGAGTGATACTATGTCTTCATCGATTCTGAAAAAAAACCTCTTGAAGGAGATCGATTCCACCGTGGAGAGTTATCTGGGGGCTTTCCTCGACCCTATCGGCGATAGAATAAGGGGCACTTTTAGATCGCTGAGTTACAAAGTCTCATCCAGCCTTGAGGATGATATCGATATCGATGAGTTGTTCGCTGGCGTGGAGACTCCACGCGTGGATGAAAAAGAATGCATCATTAGGGTCACTGGACTCAGCAAAGTCTTCGGTCCTCAACCTCAGAAAGGACTGAAACTTGTTAAGAATGGCATGAGCAAGCAGGATTTGCGAGAATCCACTGGTTTGACTTTGGGGCTTTATGATAACAGCTTTGACGTCTACAAAGGTGAGCTGTTCGTGCTCATGGGACTTTCCGGGAGCGGCAAGTCAACATTGGAGAGGTGTCTGAACCGTCTCATCGACCCCACTGAAGGGTCCATCAAGATCGAGGGGTTGGAAATAACCGACCTAGAGCGGGATGAACTGATAGAGGTCAGAAGAAAAAAGATGGGCATGGTCTTCCAGAACTTCGCCCTGCTGCCCCATCGGACAGTGATGGAGAATGTGGGGTTCGGTCTTGAGATCCAGGGTGAGCCTTTAGACATTTATACGGAGAGGTGCCAGAACGCCATCGACATGGTAGGGTTGAAAGGGTATGAGGACGCCTACCCCTCCGGGCTGAGCGGCGGCATGAAACAGAGGGTCGGGCTGGCGAGAGCATTGGCCAGCGACCCGGACATCCTACTGATGGATGAAGCTTTCAGCGCCCTGGATCCCCTCATCCGAAAAGACATGCAAGACGAGTTGATCCAGATCCGCAAGAAGATGGGGAAGACCATCATCTTCGTCACCCACGACCTTGATGAGGCCCTGAAGTTGGGGGATCGCATCGCCCTCATGAACGACGGTGTCATTGTACAGATAGGGACGCCTGCAGAGATCGTCAACAACCCTGTCGACGATTACGTCAATCGTTTCGTTCAGAACGTGAACCAAGAAAGGGTGGACGAGCTGATGCGCAAAGACGCCAAGAGGAAGGCTGATGCCGAGAAGCGCAAGAAGCTCAAGGAGATGGTGAAGAAGAAACAGAAGGCCGCCCCGCCCATGGGGGGTGCCTAGATGGTCTCCATAATCGGAAGCACCGTAGAGGACATCGTTGACATCCTCACGACGCACCTGGCATTCCTGTTCACCTTCATCGCAGACCTTATTCAGCTACTCCTTGACGCGGTCCTGGATGCACTGTTCTTCTTCGACCCCACCATTACCATCGTGATTATCGCCCTGGTGGCCTTGTTGATCAGCAGACGGTTGTCGATGACCATATTGACGTTCGCAGGTCTTCTCGTCATAGAGTATATGGACCTGTGGACCCAGTCCATGCATACCTTGGGGTTAGTCTTGGTCTCAGCCTTCATAGCATTGCTTATAGGCATTCCCTTGGGAATAATCGCTTCCAAGTATGAGAGCATGAACTCTTGGATCAAGATGTTGATGGATTTCATGCAGACCATGCCGTCCTTCGTCTATCTGATCCCGGCTGTGATATTTTTCGGCCTGGGAGCTGTCCCTGGTGCTGTGGCTACCGTCATCTTCGCCATGCCGCCTGCAGTTCGGCTCACCAACCTGGGAATAAGACAGGTACCGAAAGAGATGAACGAGGTCGCGGATGCATTCGGGTGCAACTATGGCCAGAAACTCTTCAAGGTGCAGCTGCCGATTGCCATGCCATCCATCATGGCGGGTGTCAACCAGACCATCATGCTGTCTCTATCCATGGTGGTCATCGCCGGCATGATCGGTGCGGCCGGCCTCGGTCAAGAGATATTGCGGGCCTTGAGCCGCATCGATGTGGGTGCCGGTTTCGAAGCCGGTCTGGCAGTGGTCATATTGGCCATTATGCTTGACAGGCTGTCATATTCCTTCAGTGAACGGAGGCAAAACCATTAGTCAAGTTAACGGGAGAGCGGGTTCCACCCCGTTGTTTCGGAGGAAAGAGATATGAAAAAGAAAGAACTGACGGCAATCGTCGGGGTAGTGGCCATTCTAATAGTGGCTGCCCTGGCGGTTGTCCTATTGACAGGAGAGGACAATGTCCGACAGATGCCAGATATCAGCAGCATCGCTGAGTTGGAAGAGCACAAGGCTGCTTTCGACGGGAAGATAATCGGCATTGACGCCGGTGCCGGAATCATGATGGCCACCGAGGATGCCATAGATGTCTACGGCCTGAGCTACACGCTGCAATCCAGCAGCTCACCAGCCATGCTGGCCGCCCTGGATGCCGCCTTCAACAAGCAGGAGGCCATAGTGGTCACCATGTGGAGCCCTCACTGGGCCGTTGCCAAGTATAACCTGGTCTACCTGGACGACCCCGAGGGTGTCTTCGGTGGTGCTGAGAACATCACCACCATCGCTAACACCACCTGGGCCACCAGCAACCCTGACGCCGCAGGCATCGGGGAGCGTTTCAACTGGACGATGGATGACATCGGCTCTGTGATGCTGGCAATCGAAGAGGGTGCCACCCCGGCAGCCGCTGCCCAAGACTGGATCGATGACAACCCCGACGCTGTCGCGGGTTGGATTAACGGGGTCACCGGTAGCGGTACCGTCACCATCGGTCTCGTGAACTGGGAGTGCGCCGTGGCCTCCAGCAACGTCATGAAGCTGGTCTTCGAGGAAGCCGGCTACACCGTCGATCTCCTGGAGACCGATGCCGGCCCCATGTATGTTGGCCTGTCCAACAACGATGCCGACATCAGCTTCACCGCTTGGGTGCCTTTGACCCACCAGTCCTACTTCGAGAACTACGTGGCTAGCGCCGGTGGCGATGGCAGCATCATCGAGCTCGGAGTGAGCGTCGGCGGTGCCAAGATCGGCCTGGCCGTCCCAGTCTACGAGTAGACTCCAAACCCCTTCCCCTATTTTTTATCGTTAGTCTTTTGTACAAGCTCTTGAATCCTCAATCGGTTCCCTGACGACCGGACCAGAGGTGAATGTATGCCGACACTGCACCATGGAAATGTCAAACTGAATTACGAGGTGGCTGGTGAAGGTGAGCCTTTAATCCT
>JAQUUA010000005.1 GCA_028694055.1 Candidatus Methanomethylophilaceae archaeon | reverse complement strand
GTTCAGATGAGGGAATAAAGCGATGTTCTGGAACACATAACCGTTGTCACGGTCCTCGATGGGCAGGCCTGTAACATCCTTGCCATCAATCAGCACCCTTCCCTCGCTAGGCACCAGGATGCCGGAAATCATCTTGATGAGGGTGGTCTTGCCACAGCCAGAAGGCCCTAGGATGGTGACGTACTCCCCATCCTTGATGACCAGGTCGATGTTGGACACCGCCGTGATGTCCCCGAAACGCATGCTGATGTTCTCCAACGACACTTTCGGCATCTCAGTCCACCTTCAGCTCTTCTTCCAGGCCCTCTGGGGGTATAGGGAACACCAATGCCTCCCGCGGATTCCATGAAACGTAAGCGGGGGAGCCGACCTCGAACTCACCTATCTTACGGTTGGGCATCTTGACCGAGAAACGCAGGTAGTCGCAGAGCACGAGGTCCACATGCACGTTGCTCCCCTCGTACAGCATCCTTTCCACCGTTCCTTTCAAGAATCCCTCATCGGACTTGATGCGGGTGTTCCCGACCTTGACGGCCATCACCACCTCTTCTCCGATCTCCATATCGCACGGTCGGGCGGGCACACGCACACCTCTCTGGTCCTCCACGATGGTCCACTCCCCTTTGCTCACCACTTTCCCGGTGAAGAAATTGGATTGACCCACGAAATTGGCCACGAATGGGGAATTGGGATTCTCGAAGACCTCCTTGGGGGTGCCGACCTGCATCACCTTGCCTCGACGCAATACCGCTATCCTGTCCGCCATCACCAAGGCCTCATCCTGATCGTGAGTCACGTGGATGCAGGTGAGTTCCAATGATTTCGCTAATGAGCGCAGCTCCTTACGCAGCTCGATGCGCAATCGGGCATCAAGCGCCCTCAGAGGCTCATCGAGAAGCAAGACCTTCGAACCAGATGCCAGGGCTCTAGCCAAGGCCGTCCTTTGCTGCATACCTCCACTGAGCTCGTGAGGTAGGGCTTGGGCCCGATTGCTGAGATGCACCATCTCCAACATGCTCCTGGCCAGACGATTGCAGTCCTTCTCCGACCACTCCTTGATGGATGGCCCGAAGAGGACGTTCTGCTGCACATCCATATGCGGGAAAAGGGAGTACACCTGGGACAGCATCACCGCCTCCCGCCTTTCCACTTCCATGCCAGTGACATCCTGTTCGTCGAAAAAGATACGACCGGAGCTAGGAAGGGTCAGACCGCAGACCATGCGCAGAGCGGTGGTCTTACCTGCCCCGGTGGGGCCCAGTATGCAAAGATATTCTTTGTCCTGTACCTCCAGATTGAGACCGTCGGCAGCCCGGGTGGAGCCGTACTTCTTCGTGACCTCAGACAATCGTATGCTGGGCATCACTGATCACCTCGGGAACGAGTCACATGGCGGAGACCGAACATGAGCAGGAAACTGATCAAGATGAGGGCTATGGACGACATAGCCGCCATGTAGAACTGGTCGGAGCGGATGAGCCCCACGATATACACCGGAACGGTGTTGGCTCCAGGATGAACGGCTATGGTGGCACCGGTCTCCCCCAGACTGCGGGTGAAGGCCAGGATGGCCCCGGCCAACAATGAGGATTTGATGATCGGCAAGAGGACTTTACGGAAGGCCTGGAAAGGCTTTGCGCCGAGAGTACGAGCAGCCTCCTCATAAGAGGGGTCCACCTCTTCCACTGCACCAGCCACATTACGCACCACCAACGGATAGGTGAAGGCTATATGGGCTAGGATGACAAGGACAGTGGTGTCTTGTATGAGGTTCTGACCACCCCAGAACAATCCTAGCGAGAAACCCAGGGCAGTGGTAGGGATGATCAAAGGAATGTTGACCAAGGAATCGAGTAAGCGGCCGAGGCGGCCACGGCTGTTACGGGCTATGTAGATGGCGAACGGGACCCCTAACAGGAGGTCAGCCACAGTAACGATTCCCGCCACAGCGAAAGAGTACATGATGGCGCTGAAGAAACCGCTCCAGTCAAAGACCTCGGGTGCGGGCATCAGTATGTAGGAGAAGATGAAGAACGAGGGGATGATCACGAAGAGGAACATGAAGAAGAACGAGAACCCGTCCTTCACCTTGGGCACCAGTCCTCGGCTGAGCTTCCTCTCCCAACGGGGCCATACTTTGGACCAAGGTATGCGCAAGGTGCTCATGGCATACTTGGCGATGAATAGGAGCAGGATCGCCGAGACGATCAGCAGCATGCTCACCATCACCAGCTCCGCCTGCACATTCTGCGCCCCTTCCAAATCTTTGAGGTGGGCGATGAGGGTGGGGCCGGTGAAGAACAGGCTGTCCTTGCCGATGGCTGTGAGGGCGATATAGGTGCCACCGGTCTCGCTCAGGCTCCGGGCGAAGCAGAGGATGAAACCGGTTATCATCCCGGCCCGGAAGAGAGGTAGGGTGATGGTCCGGACGGCCGTGAAACGACTGGCCCCCAAAGTCATCCCAGCCATCTCCACATTCTGGTCAATCTGCTCCAGTATGGCGGACAATGACCTGACCATGTAAGGATAGGTGAAGATGATGTGCAAGAGGATTATGAGCATCAGGGGGTCTGCGAACCACCCCAACGCGCCAGCGGGCACCGGGGCGCTCACCGGCACGCTCCAGAAAATAGCCACGGAGAACCCCAAAGCCGCCGTTGGGAATGCCAAAGGCATGTCGATGAGGGTGTCCAAGTACTTCTTTCCACGGAATTCCTTCCGAACCATGATCCATGCCATAGGCAGGCCCACGATGATGTCGATCAGAGTGACGATGAGAGCAATCCCGAAGGAGTTGAAAAGGGCGCCATAGATGACTGCCATCCTATCCGGGTTGCTGAGGACGTTATCCTGTAGGGTCTGCCAGTCGGAGATGCCGAAAAGGAGGACGTAGATGGATGGGAAGATGATGAATACAAGGAAGAAAATGAGGATGAAACCGAACCATCCTTTACGGACTTTGTTCCTGCTGGATATCTCATCTACGGTCTTGAGGATCGACATGGGATTCCGTCCAACCACAGACTACGCATTATGTATATATCATCTGCGTATATAGACTATATAGACTATAGAGAACAGATGATATCATCATAGATAGAAGTAAAATCTACGAGATTCTGCCCTGGTCCGACGATGCTGTTACGGACGACACAGCCTTTTCCCACCCGGGCTCCGCTCATGACCACGCTGTTCTCTACCCTGGCACCAGGGGAGACAGTAGCGTGATCGATATAGACGTTATCGCCCAGCTCTGCTCCTTCCACCTCAGAGGAGGGATGACACATACGCTTGGTGTCGTGCTTCATGGACAGTAGCAGCCCCTGAGCACGTAGATAGCTCTCCCTTGTACCGCAGTCCACCCAGTACCCATGGAAACGGTAACCGTACATGCCATCTTCCAAGATATATGGGAACACCTCCCTCTCCAAGCTCACATGGCCCTCTGGTATGTGATTGATGATCTCCGGTTCGAAAACATAGATGCCGGCGTTGATGAGATTGGAAACCTCCTCGCCCGGTGCCGGCTTCTCCTGGAACTGGGTTATGCGCCCATCCTGTTGGAGCTCCACGACGCCGAAGGCCCGAGGGTCCTCCACCTGCCATAATGATATGGTGGCCATCCCGCCTTTCGATTCATGGTGGCGGAGCATGGACAATTGGTCCAAGGAACAGACCACATCTCCGTTGAACATCAGGAATGTGTCGTCTATATGGTCCTGGAGATTACGCAATGCCCCTCCGGTGCCCAAGGGCTCGGACTCCTCCACCATGGTAACCTCCACACCCACATCATGAGTCTGGAAGTAGTCCTCCAGGTCCTGTTTCCTATAGTTCACGGCCATGATAACATGGTCCACGCTAGAAGGCATGCTGTCTATGATATGCATGACCAATGGCTTGCCCAGAAGGGGTATCAAGGGCTTGGCGATGTAATTGGTCAAAGGCCGGAGTCTGGTGCCGAAACCCCCGGCCAGTATAACGGCCTTCATGGGAGCCCTGCTTCAGAGAGGGGATATGCTGACCACGTTGTTTCCACGGAGGATGACTGTCCCCAGTCTCCTCTCCTGGTCATCGGAGGTGCGCTCGGCGGTGTCCTCCAGGACCATGTTCATGTAGTCATCGTATCCAGTTAGCTTGCCCTCCAAGGTACGGTTGTCCTTGAGGAGCAGGGAAATGCGTTTGTCGATGGATTTCTCCAATAAAGCGAGAGGCATAACCATGGGTATCGAAAGCACCTATCGTGAACAACGATTTATAATTTATTCATGACCAAACGCTGTCAAAGGGAGATATGGCTCTCCATCCATTCCTTGATGCCCTTCTTGCCTTTGGCCTCGATGCCGAAATACTCCGTGAAACGGCGATTGGTGCTCAACTCCAAGGTCTGTCCGGATTTACGGACAGTGAGGAGGTTCAACGACCTCAGCAAGCGCACGTCGTCGTAGACCCTGGACCCCAGAGTCCGCACCAGTTCGCTCTGGGCCACTGGCTGGTGATAGGCGATCAGGGCGGCGGTGCGGAGGGCGGCCTCCGGTATCTGAGGGGGGGACACCTTCCATGCTTGCTCCCTATACTCGTCCCTCAGCTGAAGTGAGTAGCCTCCCTCGGTACGGATTATCCGTAAGGCTGAATCCCGGGACTCATACTCCTGGTCCAGTTCTTTCACGGCCTGTCGCAACCTTGCCGTCGTCATCCCTGCCAGCTCTGCCAGCTCCTTGGCGCTGACGGCTTGGGGGGAAGAGAACAGTATGGCCTCCAGGATGGATCGGTCCAGCAACTCAGATCACCGTCATCTTGTCTTGGACCTCGGCCTGCGGGGCGTTCTCCACCATGCCGGAGGCCCAGTCCACCTTCATCTCCAGGTAGATCTCCCCGTGCGGCAGATCATCCTGCCAGAGGGCCAGACGTCCGTCCCTCACCAGATAGAGGACGGCCAGGAATGTGGATATGTTCTCGCTCAGGGTCTCGCTGAAGAGGTCGGTCATTGATATGGGGCCGGCTCCGATCATCTGCACCTTCTCCCAGACCCGCTCCACATCCTGCTCCATGTCCTCCTCGTGGGCGTTGTTGCGGAAATCACGGGCGGGACGGGTTTTGAGCTCTCGACGGCTGCGCTCCCTGGCCTGCATGAGCTCCGCTTCCACACGGGCCTCTTCGAAAGCCTCCAGGAGCTCCATCAAAGACACCGGGCGGGTGGGAGTGCGACGAGGGGACTCCTTCAACTTCTCAGCCGGGAGGCAGAGCTTGGGTTGCTGCTCCATCTCCTGGAATCCATCGGTCTCCCAGTCGAAGAAGAAGAGCTCATCCTCCCGGTCGTTCTCCAGAAGGGTCTCCTCGGACTGCAGGCGCAGGACGCTCCAAGCCATGTGCATCAGCCTTCCGGCCACGATGAGGTCCACTCCGTCGTCCTTTATCTTGCCCGCGTACAACCGGGTGAATTCCATGAGGTCGATGTCCCAGGGGTCGAAACCCTGGTTCAGCACCAGATGGAATACGGCGCGGATGGACTCGTCCATTGGGTCGGAGAGGGCCTCCCCTGCTTCCGCCTCCGACAATATCTCCAGATAACGGTCCATCCTGCAGTCGTCCTGATCCTCGTCTATGAGGGCCTTGTGGAACAACAGGTGATTCAGGACCGCTTCGGTCTCAGCTTCCTTGCTCATGTCTTCAACTCCTCTGTTCGCCCGGACTCCAAGCCTCCCAAGCTGGCGATGTCCGGTTGGATTATCACTTTGCTCACCCCGTTCGGTTGACGGGTGACGCCGAAAAGATGGTCTGCCTTTCCCAAGGTGACCTTGCGTAAGGATATCTGCACGAACTGGGCCTTGACAGAGCTCTTCTGCACCCTGCGGGCCACCATCTCCGCATTAACCGAGTCCAGGAACATGTCCACCTCATCCAGCAGATAGAAGGGTGATGGTTGATGGTCCTGTATGGCGAATATGAATGCCAGAGCCGTGAGGCTCTTCTCACCGCCGCTCAGAGCCTCCAGACGCAGCATCTTGCCGTTCTTGGGCTTGGCCTTGATGAGCATGCCTCCTTCGAATGGGGACCCTTCGTTCTCCAGGGACAGGTAAGCCTCGCCTCCACCCGAGAGCTCAGCGTAGATGCGCCGGAAATTGATATCCACGGCTTGGAAGACCTCTCGGAAGATGACTTCCTTCTCCTGCTCCAGGGACTGCATGAGCTCCAGCAGCTCCGACCTTTGTCCTTCTAAACGGGACACCTCACCCTGGAAGCGACCATGACGTTCCTTCTTGGCCTCGTAATCTTCAATGGCACGGAGGTTCACAGCACCCATCTGGCTCATCTTGGTCTCCGTGGTCTTGATGGTCTTCCTCAACTCTTCCGATGATGGAAGGGGGGTATCTACCTCGAAGTCGATGAGTGCGATCTCTTCCCTGATCTGAGTGGCCCTCTCTTCCGCCAAAGCCACCTTGTTCTGCAAACCGATACGGAAGTCCCTCTTGGTCTGGAGACGCTCGTCGATCTGTCCTTTCTCATTCTCCTTCTCCACCTTGGACTGATAGGCGCTGTCCCGCTGACGACGGAGCTCCTGGACTTCCCCCTCCATAGAGGCCTCGATCTTCCGGAGCGCTTCCAGCCTCGTTTCCGCATCCGCTTGGTTCTGACGGCATATCTGCAGATCCTGGTTCCAAGACTCCACATCCGACCGGATGCCGTCCAACTCGTCGGATAGCTCCTGCAGACGGGCCTCCATGGCTGCCATCTCCGCTCTTTGACCCTTGATGTCGCCTTCCAGGTCTCCAGTGACCGTGCTCAGGGCGATGATGTCCTCCTGCAAACCCTGCATCTTCTCCTGGATGTCCCCGGGAGCCATCTCCGCCATCTTCTGTCGTTTGTTAGCCAGATCCTCTCGGCTGGCCTTGGCCTCCTCCTGCTTGGATGCCAGCTCTTCCAATAGCGACTTCTCCTCTTTCCGGGCCGCTTCCAAGGACTCTTTCTTCAGCTTTATCTCGTTCCTGAGGCCGTCCTTCTTCTCCTTCCAGGAATCACGTTGCATCTCCAGGCTACGTAGCTCGGCCTGCAGGCCGCTGTTGCTGCCCTGCAGCTTGCGGATCTCGTCCTCGATGGCCTTCATCTCCGCTGCCAGCACCTTTAGGCGTTGACGGATCACGCCTTCGGCCTGATTGGCTCTAGTAAGCTCCGCCCGCGTGGATTCCAGTTTGTCTTCGGCGGCAGCCCCGAAACGGATATTGCCCCGGTCCAATGTGCCTCCCACCATGGCTCCGGAGATCTCCAGGACCTCGCCGGCCATGGTCACTAGGCGCACGCCACCCATCAGTGCCCTGGCTTTAACAAGGTCCTCCACCACCAAGGTGTCCGAGAGCACGTGCCAGAAAGCCGCTCTGTAACGGGGGTCGAAGTCAATCAAATCGATGGCATATCCGATGCAGTCCTTCTCGATCATGATGGCCTTTGCCCGCGGACGCCCGTCCCTCATCTTGCTGAGCGGCAGGAACGTGACCCTTCCCAGACGGTTACGTTTGAGATACTCGATGGCTTGAGACGCCACCTCGTCATCATCCACAACCACCGCCTGCATGCGTCCACCAGCGGCGACGTTCAAGGCCGTCTCGTACTCCTTGTCCACCTCGGCCAGCTCGGCCACGGTCCCGTGGATTCCCGATATCTGGCCTTCGTCCCGTAACTGCAATATGCTAGACACGGCTCGGCTGTAGCCCTTCTCCAGATTCTCGGCGGCCGCTTTCTGGGCCTTCAAGGACTCCAGCTCACGGCTAAGACGGCGGATGGCGCTGTCCAAATCCTGGGCATCGGCCTCCAGGCCCTGTTGCTCTTGACGTTTCTCATGGAAGGAGCTACTAAGCTCCTGCAGACGTTGACCGGAGCTGCCCTGACCGGATTTCATCTCCTTCAGGTTCCATTCCGCATCACCCAGCTCGAACTCGGCCTTTCGATGGCTCTCTTCCAGACTGGCCTTCTGGATCTCCAGCTCTTCCTGACGCACTTGGTTGCGGGAGAGCTCGATGGCCTTCTCCCTCTCCTGTCCTTCCAGAACTGATAAGCTGGACTCCTGTTCGGCGATCTCCCTCTGCAATGCGGCAATATCCCCGCCACGGCCCTCGATGGCCGCCTTCATCTCCGCCAGCTCTTGCCGTTTGCCATCCAGCTCTGCCTTCTTGGCTAGGATTTTCTCCTCTTTGTCTTTGACCTGCTGCTCCAGTTGCAAGCGCTCGGAGCTGATCCCTTCCATCTGGGACTCGATCTCCTCCTTCTCCTCACCGGCCTTCTCGATATCTTCCTGGTGACGTTCCAGACGATCCTTCTGACGAGCGACTTCCACTCGTAGCTCGTTCATCTCCTCTTTAAGGTCCTTGTATTCCTTCCCACCCTTCTTCTCAATCTCTTCTTCCAAGGACCGGACTTTCTGCTCCCATCTCTCGGCCTCTGTATGGGCTGACCTCTTGTCTTCAACGAGCTTCAGGATCTCGACGTCATAGGCAGAGATCTGCTCCTGGATGGATTGGGACTCCACCAGGGTGGCCTCCAGGTTCTTATGGGACTGCTGCGCTTTGGCCATCTCCAGCCGGGAACGGAGATCCAGATATGCCACAGCAGCGGCACGTTCCTCTTCCAGCTGCTCCAGCTGTTTCTCGAGCTCGTCGATGATTATCGAGATGCGGTCGATGTTCTCCTCCGCCTGCCGCCTCTCATTCAAGGCCCTCTCGATGTCTCCATCGAAACGGGAGATTCCGGATATGTTCTCCAGTATCTTGCGGCGTTCGATGTTCCCCATCTCCACGATGCGGGTGACGTCCCCTTGTTGCACCAGGTTGTAACCATCGGCGCTGATGCGGGCGCTAGAAAGGATGTTATCGAATTCCCCTAAGGATGATTTGTTGTCGTTTACGTAGAAATATGAATTGTATCCGTCACCGCTGGGAGTCATCCTCACCAATCGTGTGAGCTTCACCACATCCGCATCCCAGGGTATGAGGCGGTCCTGGTTGTCGAACACCAAGGAAACCTTGGTGTAACTGGAGGGGCTCTTGCTCTTCCCTCCGTCGAAGATGAGGTCGCTGAGCTTGCCGGCCCTTATGGCCTTGGAGCTACGAGGGCCTAGAACAAACAGGATGGCGTCAGAGATGTTTGATTTACCCGAGCCATTCGGCCCCGTGACAGCGATGTAGCCTTCCATCAGCGGAATGGTCAGTTTACCGCCGAAGGACTTGAAGTTCTCCAGCTCTATCTGCTTAAGATACATATGTGCCCCCTTGAGGGGCGATAAAGAGCCTAGCTTCTGACTCTGTTTCGCATCCCATCTTGCCAGTACGGATACTGAGCGTAAAAACATTGTCAAGGATTATATATAAACCTTGTCTGAAAAAGGAAATGCTGGAACCTGCTGGATGGCTTCCTCAGAAACGCTGGAAAAACCCTTGGAGGTCCTTCACCGAGGAAGCCACGATGTCTGGCGAGAACAGCGACCCTTTCAGATCCTCGGGGGTGGTCTCTCCGCTCAGAACCAGAACGGAGAGCATGTCGTTCTCTATCGCCATACGTATGTCGGTATACAGTCGATCCCCTATCATGGCCATGTTCTCCACTGGAACACCAAGGTGCCGGGATGACATCTCCGCCATCTTACGGCTGGGTTTGCCTATTATCACCGGATCGACATCACATAGTGAACGGAACATGTCTATGAACGGCCCGATATCCACGTCGTAACCGCTCTCAGTGGGGCAAAGTCGGTCCGGGTGGGTGCAGATCAGCTCCGCCCCTGCTGACAAGAGATGGTATGCCTTGTTTATCTTCTCATAGGTGATGGAACGGTCGAAGGCCAGAAGCACGATGTCGGCGCCATCCTCAACCATCTCGACCTCGGCCTCCTCCAGCTCCTGCAGGAAATCCGGCGTCCCCAAGGGGTAGACTGTCTTGCCTGGGCGCTCCCCTTGCAAGAAAAGGATGGTGGCGGTTGTGGAGGTGAGGATGTCTTCCATGCGCACCGGGAAACCCAGTTTCATCATCTTGCGGAGATAGCTCTCTCTGCTGGCGGAAGAGTTGTTGGTCAAGAGCACGAAGGGTAGGCCTCGGTCCTTCAGTTCCTGGATGAACTCCGGCGCCCCGGGGATCACTTGCCATCCTTTGCATATGGTACCGTCCATGTCGATCATGAAACCCTGCACATCTGAGATTCCCTGGCCCTCGACAATCATCACAAGGTGATTGCTAGGTGCCCTATTATTATTGTTTGCTGAACGACTTCTAGCCGAGGAACAGATATACTATTATATCTTAGTTTGATTCTAAAAACAACAGGCGGAAAAAGGATGTCCACCATCGCCAAGAAGTCCTTCCTCATCATGGCCTCCAATATTCTGGCGGCGGTCATCGGCTTCATTGCCCTCACATCCATGACCCGCTTCGTGGGCCATGAGTATGGAAGCCTGATGTGGGCCATGTCTTTCGTGGCCACATTCAATGCCATATCCGACCTCGGCTTCTCGGCCGCCCATGTAAAAAAGGTGTCAGAAGGACAAGACCTCGCCTCCTGCATATCCACATTTGCAGTGGTGAAGATGGCCCTCACCGGGCTGATGATCCTGGGTTCTATCGGTTTCCTGTTCCTCTACACCGGCGTCATGGGCAAGGAGATATTCAGTTCCAGTCTGGAAGTCTTGTTGCTCTTCGTACTGTATTGGGCCCTCTGCGACCTGTCCAGCATATTCATAACCACCTATAATGCGAAAAGAGAGTCCTCCAAGTCGGAGCTCATCCATCTGGCTGACCCGTTGATACGCTCCCCCATTCTGGTCATCCTGGCCATTGGTCAGATGTCGGCCTTCTATCTCGCTTTGGCCTATGTGATAGGCGCCCTTTCCATGGTCCTGGTCGGATATTGGCTCATGAGCCGGGACGGGGTCCGGTACGGTCGACCGGTCTTCGTACGCTCCTATGTGAAGTTCGCCAAACCGCTTATCCTGATTACCATCGTAGGTGCACTACTGGCCAGCGTGGACAAGGTCGTACTAGGTTATTTCTGGGACGACCTGCAGGTTGGTTACTACACATCATCCTACAAACTGATGGAGCTTGTCCTCACCTTCGGGGCCGCCATCAACGTCCTGCTCTTCCCCACCTTCTCAGAATGGCACAGCAAGGGCATGGTACAGGAGATCGAGCCCATCAGCAATGAGGCGCAACGGTTCATATCCATGATAGGAATGCCGGTGACCGCCTTCCTCTTGGTTTTCTCCTATCCGGTGAGTCAGATCGTCTTCGGATCGGGCTTCGTGGAATCAGGGGGACCCATGTTCTACATGGCTATCGCCCTTTACATAGCCTTGGTGGTGGGCATATTCGAACAGATTGTGCTGGCCTACAACCGCCCGGACCTCATGGTACGGATTTTCATAGTGCGCATGGCAGTCAACATGTTTTTCCTGGGGCTGCTCGTGCCCACCTCCCTGCTGGGGGTGCCTATGCTGGGCATGCAGGCCAGCGGCACGGCACTGGCCTTCCTTTGCGGTTTGGCTGTCTACGGGCTCATGGTGGTCTTCACAGTCCACCAGATTTCGGGCGTCTGGCCATATCGTCGTTTATGGCTCCACTTATTGGGAGGGGCCATCACGGCATCTGTACTCTATCTTGTATCCCTTTGGCAGCCCATGCAAAGCGTGCTTGACTTCTTGGCCCTAGCGCTCATGGCAGAGATAGTCTTCTTCATGTTCTTGGCCATCACCCGGGAATTCCGTAAAAAGGACCTGGAGCTCATATTATCGGTCCTGGACCCTCGAACCATGCTGCAATATGTACGGGACGAGGTCTCCAAGAAATGAGAGGCAATCTCAACTTCTTTAAGGATGATTAATGATTCCTGCCCCGATGATGGCGTCCATTGTGCTAAAGGTGAAGAATGAGGAGAACAACATAGCCGATGCCTTGGACTCCCTAGTGGTGCAAGAGTCGCCTTTGGAGATCATCATAGTGGACGGTTACAGCAACGACCGCACTCCGGAGATAATACGGGAATATGCGGATAGATTCGACTTCATACGCTTCCATCAACATGGTGGCACTAGAGGGGAGAGCTTGAATCACGGCCTATCGCTGGCCGAAGGAGAGATCATCGCCCTCACGGATGGGGATGTCATTGCCAACCCCAACTGGTTGAAGGAGATGCGGAAATCACTGAATGAAGGAGTGGACATTGTGGCGGGGAGGACCGTGAACATCGGTCTACGCGCATGGGAGGAACTGCATCGGGTGGAACTTTTCAACCAGGGCTATGACTGCACCTGGCCCGGTTGCAACCTGGCCTTCAAAAGGGCGGTTTACGAGGAAGTGGAAGGAGTCGATCCTTGGTTCATAACTGCCGAGGACATCGACTTCAACATCCGGGCCACCAATGCGGGCTTCTCATTGCATCACAACCCGCAAGCCATTATCTACAACCGTACCAGGGCCACGGTGTACGGGTTCTTCAACCAGGCCTTCTGGAACGGGGCCGGCCGCAAACAGCTCACCATGAAACACGGTGCCCTCTGGGACAGTTACAACCCGATTAACATGTTCCGGCAGAGGATGACCTTCTGGGCGTTCGTCCGTCTGTTCTTCGCCTGGATGGGTTACGCGGGTTTCAAATTCTTCGGGGATCGCGGCCCCTATTGAAACAGATAAGGATTACTACTTTGTATGCATAAACCGTGATAATGAGCCTTCTATCCGTTGTAATCCCCACCATGAACGAGGAGGAATCCATCGGCCTGGTCATCGATGAGTTGCATCGAGTCCTGGAGATGGAAGGGATAGAATTCGAAGTCCTGGTAGTGGACACAGATTCCCGCGACCGAACCCAAGAGATAGCGATCTCCAAAGGTGCCCTGGTTGTTCCAGAGCCCCGTCGGGGCTATGGAAGGGCATATAAGACTGGTTTTCAGAATGCCCAGGGGGAATACGTCGTCACCCTCGATGCGGACTGCACCTATCCTGTGGAATCCATACCTGCACTCCTTCAGACCTTGAAGGAAGAGGATCTGGACTTCATCACCACCAACCGTTTCGGCGAATTGCAGGAAGGCTCCATGAGCGGAAAGCACCGCTTCGGCAATTGGTTGCTGACATTCAACATGAACCTGCTCTTCCGATTGAAGGTCGATGATTCCCAGAGCGGCATGTGGGTATTCCGCCGGGACTGCCTCTCCCACCTGGATCTCCGGTCGGATGGCATGCCTTTCTCGGAGGAGATCAAGATAGAGGCCATGCGGAAGCTGCGTTGCCGGGAGGTCCCCATCGTTTACCGAAGAAGGGTGGGAGAGGTCAAGCTCTCATCCTGGAAGGACGGGAGGGAGAACCTGGCCTACCTCTGGAAGAAACGCTTTCAAAGGTCGTAGTAGGTCTTCTTGACGTAGAGGACAGCCTGTCGGAGAGCCTCACGGGCTTCCTTGCTGTAGATGGTTGCGGCAGGATGGTAGGTGGGCATGAAAGCTACTTTCTTTCCGTCCACATCAATGGCCGTCTCTTTATTGGCCACTTCTTTCATCTTCACATCCATACCCATAAGGTCGCGACAGGCGGATTTGCCGAGGCCCACCACCAGCTCCCTGTCTTTGAGCTCATTTTGCAGGAAGGGTAGGCAGGCAGCCATCTCCTCCCGCTGCGGGTCACGGTTGCCGGGCGGCCGGCATTTCACGGTGTTGGTGATGAGTATGGAACTTCGGGGGAGCCCTGCCTCCTCCAGCATCCCGTCCAGGATGCGTCCGGAGCGGCCTACGAATGGTCGTCCCGATTGATCCTCCTTCTCACCGGGTGCCTCCCCAACGAACACCACCGGGGAGCAGGGATCCCCCTCAGGAAGCACGATCAGGCTCCGATTCTGGCTGAGGGTACACAATCGACAGTCCGGAGATGGACGCATGCCTTCACCGGGGAATCTGTGAGGCTTTCAACAATGGCACAAGGCTCACCCCTCTGGCCCCTAAGGCCTCTGGGCCTCCGGACTCCCGGTCGATGACCGACAGCACGGTGTCCACCTCGGCCCCCTCGTTCCTCAGGAGTTCCACGGCGAACAGGGCAGAGCCGGCAGATGTGATGACGTCCTCCACCACCAGCACACGGGCTCCATGCGGCAGCACCCCCTCTATCAATTTCCCGGTGCCATGGTCCTTCTTCTCCTTACGGACCATGATGAACGGGATCCCGGTCTGCAGCGACAGGGCAGTGACCAACGGTATGGAACCCAGCACCACTCCGGCAATGATATCCGCATGGATTCCATCTTGCTCCATGCGGTCCGCCATCAGTTTAGATATCAAGGAGAGCACGGCCGGGCGGGTGCTAGCCATCTTGATGTCAATGTAATAGTCGCTCTTCACCCCCGATGCCAGGGTGAAATCACCGAAACGGAGGGCTCCACATTCTTTCAAGGCTTGGATCAATTCATGCATGGAATCACCACGGGACGTCCTTCTGTCCCATCTTGTAGCCGATGACGTTCACCACCCGGTGCAGTACCGGGGTTATGAACAACAGGAAGGCCAGTGCCAGTATCTGCCCTCCCTCGATGTATTGTGCGTAGACCCAACCGGGGAAAAGCAGCCCTGTGAGCAAGAATGCACCGATGAGGAAGTCATATTGGTCCAGGATGGGAGCCTTGGCCCCTCTCTCCAGGTTCAGCCTCCTCTTGATGAAAGACCCCAACATGTCGCCCAACAATGACCCCACCGCCAAAGCGGTCAAGACTCCCAACGAGCCCCAGAGGGGCCCGAAACCCCAGTAATCGACAGCGTCGAAGGGACTGGAAATAGCAATCTGGATCAAACCGAGGATTATTCCGGCTACGGCTCCTCCGAAGAAACCCTTCCAGGTCTTTCCGTCCCCCAGGATGCGCCTTCCCTTCCAGCTGCGGCCGAAATCCACCGGTGCCCCGCCTCCGGTGACCACGGCGGCAGAGTTCGGGAGCATGGCAGGCAGGAAAAGCCAGAGGCCGGTTAGGGCGACCAGAATCGCTTCCAGGACATCCATGTCGCCGTCCATCGGACTGCGATTAATTAACCTTTGCTTCCTGGAAGAATCTGGCCACCTCGGATATGGGCTCGGGTGAGAACACGACATCCAACTGGGGGAAGGACTGGGCCCGGCGGTCCAGTATAACCGCCGCCCCGCGATCGGTCTCAGAACGGATGAGGCGCCCGATGGCTTGCCTCATCTTCCGCACCGTGGGAGCCTTTACGGTGTATTCCCAACCCTTGTTGAACTTCTGGTCGTAATAGGACATCAGGGCCCGCTGACGGGCAGAGGGGCGGGGATAGGGTATCCCTACCACCACCGCCACCTCCATATCCTCATCCGGGAAGTCCAGGCCTTCACTGACACGACCACCCATCACCGAGAACAAGACATCCCCACGGGAACAACGGAATCGGTCCACGGCCTCCATCAGCTCGGCCTGGGGCATCCCCTTGGCCTCCACGTGCACGTTGCAGTTCAACCGGGACAGCACACCATCGGAAATGAACCGGTCCATCAGGCCGTATGAGGGGAAGAACACCGCTGTGTTGCGGTCTGTGGAATTGCAGATGCCCACCACGTACTCCTCCAGACGCGGCAGCATCCCTCGGTCCCGGGACATCTCCTCATACTTGGTGGACACGTCGTCGGCATAGAGGGTGAGGAGGTTCCGGCTGGGAAAAGGGGACTTGAAGTACCGGAGGACGGTGTTACGAGCCAGACCCAATGAGTCCCGGTATTCGGTTATGGGGTCCAAGGTGCCGGACATATGGATGGAGGAATGGCATTGCCGCAGCGGTTCCGCCGCCAGCGAGGCGTCCAGGCAATAGGTCTCGAAGGAGGGGTTCTCACCGCCGGTTACCAGACGGACATAGAAACGTTCCTCCAAGGATGTCCAGAACTGCAGGAAATGCCCCAAGGAGAGCATGTACGATCGTGGAAGACGCCCTTGCTCCCTCTTCTGGTCCCTGGCCAGTATCCCATGGTCTATGAGGACATGGTTCATGTTCTTGAGACTGCTGGATGAACAACGGAGATTCAGCAGGAGGCCTTCGTTCACGAACCCAGGGGGTAGGAGGCCGTCTTCGTCACCCAAGTAGTCATCAACCGCCTCCGTCAGGAGGTCCTTCATGATGCCGTAGAGGTCCAGCACCGACACCCCGTCCATGACCTCGGGGTCCTGGAACTCATCGCTCTCCTTGGCCAGCATCTCCAAAGCATACCGGGAGTAGCCCATGCTGCTCACCCCTCGCAGGTATTCCGGCAGATTATGGGCCTCATCCACCACCACTGTCAAGTCCTCGATGTCACAGTTCAACCACTCCAGGAAACGGTTGCGGATGAAGGGCAGGAAAAGGTAGTTGTAGGGGGCGACCACCACATCCGCCTGCGGGAGCAGGAGCTTCATGGCCTCATAAGGACAGGCCTTCTGACGGAGGCAGTGATCGGCGAACTCCTCGGCGGTGGGAAGCTCCCTTCGGCAGAAGGCGGCCAACTCCTCTATGTCAATGCAGAGGGTGTGCGCATAGTATGGACACCCCTGGTCTCCCTTCAAGGCCAGACGTTTCTGCTGGGCACAATAACCGGAAAGCTCCTCGGCGGAACCACTCTTCAGCTCTGGATCCTGCTCCGCCATGGGGCAGGAAGAGCCCCGGCCTTGCATGCTGAGCCCCAACAATCCTTGGATACGGGATATTCGCCGCAACTCCAGCATCACCTGGCGTTGCTGGGACTTGGTACGGGTGATGTAGACCAGTTTCCGCTGGTCTTCCAAGGACTCCTCCAAGGAGCCTGCTAAAGCGCAGACCGTCTTTCCTGTGCCCGTGCCACTCTCCACAACAGCGTGTGAGCGCTGTCGCACGGTGTCACGCACCAGACTGACGAACTCCACTTGGTCCCCGCGGGGGGTGTAGGGAAAAAGACGCATGTCTCAGGGATGGGATCGAATGCCCGGGCCGAGGCCCGGGTGGAAAAAGACCCGGACTGGATCAGTCCCGGGTCCAGCAGTTGTCAGGTATGTCGTCGTAGACAGAATCCGAAACCGCGATAATCTCCTCGATGCGGGAACCCTTGTTGATGAGGTCGATGATGCGGTCTCTCTTGAATAACCAATAATGGATGCGCCACTCTCTGCCGTCGTAGAGGGTGGTCTCCTCTCTCTCGGTGGTCAGAATGCCGGTGTCCTCCAGCATGTAGAAGGCATCCCGGTCCTCAGGCTCCAGGATGTTGTCGATAATTCGGTCAGAATACCCAAAGAAATTCAAAACGTGTTGTGCAAGATGTTGGGCCTGCTCATCAGGCATCCCTTTCATGTCAATGCCGTTCTTGATGGCCGTGGTAAGATCAGATACAGTCAGTGTGATGCGTTTCTCGAATCCTACTAGCTCCAATCCGGCCTCCATAGTAGCGGCGGCTTCCGTCATATCTAGTCCGAATGTCATACAACTTCCTCTTTATGCGCTCGTGAAAGCAATAAGTGATAGACTTTAAATTCACCGTATATAACGTTTGCCTTGTTCCTGTTTTTAAACGAGATCGGCCATAATTATGAGGCGGACATCACTCTTAATCTAGTCTCGAATCGTTCCTTCAGATATGATCGCTTCCTTCAGCATAGTGCCCTTGGACAAGGGAGAGAGCGTCAGCGAGTACGTGGCCATCTGCGTCTCCCTGGTGCGAGACAGCGGCCTGCCATACCAGCTCACGCCCATGGCCACCGTGGTGGAAGGAGAACTGGACGAGGTCATGGGCCTCATCGCCCGATGCCATCGGACGATGCGACGACACAGCCGACGGGTGCTCACCCGCGTGGAAATCGATGACCGGGAAGGACGGGATGACGCCCTGCACCAGAAGGTGGAGAGCGTACGGGCCCGCCTTCAAGACATGTAGCTGCGTTCCTCTATTCCCAGGAGGCGTATGAAACGGGTGGTGACGAAGGGCCCGGACTCCTTGATCTGCTTCAGCACAGCGTCACTTACCAGATGGTCCACGCCCATGAGCATGAGCGCATTCCCGTCCGGACCTTCCCGGCCCACGGACATCTGGGCGATGTTGATGCCGTTCTCGCCCAGGATGCGGCCGATGCGCCCTATGACTCCCGGGCCGTCCTTGTAGACCGCCATGAAGAAGTTGCTGTCCAAGGGCAGCTCTATGACGAAGTCGTCCATGCCCACGATGCGTGGTTTTTCGGTAGGGAACACCGTCCCGCGGAGCTCCTTGCTCTCCTTGCCAGAAGTGAGCTTCACGCTCACCATGTTGTTGTAGTGGCTGCAGCAATCGGTCTTGGTCTCCACGATACTGATTCCTTTGGATTTGGCCAAGGACTCGGCGTTGATGATGTTGGTGGACTCCCCCAGTATATTGCTCATGAGGCCGATGACGGCGGAGAGGGTGACCATGCGGGTGTCAAATGCGGATATGTCCCCATGCACCTTGACCTCGATCTTGTCCACCGGGCGCTCACCGAGGGCCTGATGGGCGAAGCTGGAGAGCGTCTCCGCCAACTTCACATACGGAGCCACCTCGGGCGACAATTGGCCGCGAGGGGCGTTGATGGCGTTGGATATTATACCATCCCTCATGAACATGATCACATGCTCTGCCATCTCCACGGACACCTTCTCCTGGGCCTCCTTGGTGCTGGCACCCAGATGGGGGGTTGTGATGAGGTTGGGGAGCTTCATGAGCGGGGATTCCGCCGGCAGAGGCTCCTGCACGAAGACATCGAAGGCAGCACCGGCGATGCGTTTCTTGCTCAGGGCCTCGTACAGGGCATCCTCGTTGACGATCCCTCCGCGGGCTACGTTGATCAACAAGGCATGGGGCTTCATCATCTCGAACTGCTCCGCACCTATCATGTCCTTAGTGGCCGGGGTGAGTGGAGCATGGATGGTGATGATGTCCGCTTGGGTTATGACTTCCTCCACAGTTGTGAGCTTCACACCTAGGTTCTCGGCGATGTCCGCTGGCAGATAGGGGTCGTAACCCAGGAGCTTCATGTTGAAGGACTTGGCCCGTTTGGCCACCTCTCCACCCACTCGGCCGACGCCCAGGATCCCCAGGGTCTTGCCGAACAGCTCCATGCCGGTGAACTTGCCCCTCTCCCATTTGCCGGAGTGCACGGAGTTGTGCGCCCACACCACATTACGGGCCAGGGACATCATCATCGCCAAGGAGTGCTCCGCGGCGGATATGATGTTGGCGGAAGGGGTGTTCATGACCAGGATGCCCTTGCGGGTGGCATGTGGCACGTCCACATTGTCCACGCCCACGCCGGCGCGTCCGATGACCTTCAGGTTCTTCCCGGCATCGATGACCTTGGCGGTTATGGTGGTGCCGCTGCGGATGATGACGCCATCATAGGCTTCGATTATCTGACAGAGTTCCTCCTCCGACAGGCCGGGTCTAACGTCAACGGGTATGCCGGATTCGGTGAGCAGCTTCAGCCCCTCTTCCGAGAGAGGGTCGGTGACAAGCAGTTTCATTTCAGTTCCTCCAGGGTGGTGTCCATTGCTTGAATGAGATCTTTGATGTCTTTTACAGTCAGGTCGCCCATGCATCCAACGCGGAAGGTGCTGTCCTTGATCTTCCCGTAACCGTTGGAGACCTCGAAACCCTTGGCCTTGAGACCGGCCGAGAATTGGTCGTAGGGCATGGAACCCTTGTTGATGACCGCTATGGTGCGGGAACGGAATCCTTCCAACGGATAGATGCCGTCCCTCTTGGCCGCCCAGTCCTCCAGCAGCTTGGCCATCTCCTCGTGTCGGCGATAGCGGGCGGCGGTGCCCTCGGCCATGATACGGTCCAACTGGTAATCCAGACCATACATCAGGGATACCGGGGGAGTGGTGAGGGCGTAGTTCTCGTCATTCTTCTTCTTCAATTCCAGGATGTCGGTGTAGAAGCCCCGGTTCTGCACCGTCTTGGCCTTCTCCAACAGACGTTCACTGCAGGCCAGGAAGGCCAGGCCAGGGGGGAGGGACAACGCTTTCTGGGAACCGAAGACCACAGCATCCAAATCCAGACGCCTCAGTTCCAGGTCCACAGCGGTGGCGGAGGTCACGGCATCCACGAACAACAACGCGTCGCCCTGGGACCGGACACTGTCCACGATCTCCGGCAGGGGATTGAGCACACCCGTGGAAGACTCGTTGCTGACCACGGTCACGGCCTCGATGTCCGATCCCACCTGTCCATCCAGGTCTTGGGCCCGGATGGGTTCACCCCATGGCACCTGGATCTTCTTCACATCCTTGCCATTGAGGGCGGATATCTCCTGCCAGCGGTTTCCGAAGGACCCGTTGGAGGCCCCCAAGTTCTTCCTGCTCACTCCGTTCCGGATGCAGGCTTCCAGGAACACTGAGGCCGATCCTCCCACCAGGAGGATGTCCATGTCCGTGTCCAGGACCTTTCGCATCTTCTCCACGATGCCCTCGTGGAGCTGCCTATATTCCTTGCAGCGGTGGGTGATCATAGGGCGGGCCATGACCTGGCGCACGTCCTCCATGACCTCCACGGGGCCGACGGTGAACAGTCTTTTACTCACGTTATCCCTCTCGGTTCCGGTTCCCTTGGCTGGCGACAACTGGCACCTACAGGAGGCGATGCCGCACGCCCTTTGACCCTTAATTGCTATATATTATAAATTTTACTGCTCGGCCCTATAAGCGGGACATGGCATCCTTGATGCGCTGCATGCCCTCGATGATCTGTTCCTCGCTGGCTGCGTAGGATAGGCGCAGATAGCCCTCACCGGAAGGACCGAAGGCCGATCCGGGGGTGACTGCAACGTGAGCCTCTTTGAGAAGATAGGCGGCGAAATCCTCGGAGCTCATGTCCAGGTCGTATCGGGGGAATACATAGAACGCCCCCTTGGGCTTGGTGCAACACAGGCCGGGGATGTCCTCGATGAGGTCGCACATCAGATCCCGGCGCTTGCGGAACTCCCCCACCATGCGGTCGATCTCCCCCTGTGGCCCGGTCAAAGCCTCCACAGCAGCAGGCTGGGTGAAGGAGGCGCAGCAGGTGATGGAATGGGTCTGCAGCTTGTTGACCTCCTTGATGTCAGACTCCGGAGCCACCAGCCATCCCAACCTCCAACCGGTCATGGCATAGGTCTTGGAGAGGCCGGATACGGTGAGGGTCCGGTCGAACATCCCATCCAGAGAGCCGATGGAAATGTGCTCTCCCTCATAGATGATGCGTTCATAGATTTCATCGGAAAGAACCCGGAGGTCATGGTCCATGCAGAGGTCAGCGATACCTTTCAGGTCGTTCCGGGACATCACCGTACCCGTAGGGTTGCAGGGGGAGTTCAGGAAGACCATGCGGGTTTTGTCGGTGACCTTCTCCGCCATCATCTCCGGGGTCATGGTGAATTCATCCTCATACGATGTGGGGACATAGACCGGCTTGGCCCCGGCGAGGCGGATGCAGGCGTCGTAGGTCACCCATGAGGGGTCAGCGAGTAGGACCTCATCTCCTGGGTCCAGATATGCCAAGGCAATCATGAAGATGGCATGCTTGGTGGGTGTCACCAGGACGTTCTTGGAGGTGCATTTGATGTTGTTCTCCTTGCGAGTCTTGGCTGCGATGGCCTCGCGGAGCTCAGGTATCCCTAGCGAAGGCGTGTAATGAGTGAACTGGTCCCGTAGAGAGTCGACACAGGCATCGATGATGTTCTCCGGAGTGGCGAAATCGGGCTCGCCCATGGAAAAAGACAGGATGTCCGCCCCTTCACTCTTCAACTGACTGACAATATTTGATATCTTCACAGTCCCGGAAGTGGGAACATTCTGCAGCCTCTTGGATACCATCTATCATGGTATTAATCACGAATAGATATTTCTTTGCAATAGAGCCTCAAACAAGAGGCGATGATAAGTTAAGATTTCCGCATAGCCAGCATGGAACCGTCTCCATGTCGCACCATCGCTCAAGACTGAGCCTCATGCATCGAGATTCATGGCTTCCCGGCCACGATTTTGACGCTGAGAACCGGTAACTCGGGATACTGTCTTTCCCCGACACCTTCTGTAACCCCTTCATTTAGCAGGTTCAACCCGGATTCCTCAATCAAGCGAAGATAATCTTGATGCAGGATCGCCCCGCCCACACAACCGGTTATGAGCTCCTTGTTAGCCCTCTGCTCCGTTGTAATTTCTTCCGTCAAGACCATGTCGGAGATATATGCTCTTCCTCCGGGACGCAGCACTCTACATACCTCCTTGAACACCTTGCCTTTGTCCGGAGCCAAGTTGATAACGCAATTGCTGAGCACCACGTCCACTGAAGCATCTGGTATGGGAAGGTCCTCAATGTCTCCCTCGTGGAACTCCACATGGGAAAAACCCAGCTCCTGGGCGTTCCTCCTGGCCTTCTGTACCATCTCCGTCGTGATGTCCACTCCAATGACCTTGCCCTGCGGGCCAACTTTCAGAGCCGCCAGAAATGAATCCAAACCAGCTCCGCTTCCCAGATCGAGGACGGTCATCCCTTCCTCTATCTCCCCCATTGCCCCGGGGTTCCCACAACCCAGCCCTAGGTTCGCGGCGGCTAGCTTTTCAAGGTCGTCCTCCGAATAGCCGAGCAAAACAGAAGCTTCTTTGGGGTCGAAATTATCACCGCAACTACAGTTGCATCCACAAGAACCTCCTTCGCTGGCAATTTTGCCATATGCATCCTGAACCATGAGCTTGATCCCCTCGTTGCTAGGCAGAGGTCTGCAACAGACGCAATCTTCCACCGGCAAGACCCCCATTCGGATCAAGGTGTCCCTCATGGCATCGTCCTTGATACTGTATTTGACATTTCGACCTTCTTTGACTCTCTTAACGATTCCAGCATTGTCCAGAATCTTGAGATGACGCGATATGGTGGTCTGGTCCTTCTTATTCATGCCCTGGAAATCACAGGCACAATGCTCATTCATCATAAGGTGGCCTACAATGCTTAGACGGGTGGGATCCCCTAAGGCTTTGAAGAATCTGACTTGATCATCTTGCATGAAATATGCATATATGCACATATATACATATGTTATCACCAGACTATTAGATCAATACTAAACTGTTATCTCTTAATAGAGTCCAGTGTCCAAGAATAACCATATTGTGATCCTTCGTCCATATCTTTTTCAAAATAATGGTTGATTTTATAATGTTCTATAATGTACAATCATGTACATAACTGTTGCAAAAGGTTAAATAAATTACTTCGATAACTCAGCAACAAAGGTGAATGATATGGCATTCGAACTAGACATGTCAAAGCTACGTCATGGCACGGACCTGATTAAACGGGGTTTTGCCCGGATGCAGCAAGGAGGCGTCGTCATGGACGTCACCAATGCCGAACAGGCGGCCATTGCGGAAGAGGCTGGCGCCGTGGCCGTCATGGCCTTAGAGAGGGTCCCTGCCGATATCCGCGCCCAGGGCGGGGTAGCGCGCATGTCGGACCCAAAGATGATCACGGAAATCATGGATGCAGTCACCATCCCCGTGATGGCCAAATGCCGCATCGGTCACTTCGTGGAAGCCCAGGTCTTGGAGACCTTGGGCGTGGATATGATTGACGAGTCCGAGGTTCTGACACCCGCCGATCCATTCTACCACGTGGACAAGAGTCGCTTCACAATCCCCTTCGTCTGTGGTGCCAGGGACCTAGGTGAGGCTCTGCGGAGGATAAACGAGGGTGCCGCTATGATCCGCACCAAAGGTGAGGCTGGAACCGGCGATGTGATCGAAGCGGTTCGTCACCACCGGGCCATCAGCGAAGCCGTACGCTCCCTGAAGGGGTTGGACCGGCAGGAGTTGATGATGTACGCCCGCGATATCGAGGCCCCCACCGAATTGGTTCTGGAGGTCGCCAAGCTGCAGAGACTACCGGTCATCAATTTCGCCGCTGGTGGAATTGCCACCCCGGCAGACGCTGCAATGATGATGCAACTGGGTTGCGACGGTGTCTTCGTCGGGTCTGGCATCTTCAAATCCTCCAACCCGGCCGTAAGGGCCAAAGCCATTGTGGAGGCTGTCAGCAACTATGATGACCCCAAGGTCATAGCCGAAGTCTCCAAGGGCTTGGGCGATGCCATGCGTGGCATCTCTGCCGACAGCATTCCTGTCGAGGATAAACTACAGAGCCGCGGCTACTGAACTAAACACTTTACAATCATCATTTTTCCGACCGGCTCTGATTTCGGATTAACAATCGAATCAAGCCCATAAGCGGCCATGGGGGCTGTTTGGAACAATCAAGCCTGGTGGATCTCCACACTTCGCGGTAGACTCAAGAGGTCGACGAGTTGGACCAAATGGCCCTTCAAGTCAATATCTGTTCCAGGATGTTCTCCTGGGCTGCGCCCTTAATCTCGTTGGCCATGCGGCCGCCGGTGCTCAAGCCAGGATATATGAGGTCAGCATAAGGGGAACCGGAGATGAAGGGATTGGTCCCGGCCACGATACGGGTGGATATCTCGAAGACCTTGAACTCCAGCTTGTCGGTGACGATGGTCTCCAAACAGAATGGGCCCCAGATACCGCCGAAGAGGTCGTAGGAGCGGTTGACGATCTTCTCCGCCATCTCGAAGGCCTTGGGCAGCAAGGACTCTCGGATGACCACAGGAACGTTCCCGGTGACCACGAAGGAAGGGTAGAGGCCGTGCTTCTTGAGGTCCTCTTGGGAGCCCAGTTTGTAAAGCTCGTCGATGTTGCTCTCGTCCCGGCGGTCCATGGACAACAGCTCCATGGTTCCACCCCGGCTCACCTTGTAACCGTCCTGCTTCAGTGGTGAGTAGAAGAAATGCAGATAGTAACGGGTACCGAGGACATACTCCTGTATGTTGTAGGGCTGGGTGTGGTCGATGCTCATCTTGAAGTCCGGGTAATCCTTGGCCACGAAGAATCCCCTTCCTCCCTTGGCCCCATGGTACTTCACCAGCACAGGTTTGTCGATCTCACGCGCATCGTTTATGATGCGCGGCATGGAGACCCCGGCAGAGGTGATCCACTGCCTCTCCATGTCCCGGTCCGACTCCCACTGCAGGACCGCCCGGTTCCCATAGCAGGGGATCTCCAGCTTCTCGAACTTCTTTGGTCCGATATACTCCACGAAGGAACCGTGAGGGATGAGGACGACGTTGCGGTCGGTGAACTCCCCCGCCCTCTCGAAGATCTCATCATAATCCTGGAAACGGATCAGTTCGTCCGGCTTGCCCAGGGGGAAGGCGTCGTAGTAACGGGTATCCTGGGAAACGGAGAAACCGATGGTCTTGAAACCTGCTTTCTTGGCTCCGTGGAATATCTGCAGCGAGGAGTGCGAGCACAGAGTGGCGATGGTTATGTCGTCCTTGTCGTATCCTTCGAGAATGCTGTCGATTTTTTCCTTCGGAACCATGTTGAGAGATTGTTATTGAGAATTTAAAGATTAGGCTCCTATCTTAATTCCGAACAATGCGAATATCAACAGGACTATGAGCACCCGGTTGATGCCAGCAAGGAAATTGACCACCGCGAAAGGCCCGGTCTCCATGAACCCTTGCTCGTTGAATATGGAGAAAATGTACACCGGCACGGTGTCCACCATGAAAGGTATGCTTAGGATGATGTACAGGCCGAGGTAATGGAACCGGGCCACCATCCAATTGCAGAAGTTCACGATGCTCTTGGCGATGCCCCACTGCATCATCCGGCTGTTCATGACATCGCCTATGGAAGCTCCGATTTTCAGGACTATGATGGATCCGATGGCTTTGCCGGTGCCCACCAGGAGAGCCTTGAGCAGGGGGCTCATATTGCCAATGAAGAGAGCGGCCTCCACCGGGACGGGCAGAAATATGACGTTAAGAAGGGTGTATACCATCAAGAGGAGGGCATAGACTGCGGGATCAGATGCGTTGGTCAGGAAGGCCATCATCGCGTCTGTGAAATCCATCTTAACCTCTTCAGAACCTGATGATATTTATTGTTGTATGCTGAATGCAACCGACAAGATGTATAAGATATTATTTTCTAAAACCTCCCCATACATACATTATAAAGAACAGCGGTGATTAGGGTTCGAAAACCGCTTTCGGAGGTAAACCCCATGGAAATTGAAGAACTTACACCCACGATAGAAGAGATGAAAAGGGTGCTGGAAGGAAAGATCGATGAGAGCACGCTCATAGAGGAGCTCAACACCTATCTGAACGTATACAAGGTATCCTTGGAGGCGGCCAAGAGGGGCATCCTCCGCAAATACGGTGGCGACAGCGGCTTCGTGACCGCAGAGTCCATCAACAAGAAGATTGACGCCCTGGAGGGTAATGAGCAGAACGTGGACCTCCTGGCTCGCGTGGTCTTCATCGAGGACCGTGAGATCCAGACCAAGAACGGCCCCCGGAACATCAGCTCAGGCATTCTGGGAGATGACACGGGAACTGTTCCATTCACCTCTTGGGAGTCAGGAAAGTTCCAATTGGAGAAAGGCGTGACCTATCTTTTCAAGAATCTCTACGCCAAGACCTGGAATGAGAAGGTCCAAATCAACCTGGGCAGCCGGGCGGAAGTGGAGCGCAAGGACGATGTGAACCTGGGCATGCCGGAACGGACCTATTCCTATTCCTCCCATGAGGCCAAGGTATCAGAGCTGAGAGAGGGCATGAGCTCGGTCACCGTAACTGGTAAGATACTCAGCGTGGGTCCGAAAGAGATCACCTCCCGAGGGGAGAAGAAGACCATCTACACCGGCATCTTGGCTGACGAGACCGGCAAGGTGGAGTTCTCTGCATGGGAAGACTTCGGTCTTTCGGATGAGGAGGTCATCCAGGTCAAGAACGCCTATGTGCGGGCTTGGAGGGGCATCCCTCAGCTGAACATCGGGGACCGTAGTGAGATATCCAGAGTGGATGACGACTTCGATGACAGCATGGGCATCGGAGAGTCATCCATCAAGTCGATCGGTGAGCTCATCGAGGTGGGCGGCGGATTGGACATCACCGTACTTGGTTGCGTTGTGGACCTGAGGGCGGGATCCGGACTGATAAAACGGTGTCCAGAGTGCAACCGTTCCGTATTCAACGACGAATGCGCCTCCCATGGACGCATAGTTCCGGTGCAGGACCTCCGCATGAAGGCCGTCATCGATGACGGCAGCGGGGCCCTCACTGCCATCATCAACCGTGACATCAGCGAAGCTTTGAGCGGCATCACACTGGAAGAGGCCGTGGACATGGCCCGTAGCAGTCTGGATTCCGATGCAGTGTCCCATCGTATGGAGGAACGCATAATCGGTCGATGGGTCAAGGCCAGAGGAAACGCCATAAGCGACGAGTACGGATTGATGCTCATCTGCCGCGAGGCTTCCCTGGACCAATTGGATGTGAAAGCAGAGGCTGAGAAGCTCCTGAAAGAACTGGAGGTGATGATGTGATGATCAGGGAGACGGCATGGAGAATCTTCGCTGGGGAGCTGAACTCCTCCCAGTTGGAGATGAAAGGAGAAGAGGAGAAGTCACCGTCATATCTGATCACACCGCTGGGAGCCAAGGTGAACAGGGTGCTTCTGGCAGGGGTGCTGATGGAGAAGGAGAACATCGGCTCAGAGGAGGAACCTATGTGGAAGGCCAGGGTGCAGGACCCGACTGGCTCGTTCTTCATCAACGCTGGCCGCTACCAGCCGGAGGCTTCTGCAGCCTTGGCGCAGATGGAGGCCCCTCGTTTCGTGGCTGTGGTCGGTAAGACCAAGACCTTCAGCCCCGATGACGGCCGGGTTTTCGTCAGTGTGCGTCCTGAGCGCATTGTGACTGTGGACGAGGATGCCCGAGACCGTTGGGTCTTGGAGGCTTGCCAGTCCACCTGGGTCCGGATGAAGGCTTTGCGTTCCGCTCTGGCCATGGACACCCCGGATGAAAATGAATTGGTCAAGAAGGGCATGAACCCCGTTCTGGCCAACGGCATATTGGAAGCCATCGGTTACTACGGTGTCAGCGAGTCCTCCCGTTACCTGCGCATGTTGCAGGACGGGCTGCGCATGATACTGCCAGACCAACATATCGACCTTGGGCTTCCAGGCGATGATGCCGACCTGCCAGATGAGATCGACATCGACCCTGAGAAGGCCGGTTCGGACCTGGACCAAGAGGATCTTATCTTGAGCTTCCTGGAGATACTGGACACCGATGGCAAGGGGGCACCTTTCGCGGACCTGCAGAAAGAGGCGGAAAAAGAAGGGATAGGGGCAGCCCAGCTGGAAGAGGTCACCAACTCCTTGATGGACAAGGGGCTGGTGTACGAACCGGTGCTGGGCCGCCTGAAGAAGATCTAGGCGAACTCCGCTCGGGACTGGTAGAGCAGCACCACGCAGACGATGCCGATTATTCCAGGCAAGAGCATGGACAAGCCTAGCACCGTCAACACCAGAGCGCAACCTATGGCCACGAACAGGAGGCGACGCATGATGGCCAATATCCCTCCCAGCACGGAGACCGCACCCACGGCCAAGGAGCCGTAGACCATGAACTCCACCGTGGAGGCGGCCACGGAGGGATCCTCACCCATTAGGACCAATTGCTCCTCCACCAGCTCTATGAGGGTGGTCATCTCCCCTATGAGCAACAGACCGAATAGCAAGGCTGGCACCCCCATGAGCATCATCAGGACACCGGCTATACTGGGTCGGTTGCTTCTTTCTGGGGCCCTCTGCCGAGGATCGGGCCTACCGCTCCAAGACCCGTCCCCTACCTTGATGGTCGAACGACCACATTGTGGGCAACTCTCCTCTCCGTAAGGGATGGAGGCGCCGCAGGAAGGGCAGAAGTCATAAGTCTCCGAATTGGACATGACTGTTCATGTATTGATTATGAATTAAATGTATTGGTTAGAATATCATTCGCTGATCTCGTCTGTTAAGAACATCCGGCAGGTGAAAACTAATGATAAAACAGAGGAGGAAAACGGCGGCATCCATCTGCCTATGATATGCTTCGACATGGATGAACATCGCTGCCACAGGAGGCCACACGTCCTTGTAAGGACCTGGTCATGCAAGGATAAAACACCTAAACCCCCCAAGAGACAGAGTACAGAATCATCGATAGAAGGCCACTGAGGCGTATCCCACAACCTCTCGGGAATCGAACACGTCTCCGGAGTCCATATGTTTCAAAAGCTTAGCCCTGCTCGGTCGGGTGGAGAGGATCGCCGCGACCGTAGGACCGTAGCCACAGGCGCTGATATCCCGGGAATATATGGTTTCGTATATGCCGGGGACGTCCAAGGCCAACATGCGGTCGATCACTGCCGCATCATCCTCTTGGGCCTTCCATTT
Source organism: Candidatus Methanomethylophilaceae archaeon (assembly GCA_028694055.1). Taxonomy (GTDB): domain Archaea; phylum Thermoplasmatota; class Thermoplasmata; order Methanomassiliicoccales; family Methanomethylophilaceae; genus JAQUUA01. The sequence continues at coordinate 2,969 of JAQUUA010000005.1, read as the reverse complement.
CGGCACGTAATGGGACATGTCACCGGAGGCGATGACCATGGCTCTTTGGCCTTTGCAGGCAAGGCGGACGCTTTCCGCCAACTTCTCCGCGCTTTCCAAGGACTGGTCCCCCATGAGTATCGGCACGATACGGGCCTGGGGATCTATGAACTGCAGGAAAATGACCTGCATCTCCAGACAGTGCTCCTCGGCATGGGCGGCGTTATCCACCCCATGATCCCGGCTCAGATCTCGCAGGATGCCTTCATGCAATGGACAGACGCCCAGTGGCGTGAGGAAAGGCTGGTCGCAGAGGGATACGTCTCGACCGCGATGACGGTGTTTCGGCCCGATAAGTATGTAGACATCCGGCAGACCATCACGGAGTATGGCTTCATACACATGGGCGGCACCCATCCCCGATGCCATGATGCCGGCATGTGGGCTGAGCGCGGCAACCATGCATCCCTCCGATCCCGGGGACGGGATGCTGCCAGGGCCCAGCGGGCCGAGGAAGCAATCCTTCAAAGCCCGGCGGAGGTTTCTTTCATCGGCAGGGTAGAAATGCCCCGCCACAGCGGGTGGCCTCATGATGATGGAATAGAAGAAAAGATGGTTAAGAAAGTTGTGGGGTTTGTTTCAGAGACGGGCTTCGAAGTCCTCTATCTCCATCTTGAAATCCTCAGGATCCTTGATGTCGCCACGGGCGAGCAGGACCTCACGGGTGAGGATCCAATAGACGCAGGCCAAGGCGCGGCGTCCCTTGTTGTTGGTGGGGATGACCAGATCGACGTTGCGGGTCTCGTTGTTGGCATCGCATAGGGCGATGATGGGGATACCTACACCCAGAGCCTCGTCCAAGGCCTGTTTGTCAGCAGCCGGGTCAGTAACAATGAGCACATCCGGCTCCACGAAGGCATCGATGACCGGGTTGGTCAGGGTTCCCGGGGGGAAGCGGCCAGCGAAAGCAGGTGCGCCGATAGCCTTGGAGAACTCCCTGGCAGGCCTCTGTCCGTACTGGCGGGCGGAGACCACCAGGATGCGCTTGGGGTCGAAGCGGGCCAAGAACTTGGCGACGGCCCTGATCCTCTCATCCGTCTTCTTGACATCGAGGACGTACAGTCCGTCCTGCCTCACCTTGTAGATGAAATCCTTCATGTCGGCGCTTTTCTGCTGGGTGCCGATGTGGACACCGGAGGTCAGATAGACATCCTCGGGCACCAATAGCTCAACTCTCTCCGCTTCACTCATGTAAAAACCTCAAACCTAATCTCTAGCAACTGTGATAGGGACCAAATCCTCCGCGAACTCCAGCAAGGCGATGTCGATGGGATCCAGCATATCCGCGGGATAGTCTACCAGAACTGGGGCACCCAGAGAGATCTGCAGTGCCCTAGCGCCAATGATCCTCGCCTTCTCGAATCTAGTGTACTTCATAAGTTCACCATACCGGGGGTATTTCGGTATTAGACTACTCCTTATAAACCTTTTGGAGCCTGTTTTTCGCTGTCCAGACATAGGAACTCACGGGTTCAGCCTCCTTTTCATGTAGGGCACGAGACCTCCGTATTCCAGGAGTTCCAATAGAGGAGGCGGCAACGGCGTGAAGCGATGAAACTTCTGCGCCCCGGCCAGTTGGATGGACCCCTCCCGGAGGTCGATGCTCAGCACATCACCCTTATGGAACAGGTCGATGCATTGCGGGCAGACGATGAGCGGCAGACCGACGTTTATGGCATTGCGGTAGAATATGCGGGAAAAGCTCTCCGCCACCACTGCGGCCACCCCGCTCTCCTTCAACGCCAATGGTGCCTGCTCCCGAGAGGAGCCACAACCGAAGTTCCGCCCAGCGACTATTATGTCCCCGGGCCGAACGTTGGCGGCGAAGAAGGGATCAACGTCCTCCATGACATGGGCGGTTAGTTTGCTCATGTCGTAGTTGTCCAGATATCGACCGGCGATTATGAGGTCGGTGTTGATGTGATCCCCGAAATTCCAGACTCTGCCCTGGATCATCCCCTCACCTCCCGCGGGTCCCTTATCTCTCCCGCCAAGGCGCTGGCAGCCACAGTCTGGGGTGATGCCAGATAGACCTCGGATTCAGCGCTGCCCATGCGACCGCGGAAATTGCGGTTGGTGGTGGATATGGCCCTCTCACCGGCGGCTAGGATCCCTTGGTGCGCACCTAGGCAAGGACCGCAGCCAGGATTGGTGACGATGGCCCCGGACTCCATCAGGGAACGTATGATTCCTCGGTCCATGGCCTCCAGGTAAACCTCTTTGGATGCCGGCACGACGATGAAACGGACACCGGAGGGTATCTTCTTGCCCCTGGTTATGGCTTCAGCCGCCTCCAGGTCCTCCAATCGTCCATTGGTGCAGGAACCCAAGACCGCCTGATCGATCTGCAGGCCCTCCAGTTCCGTGACCTCCTTCACATTGTCCACCGCGTGGGGGCAGGCCACCATGGGTGCCAATCCGGAAACGGGGAAGTCCATCGTCTTGTAGGCCGCCTCCTCGTCTCCTCGGACAGAGGTCTGTCTGTTCGCACCCCTGGCCTCCAGATAAGAGATGGTCTTGGAGTCTGGGAAGCATATCCCGGCCTTGGCCCCCATCTCGATGGCCATGTTGGACATCACCATGCGGGAGGAAACGCTCATGCTGTCCACCGCATCACCGACATACTCCACGCACATGTAATCCGCACCGTCCGAGCCCAGACGACCGATTATCCCCAATATGACATCCTTGGACATGACGCCTTCCGGGACGGGGCCGGTGATATTGATGCGCAGGGTCTCCGGGACCCGGAACCACAGCTCGCCCGTGGCCCAGACCGAAGCCATCTCTGTGGCTCCGATGCTGGTGGCAAAGGCTCCGAAAGCCCCATAAGTGGTGGTGTGGGAATCCGATCCCACGATTAACATTCCTGGTTGCACATGCCCTTTCTCTGGCAGTATCTGATGGCAGATCCCTTCCCCATGGGCATA
>JAQUUA010000068.1 GCA_028694055.1 Candidatus Methanomethylophilaceae archaeon | reverse complement strand
TCGGAAACCAATCAAGCGGTGAAGGTGTTCGAAGTGGCGCAGTTGCTGGGTGAGCTGGAGATAGACATCCTCCCTTATCCGGCCTACAAAGCCATAAGGCAGGACATAGACCGCCTTTCCAAGGAAAAGGGGGCGAGCAGGGTGAAGCCCCGACGCCTTTTCACGATGAAAGACGAAGCGGCCATCGAATCTCATCTCCGATGTAAATACGGCAATCATCAGAAAAAATTAGAATTGTAAGTGGTTTGAAACCCAGCTTGGTCTTCCTATCTACATCAGGGGCAGAGTGTTCTGACCCTTCATGGTGTTGTAGAGGATGGCGATGGGCAGGTACATGGCCAGCAGACCGGCCAGGAGACCGAAGACTCCGGTCAGGACACCCCAGATAGCGGAGGCGTCGGTGAAGTCAGTCCACAGCCAGACACCCAGGAACAGGAAGGTCAGGGCAGCCAGACCGATCACGCCGGTGACCATCTTCACGGGCTGGGCCAGGGACACGAAGGTCATGGCCAACAGGAAGACGGCACCGAAGAACACGAACAGAGCGATGTCCGTGAAACCGGGGGCGCCGCCGACAACGACGGGCAGTCCATAGAAGAACACGGTCAATACACCGAACAGAGCGGTACCGAACATGTTGTCATTCAAGTAGCAGGCGATCGTCACTATCAGGAAAAGCAGCGCGGCAAAGGGCAGGAATGCGAATACCATTCCCATGCTGTTTGCAGCGTCACCGACACCGAGAGATACTAGTCCGACCATCAATGCGATGAACGAAACTAGCAGCAAGCCGAGTATCTCCGGCATAGCGACTTTGATTTTCATCTCCTCTGACATTTAAATTCCTCGCAAGGCCTTATGTGGCCTATGAAAAATTGGTATTATGAGTATTTAAAACAATATGAACGATATTTAATAAATCCCCATATGTTCGTTATATATGATGTTAAATGTTCGTATCCAGGCTTAGAAACGACATTTGCCGTATATGGTCTTCACAGATATCGAAATTAATATATAATGAATAAATCTTAATAAAATGGTTCAATCATTAATTTTGGACCGCCCTAGATTTCGTTCTGGAATTCTGCAGGGAATGCGGTCTCGACACTGCCTCTAGGCGGGAGCACCAAGGCCTTCCTTCTCCTTTTGTCCTTGACCTTTGATGATATCAGCAGCTGTGTCTCGTTGTACTCCTGCACAGTGACCAAGGATTCGTGGTCCTGTGGTATGATGAGCTCCTCCCAACGCAGATAACCTGCATAAACAGGGTTCCGGAGGATGTTCCTGACGTTGTACACCGTCCAAATGCTTTCGGAACGGGTCCGGAGCTGCTCCCGATTCAGAGTGTATGCGATCATGTCATAGGTGGAACCATCGCGGTACATCTCGAACATCCTCCGCACCACCGATGACTCTTCGGGAACAATTTCCAACCCTTGATCGGTAACTTTATAGCCATATGGAGGGCGGAACCCCAATAAGCCTTGGGCGGATTCCGCTTTCTCGCGGAGACCTACATAGGTCCTCTCCCCGATCTGCTCGCTCTCCAGTTGGGCCAATCGTTGGATCATGTCCACCACGAACCGCCCGATGGCATTGGAGGTGTCCAAAGATTCCGTGGTGGAAGAGAAGCCCTTGCCTTTGCAGTCCAGCTCCTCCATCATGATCATGAAGTTCTTGCTGTTGCGATGAATCCTGTCCATCTTGATGACCATGAGGACATCCCATTCTTCCATCTCCGCCATCATCTGCATGTAGGCCGGCCTTCGAATGTTCCGGCCGGAGTAACCATCATCCACATACTCCTTGACTACGGTATGTCCTTGAGCCTCGCAGTAAGCACGCAGCATGTCCAGCTGGGCATCCAAGGAGAATCCTTCTCGGGCCTGATCCTCCGTTGAAACCCGGGCATAGATCGCCGCTTTCATGACCACACCATGAACAAAGACGGACTTATGGTTAACTATGGATTGAAAAAAAATGATGGTAAAGGGTTTGTGTGGGATATCAACGACGAGTGATTACCGCCACTACCACCAGCACCCCGACCAGGGCGATAATGCCATAGTAGGGAGAGTCCAAGAAGAAGGACACGATGTCGAATCCCGAGTCATCCGGGTCCGGGACGATGCCAGCGATGGTCTGGCTGATGGACGCCGCGATATCATTGGCCGCTGCCGAGCTGATGGTGGAGAAGGTCATGCTACCGGTCATGTTCATGCCGGTCATGTTGCTCATCATCGTCACCATGTCCTCCTCCATATCCGCCGTCACGTTGTCCACGATCTCTGACCAGTTGTCCAGGTCGAGGAGGGTGGCGCTATATGGTATGCCATATGGCGGAGCTATAGTGGTGCCCATTCCAGTCACTTCGGGATAGAAGACCCCTCCCCATTCGGGAGGGTCATCGAACTCCACTTCATCCTCGAACCAAATTCCGTACACCGTGAAGTCATCCAGTATGCCGGAGAGGTTGCTGGTCATGTCGCCGGTGCTGGCCATGATCAACTGCGGGACAGGGATCACCTGTTCCGGAAGGGCGCCGTTGGTTATGCCGATGGTGTTGTTCTCATCGAAGACACTGGCCGGAATGGTCACCTCCGCCAGGTTGATGGGGAACCCATTCAAACCGGTAACGCCCGCAGGGACATTATCGAAGACCTGCCCGAGCATGGTGTTGGCCTGAACTGCTTGGCTCAATGTGCCGCTTACACCGATGTCGATGAATCCGCTGAAGGCGGCGTTGATGGTCACGTTCTCGGTCTCCGTGCTCCAGTTAACAGCATCCGGGTTGGGGAGGTTGAACAGGTTGAAATAGGGGTCGAAGGCCAAGGACACCGTGAAAGCTGGGTTGACCACCAGCTTGGCGTTCAAGGTTCCATAGGACACATCCACAGAAGTGGTGTTGCCCTCATCATCCTCGTTCTCAATCATATCCGGTATTCCGGTGCCAGAGACCCGGAGGTCGATGGCGGGCTGGACACGTATGCTGACGCGCTGCAGAGCCATTCTCTCCTTGTCCAGGACGAGAGTCACATTCTCAGACATGCCGAGCACCAGGCTCACCGTGGCACTTATGGTCTTGTTGGAGGTGCTGTTCCAAGCTTCTGACCAGTTGGCGTAGTTGCCAGTATTGGGCATGTCAGACTTCCAGGTCATGCTCGCTCCGAACTTCACCTCGAAGGCTGCCATCTGCATGATGGTGTAACTGGTGCTGGTGACCTCGGTGACCTCCAGCAAAACCACTGCCCTGGCACTGGCCTGAGTGAGGCTGAAATCATCCAGCTCCACCGCTGATTCATCCATGTCCATCAGCAACTCCTCGATGGCGATGCTGAAGTTGTCGCTTTCCGAATTGTAGAGATCGATGAGATCGACGGACATGGACACCGCCACTCCATCGCCCACCGACCATACCGGTGCCTCATTATCCGCTGCTTCGTTAGATGGTGCCATGACAGCCAAGGCTGACAGGGACATCACGAGGGCGAACAAGAAGACCACGGCCTTGGTCATGTTGTTCTTAGGGTCTATCATGGTTAAGTATTAATTTTTACCGTATAACTACTTAACGGAAATGGTTCTACAAAAATACTTCCGCAGACGTGTCCTGAGTGATACTTCAGGATTGAGGTAAGCCCATGCTGTCATGCACGATTGCCATGTGCGATCCTTTACCGATCATGCCGTCCCAACGCCGGTACCCTTTGTACAAGGGGTTGTTGACCACTTTCCAAACCGACTGACGGGACCACGCCCCTCCTCTCTTGGATGGTACAGAGGCTTGGTTAAGGCTGTCCGCTATACGTTGATACGAGAGGCCTTGCTCCCGCCAATGGAACATCTTCTCTACCACCGCTGCCTCATGAGGGACGACCAAGAGCTCCCCGTTACGGTACTCATATCCGTAGGGGTGCGCGGAACCCAGGTGCAGGTCGCCGTCGCGGGCCTTCTTCTGCATCCCCATATGAACCCGTTCCCCGATCTGCTCGCTCTCCAATTGAGCTATGCGTTGCATGATGTCCATGACGAAGCGGCCCATGGCGGTGGTGGTGTCGAAGCTCTCCTGCAGCGAGTTGAACTCTTTGCCGTGACGACGGAGCTCGTCCATCATGAGGGTGAAGTTCACGGAGTTCCGATGGATACGGTCCATCTTCATCACCAGTATGAGGTCCCAATCCTCCATGGCGGCCATCATGGCCCGGTAGGCAGGACGGTTGACGGTACGGCCGGACTGCCCCTCCTCCACGTAACGGGCGGCCACCGTCCAGCCTCTGGCGCGGCAATAGGCCTCCAGCCTCTTCAGCTGGGCATCCAGGGAGAAACCCTCCTTGGCCTGGTCCTCGGTTGAGACTCGAGTGTAGATCGCCGCCCTCATGGATGTCACGTCCGACGCAACGTTCAATATCAGAATGATTGATATTTGAACGTATCTGACGATTGTCAGACATTTCCGAATCAGCAGATGACCATTGGAAAAATTAAGAAAAATGGAAAATGGGAATTGGTTTAGGCGCTCACATCATGCCGCCGATGCCACCCATGCCCGGGCCGCCCATGCTGGGGTCGCCCATGGGGTTCATCGGAGGAGCACGGCGAGCAGCGATGACGTCGTCGATGCGCAGGATCATGTTCGCCACCTCGGCGGCGGAGCTGATGGCCTGCACCTTGACGCGCAAGGGCTCGATGACGTTGGCGGCCAGCATGTCGATGGCCTCGCCGTTGTTGAGGTCCACACCGAAGTACTTGCCGTTCTTCTCGTTCTCGTGGGCGCTCTTCAAGCGGATGATGACGTCTATGGCGTCCAGACCAGCGTTCTGAGCCAGGGTCCAGGGTATGCACTCCATGGACTTGGCGAAGGCCTCGATGGCCAGCTGTTCGCGTCCTCCTATGGAGGATGCGTAGTCCGAGAGACGCAGACCGATCTCGATCTCCGGGGCACCGCCGCCGGCGACCACTTTGCCGTCCTCGTAGGCCACGCCGATGACCCGGATGGCATCGTGCAGGGCACGCTCCACCTCTTCCAGGACATGCTCGGTGCCGCCACGGATGATGATGGACACGGCCTTGGGGTTCTTGCAGCCGGTGATGAAGGTCATCTCCTCATCGCCGACCTTCTTCTCCTCAACGAACTTGGCGTAGCCCAGGTCGGCCTCGCTCATCTCCTTGACGTTGCCCACGACCTTGGCGCCGGTGGCCTTGGCCATGGCCTCTATGTCGCTCTGCTTCACGCGGCGGACGCAGAAGATGTTGGCCTTGGCCAGGTAGTGCTGCACCAGGTCGTCCACGCCCTTCTGGCAGAACACCACGGTTGCACCGCTGGCTTTGATGGTGTCCACTATCTTCTTCAGGGTGGACTCCTCCTCGGCCAGGAAGGCGCTCATGGAGTTGGGGTCGCTGATGCTGATGTGGGCATCCACCTCGGTCTTCTTGATCTCCAGGGCGGTGGAGATGAGGGCGATCTTGGCGTCCTCCACCTTCTTGGGCATGCGGGCATGGACGCGCTGCTTGTCCACGACCAGTCCCTGCACCATGTAGGAGTCCCTGATGGTGCCGCCGGTCTTCTTCTCGATCTTGATGTTGTCCGGATCCACCTTGCTGTCATCAGCAATGGAGTTCACGGCGCCCACGCAGATGGATGCCAGGTACTCCTTCATGCCGCCCACGGACTTGCCGGTCATGGCGGTCATGGCCACTTTCTTCAAGACCTCGTCGTCGCGGGCGTCGATGGCGATCTCGTTCAGGATCTTCACGGCCTTGGCCGCTGCCAACTTGTAACCGTTGACGATGACGGTGGCGTGGATGTCGGAGTCGATGAGGTTCTCGGAGGACTTCAGGAGCTCACCGGCGATGACCACCGCAGAGGTGGTGCCGTCACCGCACTCGTTGTCCTGGGTCTTGGCTACCTCCACCACCATCTTGGCGGCGGGGTGCTGAACGTCGATCTCCTTCAGGATGGTCACACCGTCGTTGGTGATGACCACGTCGCCGATGGAGTCCACCAGCATCTTGTCCATGCCCTTGGGCCCCAGGGTGGAGCGTACAGAATCGGCCACGGCACGAGCGGCGGCGATGTTGTTGAATTGGGCTTCCTTGTCCTTGCTTCTCTCAGTTCCTTCTTTCAGGACTATAATCGGCTGTTGGCTGTTTCCCATACCATACATGGTGGATTCTCTCCTTTTACTGTCTTTGGTAATTTTGTTCTTCTATATTAAGGTTCTCAAAAATTGGAAGCATATGGCCCATCTTTCCCTTAGAATGCATCCATGACCTCCATGCCCACATCCATGGCCTGGCGGCGGATGGACTGCAGGGCGGTGGGCGAGCCTCGTCGTCCGAGCTCCGCCAGCCGGCCCGCCAACAGCGGCCGGGGATTGAGGGCGTCGAGCATGAGACGGTGCACGCCGCTATCCGCGATGGCCTGCACCAGGTCGGCCTCTCTTCCCTCCAGCACGTCCAGCACCGGGCCCACCAAGGCATAGCACTCGATGCCGGTGGAATGCAGCTCCTTCAAGGCCGTAAGACGACGCTCGGGACAAGGGGCTCCCGGCTCGATTGAGAACGAATGGGAATCGTCCAAGGAAGTCAAGGTCACCCCCACCTCAGCCCGCAGCTGGGCCAAGATCTCCCGGTCCCGCAGCACCAGGTCGGACTTGGTGTGGCAGTGCACGCCCACCGGACGGGAGAGCAGGCGGCGCAGGCAGGACTGGGTGTTCCGGAAACGGGACTCCGCCG
>JAQUUA010000067.1 GCA_028694055.1 Candidatus Methanomethylophilaceae archaeon | reverse complement strand
TGTCCCACATCGCCAGGCATGACACTTTGAATCAGATCATGGTCATCCAGGGCTACCTGGAACTGATGCGCGACTCCCTTCAAGACCCGGGCATACTCAGGTACCTGGACAAGCTGGAGAGGTCGGCGGAGAGGATCCGCGACCATATCGAGTTCACCCATCTCTATCAGGAAGTGGGTTCCCAGGACCCACAATGGCAAAGGCTTCAGGACATCCTGCCAGATATCGGCGAGCGTTTGGATGTCACCTTCGAAACGGACGTCGACGGGCTGGAGGTGTTGGCGGATGCCATGTTGGAGAAGGTCTTCTACAATCTCCTGGATAACTCCATGCGTCACGGAGGTGACATCCGTAAGGTCACATTGCATCACGAAGTGCTGCCAGAAGGCCTGATGTTGCTATGGGAGGACGACGGCGTGGGCGTTCCGGACGATGTCAAGGAACTGATTTTTGAACGTGGATTCGGTCGCAACACCGGCATGGGGATGTTCCTCATCCGGGAGATACTGGCGATTACCGGTATCAGTATTCGTGAGAGCGGCGTGGCCGGTCGAGGGGCCCGCTTCGAGCTCCTTGTGCCCCCGGAATGCTATCGTCAGCTCTGACTGCCGCTGCCCCGTTTCTGCGCGGCCTCCACCCGTTCTTTCAAGTCCCGACAGGCTCCCGCTATGTCCGGCGGGGCCACGACGGCGGATATCACCGCCACCCCATCCGCTCCACTGCCGATAACGGCATCGAGGTTCTCCCGCTTGATGCCGCCTATGGCCACTAGAGGTATGGAAACATAGCTGCGCATGGCCTTGAGCACCTCCAAACCGCAGGCGGGGGCGGCATCGTCCTTGGAACCGGTGGGGAATATGGGGCCTGGACCAAGGTAATCCGCTCCCATCTGCTCCGCCCGCACGGCCTCCTCCACGCTCCCCACGGATATGCCGATGATGAAGCCGGGCGGACACAGGGACCTGGCGGCATCCAGAGGTATGTCGTCCTGACCCAGATGCACCCCGTCGGCAGCACTGAGGAGAGCGATGTCCAGACGGTCGTTCACAATGAAGGTGACTCCGGCATCACGTGTGATGTCCCGGATGGCCATAGCCACCTCCAGCATCTCCTTCCCGGACATGTGCTTGTCTCGTAACTGTATCACGTCTGCGCCGCCCAGCACTGCCTGCGCAGCAATCTGGACATGACTCCTTCCTCCGGAGATCACCTGGTCTGTGATGACGTACAGACCATAGTCCGTCATTCTATCCTCCTGATCCTCGCCTCCGCCGACAGGCTCTGCGCATCGAGAGCGTCCAGACTGTCGAAGAGGGCGGCCTTGAAAGACATGGGGCCCTGGCCACGGACCGCCGCTCTCTCACCCGCCAGACCGAAGGCGGCCAATGCCGATGCCGAAGATAGGGCATGATCCTCGCAGACCGTGGAGAAGGCCGCCACCACTGTGGACGCCATGCATCCCGTACCGGAGACCGATTCCATCAGCGGATGGCCGTTCTCCACCGTGAAGATGCTTCGACCATCGCTGATGATGTCCTTGGGACCGGTCATGACCACTGTGCAACCCAAAGATTCCGCGTATTCTTGGCAGATACCCATGGGATCGCCGCTCACACCGTGGGAATCCACACCCACCACCTTGGCCTCGCTACCGGCCATGGTGGCGATCTCCCCGGCATTGCCTTTTAGAATGGCCACATCCAGCTCGTCCAAGAGCCTCTGCACGGTGGATGTACGGTAAGACGTGGCCCCGGCACCCACCGGATCCACCAAGACCGGTATCCCATGCCGGTTTGCGGCCTGCCCGGCGATGAGCATGGAATCCACCAAACGGGAATTCAAGGTACCGATGTTCAGGACCAGGGCGCTGGCGATTCCCACCATCTCCTCCATCTCCTCCGCCGCATCGGCCATGACCGGTGCAGCACCGGCACATATGGCGATGTTGGCACAGTCGTTCACCGTGACGTAATTGGTGATGTGATGGACCAGAGGCCTCTTCTTCCGCATTTCTTTCAAGAGCTGTGATGCTTCATTTCCGTACATTTGACGCTCCTGCCGACTGGCTCCTCGGATCGGAGGCTCCTACGGCTCCGTGTCCATGGTTAACATGGACCATGATATTTATCTTCCTCTCCCCGATTCGTGCGGTTCTCAAACCTCTATAAAAAGCCAGCCATCCTCCTCCCATGAAGGATAGGAACGCAGAGCGGAAGCCTTGCCGATGAGCGGGATCCTCACCTGCCCTTTCAGTTCTCCGTTGCGAAGGTCGAAGACGGCACCATGACGGGGACAACGTACCGTCCCTCCCTCTATACGTCCACGGGAGAGGTCTCCTCCCCTGTGCGTGCATACCCCGTCCAAAACGTAGAAGAGGTCCCCCTCCCTGGTGACCAGGTATGTCCTCCCCTCGACCACTAAGGCTGTACTGCCCTGTGGCATGTCCTCGGTTTGACCCAGCTTCAACCTCATGGTCTCACTGGTGAGGCTTGCACTTGCTGGGATTAATATTTATTCCACGTGGTTCCAGGGGACTCCCCATCGGCCATGGGAGAAGACCTCTCCAACCGGCCTCCGCTCCGGTCGCACGGATTCGTCTGCCCGTTGCTTCTCCGAGAGTAGGCTGAGATCATCTCCGGGATGACCGACTATGACCAAGGTGATGAGGGTCATGTCCGCAGGCACACCCAGGGCGTCCTTGGCCGCTAGAGGGTCATAGCCGGCTATGGGATGGGCGATTAATCCCATCTCTGTAGCGGCCAGCAACATCTGGCCGACCGCTAATCCACACCCGAATTGATGATAAACACGATTGTCGGAGAGCTGGCAGTCGTCCTCCGCCCGGGAGCAGACCGCGATGATGCAGGGTGCCTGTGTGGCCCAGGCGTTCCCCTTGGAAAGGCAGGCTCGCAGAGGCTCCAGGGACCCGGGGTCGTCCACTACCACCGCCCTCCAGGGCTGGTTGTTGAAACAGGAGGGTGCGAGACGCATGCTGTGTATCAGGCGTTGCACCTCTCCCTTCTCCAACGGGCGGTCGGAGATAACCCTCCTGGCCCTTCTGGTCTCCACGGCATCTTGAACATCCATGACCATCCCGTTCCTTCACTTCCTCTTTCTCCACAACGGCTTGCTGCGTATGTAAGGGTCGTCATGGAAAGGGTCTATGGTCCGGTATGGGTCATCCTCCATCCTGCTGGCATCTGACCTCTCCGTTTGTTCTCCGGCTCGGTTGCTGGGCTGGAGGTCGTAATCATCCATCTCCACCGATGCATTCCTCTCATCCCGCTGCCGCTTCAACCTGCCCCGCAGCACGAGCAGGGCGATGATGATGAATATGACAAGAACGACCGCGCCTATGAACTGCAACACCAACAGGACAATCATCCCGAAGTCGGTGGAGAAGAACGGCACGTCGATGAGGGTTATGTGCACTTCCGCCGGCCCAGGTCCATAGGCCTCCACCACCAACCAGTACTTACCTTCCTCTGCAACCGTCAGATAACCCAAGGATGGATTGGTCAGATTGACAGTCGTTGGCCCCTCCAAACAGCTGAACGGCTGCCCTGCACGGAAAAGCTGGTAGTTGGCATCGTCCATGATCATCAAAGACACATCGCCGATGGAATAGATCCACAGTTCCCAACCGAATGTGGCCCCGGCAGAGAGGGTGAACCCCTCTCCATGCGCGCTCCCGGCGTTGACATAGGTCTCGATGGTGTAGGAGCTGGAGGCAGAGCTGAGCACAGCGGAAAACGACAGCATCATCAGCAGCGCCACGATGGCGATGGCTTTTCTAGCGGACATCCATGCATGCATCTCCACGGGAGTATTTGTTCTTTCATCCGTCCTGATGATGGGCCATGAGCACAATAGTCTGGAATTGATGGGTCCATGACATTCTAGATACTCTTTTAACAGGAAAGACCCTTATCGGCTATGTATCGGGGCGTTCATGCCCCATGAGGAAACGTTAGGACAGTGGATGCATGCTTACCTTGAAGCAGATCGAGAGGATGGGAGTGTTCTATTCCATCAAGTTCCAGGTTCAATGGGCCGCGGCCTCTCTTATGCTGGCGGCATTCCTGGCCGTTCTGGGGCTGGGCGGCTTCTTCTCCGGTGAGACCAACTTCATCCTTCTGGGGATGGCCATACCATTGTTGCTCCTGGGTTTGAGCGGCCTGCTCCGAGCTGTGGCAGTCTGGCACCGCAAGGAGCCCATGACCTTCGAGCCCTCCCGCATCAAGTACGTGAAAGAACCTTTGCGACCGGCTTACGTCTACTTCGGTGACATCGCTTACAAGTGCACCACCTGTGGAAGAGAGCTGAAGAGCAACTACGTGTCCTGCCCGTACTGCGGCACGCCCACACGCTGAATCTTTCATCCTCAGGTCGGAACCCTGATCTCCCATCTCGGGTTTTCACCGTTCTGAGGTCGGTAGCTCCCTTTGAGCTTCCCTACCACCATGCGGTCGATCAGATGCAATCCGAAGGTCCTCCCTCCAATGTCCACGGCTCCTTGCAACCCCGGCCCATCATCCTGGTAGCGCAGGATTATTCCCTCGCCCTCCGGCTGCAGGGAGATCATTATGCTACCCTGGTCGCGACCCACGAAGGCGTGCTTGAATGAATTGGAGAAGAGCTCGTTTATGACCAGGCTGAGGTCCATGACCATGTCGAAGCTCATGGGCACATCCTCCACCTGCAGGTCCAGGGAGACCTGTCGACCGGACGAATAGGTCTGATGATTGTTCTGGAACAGTTTACGGATGTGGGGAGAAAGGTTCATGTCCACCACCCTCTCGTCTTGATAAATGGAACTATGCACTTCGGAGATGGTCATTATGCGATTCTCCATGTCATGCAGGCAACTCCTGACCCCAGGGTCATCGGTGCTCATCATCTGCATGTTGATGAAGCTGTCCACTATGGCCAGGTTGTTCCTCACACGGTGATGGACCTCCGCCAGAAGGACGGTCTTCTCCTCCAATGCGGTCTGCATGCGGGCCTCGTAACCCTTGGAGGCCGTGACATCCTCCACCATGGCCTTGAATCCTGCCACCCGTCCACGGCGATGTATGGGCGTGAGATGGAAGGACGTGACCATCATACCATCCTCCCCTGGAAGCTGCAGGAAAGCCTTTGCCTCCTGGCCTCGAAAGACATCCTGGCGCATGGCTTGGTAAACCCCTTTGTCCTCTGGAGAGAGGAGGGCTTCCACGCCCTCCGTCTCCATCTTATTGGAGGCATCCGTCGGGAGTAAGGCATGCACAGACGGGGAGAAGTAGAAATCACCCCTTTTCCCATCATTCAAATAGACGAATTTCCGGCTCTGTCGGATGATGTCGTTCAGGACTGCCCCTTCCCAGCGCAGGAGGGTCATCACTGAGCCGATGAGGAGGAATATCAGGGAACGGCTGACAACCGCTGGCCACTCTGTTGATGGGACAGTTCCCATCAGATTCTGGAAAATATAGAACTCGGAGATGTATAATGCCGCCAGGGCTGCGGCGACCGGGAAACCGGCATTGGGGTACCAGAAGGCTGCCAGAACTATGGGGATGTAGAAAAGATGCGGGAAGATATCATTCACACCAGAATTGAGGCCTAGAATGGAAATGGCCACCACCGTCAGAGTCACCATCCCCAGGATGGCTTTCTCCTGTCTCCTTGTCAAACGGTAACCAGACAGTATCAACAGGGACCGGTGTATGCGCCTATATAGGGAATCCGTACGGCTGGCGGAGTCTTCATCGCCGACATGCAATGGCATCACCCTCCGATGCAGCGACCGCCACCCCCTCTAACGGGAGAACCATGACGAATAAAGTCGTTATATGGTAATTAAATACCTTCGGCATATGCAGAATCGGTGATTCGGGATGATCATCAGCGGAAAACTGAGGTGCTGGGCGTGTCCAACAGTCTGAATCTAGGTTTCAGTTTCGTTTGGGATAGATGCATTTAACTACTATGACGATTTATCTTCCTTTCAGAGGCATTCGACAATAATTATGCATCCTTGTCCGTCTAAGATTAAGGCATCGTAATAGAATTGTGAAAGACTCGAAATAAATAGAGGGAAAAATAATGGCCTACGAGAACAGAGGATATAGAGACAACAGAGACAGGGACATGCCGCCCAGAGAAATGACCAAGACCGTCTGCTCTGACTGCGGTGTCGAGTGCGAAGTGCCCTTCAAGCCCACCGAGGGAAGGCCTGTGTACTGCCGGGATTGCTACCGGAAGCACGCCCCCCCGCGGACCAACAACACCCGCAGGTACTAATCGTACCTCCGGACCAAACCACTTAATCCTTTTGGATATTGATTTTTTGTTAAATTGATTGCTTTGGCTCCATCAATGGGCTTTTGGCGGAATGATGTTTTTTCGGTTCAGGCCTTGATGGGTCTATCGTCAGACCCATAGAACCTTCTGCGGAACCAGAATGCCAGATTGACCAGGGCTATCATTACCGGGACCTCGATCAATGGACCCACGACCGCAGCGAACGCCACTCCCGAACTGATACCGAACACTCCGATGGCCACAGCTATCGCTAGCTCGAAATTGTTGCTGGCTGCGGTGAAGGACTGAGAAACGGCATGGGGGTAATCCAGGTCTAGCTTCCATGAGACCGCGAACGACAGTATGAACATCACCACGAAGTAGATCAACAGGGGTATGGCGATCATCACCACATCCAGAGGGAGCTCCAGCATGGCATCGCTCTTGAATGTGAACATCACCACGATGGTGAACAACAACGCCATCAGGGAGATGCGACCGAGAACC
>JAQUUA010000066.1 GCA_028694055.1 Candidatus Methanomethylophilaceae archaeon | reverse complement strand
TTCCCTCATCGGGGTTGCCCCCAGTGTGAAGTTTTCGCGACTGCTGCGCCCCGTAGGGCCTGGACTCGTGTCTCAGAGTCCATCTCTGGGCTCCCTCTCTCAAGGCCCATACCCGTCATAGGCTAGTGGGTCCGTTACACCCACTACGACCTGATAGGCCGCAGACCAATCCTTAGGCGCCGGAACTTTGGACCATGGGGCATTCCAGCTCCCATGATCTATGGAGTATTATCCTCAGTTTCCCGAGCTTATCCTCCACCTAAGGGCATGTTATCCACGTGTTACTGAGCAGTGCGCCGAGTCCCGAAGACTCTCGACTCGCATGTCTTAATCGAATTCCTATAGCGGTGGCCGCCGGCAGGATCAACCGGAGTCAATTACGACTATATTCCTTCCATACGCCATGGATGAATTGAAATTGGCAGATTAACCAAGTTTCACCGTGTTGTTCCGTCTACCGACGAACACAACGTATTGTATCGTCTATAGACGAAACAATTCGTAGCATCAAACGTCAGAATCAAGAGTGCACGCCTTTCGGCGGAGATCTTGATTCTCCATCATCTTCTTTTTCGCAGCCAGCTTCCGGCTTTCCCCATTGTTTGGGGCCGCCTTCCGCCTTCGCGCATTCCCTCGAACAACCATGTTATATTTAATGGTTTCGAAGGCCCCCCTCCTTCTCGCAAAGGAAGGGGATCGCTCGCGTATTCCGATATTTATACAATCATAAACACCGGCACGAATGTGCAAACTTCTCCTATGAGATACAATGTATTTAGAACCATGCATTCTACCTCGCCCCCCATACCGACAATCCAAAGTTTTAATAACGGATTCCACTTGTTCCCGGACAGAGCGGAGATGGCCCAGCCCGGTAAGGCGATGGACTGCTAATCCATTGTCCGAAAGGACACGGGGGTTCGAATCCCCCTCTCCGCGCCATTTTTCATATTTCCTTGCTCTCTTCGGATCCGAACAGAGTCTTGAATTGTCCAATCCTCACTTCAGCAACGCACCTCACATGATTCCTGTGAGATTTACAATGACTTATCCTCCAATTTACTATCCCGGCTGTCCTTCGCATCTTCATCATTACGTTATCGCGCACGCATGAGGATCTGAACACATCAAACCGGGCCACCAGCTGTGAGGAATGTAAGCAACCCTGGTCTGGAGCTGAATTAATTATAAATGCACCCTTATCTGTATTGTACATGGACAGTAGAGGGTAGTAATTTTACTTCTGGATGTGGATTTGAATGAGGATAATGAGTTGGAACATCAGGGATGGCGGGGCATGCGGGAAGATCGAAGAGGTACTGGAATCAATAAGCAAGCACAATCCGGATGTCCTTGTACTCACTGAATACGTCTCCAACCGACGCGAGATGCTGGAGACGAGCCTTCGGAGTCTGGGTTTCTTCAACATCTTCACCAGCGACCCTCCTCGTCTGGCGCACGGAGTCCTGGTGGCCTCCAAGCTCCGTTGCAAGGATATCATCTATGACTACGAGCCACCGAAACAGGAATACCGGTGGAAGGAGGTCTTCTTCCCTGATTTCGAGTTCCGCCTCCTGGCGGTTTCTGTTCCAGAACCGGGGGAGCCGGGCAGGGACCTGACCCGTCGCCACTTCCTGCAGAGACTTTCGGATTACTGCGACTTCCGACGTATGGTTAACGATAGGGTGGTCATAACCGGGGACTTTGCCACTGATGCTGTGGACCACTACTCGGAGATCGACACCAAGGACATATTCCATAGGGCGGTGGAGATGGGATGGAGGGATCCGTGGCAGGAACAGAGCAAAGGAGGATTCGAACCTTCACATTACATTTCCGCTGACGACTGCGTCGGCACCCGTCGCGACCGTACCCTGGTATCCCCGCGCATGTGCCGTTTCGGCATGGATTACCGCTACCTCCATCTGGAGAGGGAGATGGGCATCTCCGACCATTCCATACAGATGCTGGAGCTCCGGATGGGTGACTCTGGAAGCACCGTCCAATCACCGCACTCCCGCTCCATGCATTCCGCGCACACCCACCCGCAGATGCTGGGCTACGGTAAGAGCGCTGCGCTCTACTGGGCCCTGGCGGAGAAGGCCTGCGACATGCTGAGCAAATACGGTGACCACTGCAAGCGCCCCGTGGTGTGGTTCAACCCTTCCTTCGCTTTGGGTGGGAAAGGCTCCAACGCCGTGGGCTATTTCGACGGCATCGTCATGGGGGACTCCAAGCTCTTGATACTGAAGGGAGAGTGGAACGGGGTCGGACCGGTGTACGAAGAGGTGAACATCGACACCAAGACCTTGGAGAGGCACGAGATATTCCGCTGGTACGTACTGAACTGGAAGCTGGGATACAGCTGGGATTATTTCGTTCGAGACATGGGCGAGGAGTACACGCATCATTTCGATAAGAAGATGCCTTCCCCTGACCGCATCATGGCCAGGAAGCTGGAGAGGATGCTGAACCGCATACATTCCCAACTGGAGAACATCCAGGATGATGACATAGTGGATGCCCTTCTTTATGTGGTCTGGATACGCGAAGACGAAGGGTTGCCTGATACCAAGATCTTCCCGGACACCTTCGAGCTGTTGCGTTATGAGTACCCTGCAGACGAGGAAGGTCCTTACATAGAGCTGCCCATGCCCCGCTGAGCCCGTCCGTGATTGAAAGTTTAATGTATCTCCACTAAGATGGCAAAGGGATGACCATGAAGTTCCTGGTGGTTTCTGACATCCACGCCAGCTCGAGCGCCCTGGACTGGATCAACGAGAGGATAACCCGCCACAAGGTGGATGCCGTGCTGGTGTTGGGCGACGTCACTCATTTCGGCCCCATGCGGTGGGCGTTGGACTTCCTGGCTGCTCTGAAGGCCCCCGCATACGTCATACCTGGGAACTGCGACCCGTTGGAACTCCCTCGGGAAGTGGAGAAGGTGGCCACTGACATGCATGGCAAATCTGTCGGTCTGGACGGATTCCAGCTTGTTGGGCTGGGTGGTTCGAACCCCACTATATTCAACACTCCTTTCGAACTCTCAGAGGATGAGATACTCAGCCGTTTGGAGGCGGTCTCCTCGAAGGGGATGGTGTTGATGACCCATACGCCTCCGTTCGGGACCCATGACCAGATACCGTCGGGCATAAACGTCGGCAGCACGGCCGTGGCCGAGATCGTGCAACGTTTCTCCCCCCTGGTCGTACTATCCGGCCATGTGCATGAGGCTAGAGCCGTGACAGAGAAGGACGGCACACTCTACATGAACCCCGGACCGGCCAAGGATGGTTATGCCGGGCTCCTCACATTGAACGAGGGACGACCGGAAGCCACCCTGATCTGAACGATCCATCGACTCCCCCTGCCGTCTTCTGGCTCCCCTCCCGGGTTGCTTGGAGCAGGGGAAAAAGGTTTTATACCCCCCTCTAATTAGGTCTGAGGGATTAGATATGGCACTTTGGCAGGGAAAGTCTAGAAGGACGCCTACCGGCGGGAGATTCCGTCTCAGCCGGGGAAAGAGGAAGTTCGAAATCGGTAGCGAGAAACAGTTCACCCGTGTAGGGGCCACCAGCTTGAAGAAGGCCCGCACCCGTGGCGACAACGTCAAGGTCCGCATGCTCATGGCCGAGTACGCCAATGTGATGGACCAGAACACCAACACCGTCAAGAAGGCAAAGATCATCACCGTTAAAACCAACCCCGCCAACCCCAACTATGTGCAGCGCAACATCATCAACAAAGGCGCCACCATAGAAACGGATGTGGGAATGGCCAAGGTCACCTCCCGGCCCGGACAAGACGGTGCCGTGAACGCTGTCCTCATCGAGTGAGAGCTTATCGAAACACTTTTTACCCGATATTATGACCTATGATGAAGACAACGCCTGGGTCATATGGCCGGAATACTTCGATAAGTCGCGCAGCCGATCCCAGGGAAGGAGGGTGTCCTCCTCCCAGGCCATCGTCGACCCTGACCTGACCAAACTGGAAAAGGCCGTAGCCCAACTGGGCCTGGAATACAAGGTAGAAAAAGACAAGGCCTTCCCATCCAACTGGTGGGAGGCCAATGGCCGCATCCGAGTGGAGCGCGCCGGTCCCAAAAGCGAGCTTCTGGCGGATATCGCCACATTGCTCAGTTGATTCTCAGCGGTCCTGGGGAGTCTCTACTTCCTCCACCAGCTTCTTTCCTGCTGAAACAGAGTCTATGGAGTGTATTACGGCTCCAGATTCGGATATCACGTCAGAGACGGCCTCGAAATTGATGGCCGACCCTTCTACGGTTATCTTGATGTTCATGGTGGCATGGTCGACCTCCTCCACAGAGCAGTTCACGCCATAGACGCCCTCTACCACGCTCAGGTTCTCGGCCAGTTCCACAATGGAGGGATGGTGCGGTTTCAAAACGTCCAATACCAATCTCTTCAAATCACTCAATAAGATTCCTCTGGTTTACCATAATGCTTGTTTTATTTAACATTATTGAAAACACAATGCTGGACGTTGTTGAAGCAATCTAAATAAGCATGTGGAAAGATTTAGTCCTCATGCTTCCTGTGACCGAGTTCCCCATAATAGACCGTAATTCATCCTATCATGGGGTTCCGGTCTCAGAACTCATGGAGAACGCTGGGCGTGCCGTCGCCG
The DNA here is from genome assembly GCA_028694055.1 of Candidatus Methanomethylophilaceae archaeon. Lineage (GTDB taxonomy): Archaea > Thermoplasmatota > Thermoplasmata > Methanomassiliicoccales > Methanomethylophilaceae > JAQUUA01. Next base: position 2,293 of record JAQUUA010000066.1, on the reverse strand, counting down.
AGGCTGTCCGAGAACGTCATGCAAAACCATCCAAGGTGCTGGTCCTCTGTGGCCCGGGTAACAACGGTGGTGACGGTTTCGTCGTGGCTCGAGAGCTGCGGGTGGATCATGCGGTACGAGTGGCCTTCTTGGACAAAGGCCGTGGCCCCCGCAATCGCCTGTGCCACAGGAATATGGAGATGGTCCAGGAACTGATGGTGGATTGGCATGAGGGCCTTTTGCAGGATTATGATTTGGTCGTGGATGCTATGCTGGGAACAGGTCTGCAGGGACAATTACGCAGCCCCTATCTGGAAGCGGTCGTTTCCCTGCGGTCCTTCCACGGGGATATCGTGGCAGTGGATGTGCCTAGTGGTTGGGGAACCCCTGACTCCTATCGCCCTTCCCTCACTGTGACCTTCCATGACCTCAAGGAGGGTATGACAGAGAAGGATTGCGGGTCCATCATCGTTGCCGACATCGGCATCCCGCCCGAGGCACTTGATTTCACAGGCCCGGGGGAGTATCTCCTATATCCCATGGCCGCTAGGACCTCCCATAAAGGACAGAACGGGAAACTATTGATTATCGGAGGCGGCCCTTACACCGGCGCTCCAGCCCTGGCAGGCATGGGAGCGTGCAAAGTAGGGGTGGATCTGCTACACATCGCCACCCCTGAATCCAGCTTCCTGCCGGTTGCCTGCCATTCCCCCCTATTCATCACCCACCGTCTAGAGGGATCCATGCTTTCTGTTCCCCAGTTACGCCGGATCCGTCCCCTCCTGGATCAGATAGACTGTGTCCTGGTAGGCCCGGGGCTGGGAAGGGAACCGGAGACATTGAGGGCTGTGGACCGATTGCTACGGGACTGCAGCATCCCCATGGTGGTGGATGCGGACGCCCTACGGGCATTCCATGTGGATAAGGGCCCTTACAATAACAGAAATATGGTGCTGACACCGCATAAAAGGGAGTTCGAGAGGATCGAGGGCAACAAGCTACCTGAGGACCTGACTGAAAGGAAAGGACTGGTGCTCTCCTTGGCCTCCCGACTGGGATGCACCATCCTTCTGAAAGGAGAGGTGGATGTGATCAGCGATGGGGTCCGGGTTAAGCTCAATGAGACCGGCAACGCGGCGATGACTTCCGGAGGCACCGGGGACGTTCTCGCCGGAGTGGTCGCCGGACTTCTCAGCAAAGGGCTCTCTCCTTTCGACGCTGCCCGTTTGGGTGCCCACCTCAATGGCAGCGCCGGAGATCTGGCTTTCCAGATGAAGAGCTACGGCATGACTGCTGTGGACCTCTACGAGATGTTGCCTCTAGCTTTGAAGGAAGCTTTGCGGGGCATCGACAGATGAACATCCAACCTCTTCCAGGGAAACCCGTACTCTTGCTGCAGGGTGAGGAGACGGTGGCGGTCATCGGCGACCTGCACATCGGCATCGAGAGTCATCTGCGATGGAAAGGGTTCCACCTACCATCCCGCACCGACAGCATGCTCCAGGAGATACTGGGGCTTTCGGACCGAGCCAGCAGGCTGATAATCCTAGGGGATGTCAAGCATAGGGTTCCGGGGACCACCCGTCAAGAGGTGGAGGAACTCCCTGGATTCTTCCGGAAGCTCTGCGATTCTTTCTCGGAAGTTGATCTGGTCAAGGGCAACCACGATGCCAACATCGAGGACCATATCGACTCCGACGTCCGGTTGCATCCTCCCGGAGGCATGATCTGGGAGGATACGGGATTAGTGCACGGACACACCTGGCCATCGACCAGGGTGATGTCTTGCCGCCATCTGGTGATGGCCCACAACCATCCTACGGTGATGTTCCATGACGGCGTGGGCAAAAGGAGCAGCGAGCCTTGCTGGCTGAGAGGCGCCTTCCGGGGGCCCGGGGACCGCTACCTGCAGGTCCCCGAGGGCTTCTTGGTAATGCCGGCATTCAACCCCGTGCTGGGCGGTTCGCCCGTGAACGTGGAGAACGAGTCCTTGCTGGGCCCTTTGCTGAACAGCGACCTTCCGGACCTGGAGAACGCCAACATATTCCTTCTAGACGGGATAAACCTGGGACGCCGGTCCGACCTCATGGTCACCGGCAGGACCTATCGTCGCCGTCATATCCGCGCCCCTCGGCCCGAATAGAGCTAGCGCTGAGCGTTAATAATAAAAAAATAGGGTTGTGGAAGGGGTTTCAGTTCCTGGACAGGGCCTTGTAGACGTTGCCGTCCGCATCGCGGATGATGGCATCGATGGGCATCTGACCGGGCAGGCTGTGCGTGGCACAGGAGTTGCACGGGTCGTAGGCCCGGAAGG
>JAQUUA010000065.1 GCA_028694055.1 Candidatus Methanomethylophilaceae archaeon | reverse complement strand
CTGCCGGAAGGCTACTACGACCTCAGCATCGCCGCCGACGTGGTGGAGAACGGGGTCACGGTGCAGTATTCCGGCGACTACGGTCGCTCCTTGCGTCAGACCACCAGCGTGGACTTCGACATGCAGAGGCAGGACCAACGCTCCGTGTCCCTGAACGTGAGCGGACCGGTGGACGTCACTCCCGGGCAGAGCTACACCTTCACCCTGAATGTGGCCAACGTGGGCAACACCGTGGAGACCGTCACCCTGGCTTCCAATGGCTGGAACATGAGCTTCACCGCCAACCAGCTGAACATGACCTACGGTTCCGGAGCCAGCAGCCAACAGCTGCAGTTCACCCTGCAGGTACCCAGCGACGCCTTGGTGGCACACGACCCTGTGAAGGTCTTGGCCATGGGCGCGGACGGTGTGCAGATCGGCTCTGCCACCCTGTCCCTGAACGTCTCTGCCAGCCAAGGGGCCTCATTGGCCTTCCTGCAGGCACAGGCCACGGACGGCGGGTATTACAGCTACGCCGTGAGCGTCAACAACACCGGCAACGACGCCACCGTCTACACCCTGCAGCTGGACAGCGACTCCCTGGCCGCCAGCGGCTGGCAGGCTTCCCTGCGGGACGCCTCCGGCAATGTCATCAGCCAGGTCACGGTCTCCGGATTCTCTTCCCAGACCGTCTATGTGCGCTTGACGCCGCAAGCGGAGAGCCCGGCGCAGCCCAGCATCACCCTGCAGGCCGTGTACGGCAGCGAGGACGAGTCCCTGACCTTCCTGGCGCCTTTGCCGCAGGCCAGCGTGGGTGGTGACGGGGTATCCGTGGACGGTCCGAACGTCTTCAGCGACGCCGGCGAGGTGCCGACCTTGACCTGGTTCCTGCTGGGGGCGTCCGTCCTGGCCATAATGCTCTTCCTCATGATGGGTATATCCCGGGGGGTGTTCTCACGAAGAAAACGCTGATCGCAGCCACGACCTTCCTGGTCGTCCTCATGCTGGCCTTCGCCGCCGTACCGGTGCAGGCCAACTACGCGTCCGTCACCGGTCCCATGACCCTGGGAGTAGGTACTACAGCCGAGTTCACCCTGGAGGTGGACAGCGGCGTCACCGCCACCTACACCGCTTCCCTGCGGGATTCCAACAACCAGAGCGTGGGCCAAGTCGACAGCGGCTACGGCCAGCTGAACGGCAGCAAGGCGATCAACGTCACCATGCCCTCCCAGCCCGGCAGCTATCGCCTATGGGTGGTGTTCAGCTTCCCGGACAACAGCATCCGCTACAAGGACTGGATGGTGAACGTGGTGGAGCCCTATGTCTTCGAGGCCGTGGTCGTGAACGATGGCCAGATAGCCATGAACGGGGTCACGGTGTCCTTCCTGGTGGACGGCAACGTGGTGGGCAGCGAGACCGTCAACGTCTCCGCCTCCTCGTCCGCAGCCGTGAACTATACCTGGGTCACAGCGCCTTTGTCCGATGGTGCTCACACCCTGGAGATACGCTTGGACAGCGACGACCAGTTCGTGAACCTCTACACCGGCGGGAAGTCCCATACCGTGACCTTCTACGTGGGTCAGCAGGACTATGGCGGCACCAACTGGATCATGGGCATACTGTTGGCCATAATCGCCCTGGGCTTGGTCTGGGTGTACCGCAAGCCGGTGCGCAACCTAGGCCGGCCGCGGGGACGCAAGAAGCGTTGAAACTGTATCGACTGGGGGTTCCCCCCCATCCTTTCTCTATCGCTTGAGCGGGACAGCCGATGCTCCCCGACTCTCAACCGATTCCGGGATTTCAGCGGTCATTGACCGCTGGCTTTTCTGCGGTTCAAGGACAGGGACATCGCTATGGTCACCAGTAGCACCGCTCCGATGAAGGCCAGGGAGCTGACCACATCGATGTGCACGTACTCGGAGACGATCATCTTCACGCCCACGAAGGCCAATATCACGCCTAAACCGTATTTCAGATAGGCCAGGGAGTTCAAGGAGCCGCGGATGGCGAAATACAGGGAACGCAGGCCGAGGATGGCGAAGATGTTGGACGTGTAGACGATGAAGGTGTCGGTGGTGATGGCCAGCACCGCCGGTATGGAGTCCAGGGCGAAGACGATGTCCGTGAGCTCGATGGCGATGACGCAGAGGAGCATGGGGGTGGCCACCTTGGCCCCGTTCATCACGGTGAAGAACCTGTCACCGTCCAGGTAAGGCGAGGAACGCACATGTTTGCTCACCCAAGCCACCACGCTGTTGGTCTCGCAGGTTTCCGGCTTCTTGGTCATGGTCTTGATGGCCGCGTATATGAGGAATGCACCGAAGATGTACAGCACGAAGTGGAAGCGGGTCAGCAGCTCCACACCGGCGAAGATGAACACCGCCCGGAAGAACAAGGCTCCGATGATGCCGTAGAACAGGGCCTTGTGCTGATAGTCGTCCGGGATGCAGAAGCAGGAGAATATGAGGATGAACACGAAGAGGTTGTCCACGCTCATGGCCTTCTCCACCACGTATGCGGCCAGGTACTCCATGGTCTTGTCCGGCCCCATCTCCACATAGACGAACATGGAGAACGCCAACCCTATGGATATCCAGAAGGCGCTGAGAAGCAAGGCCTTCCTGGTGTCTATATGTTTGGAACCCCGGTTCAGAACCCCCAGGTCCAGGGCCAGGAGTATGGCCACCAGCGCGAGGAAGCCCGCCCACATCACCGTGCTGTCGAGCATCGTTCCGGCGGAGAATCATAGGAGCATATAATCGTATTCTCTCAATTATGATGGAAACCGTCTGCGTCAGCATACGATTATGGATGTTCAGCTCCGGTGTTCGCGGGAACGTCTCATGACCGCATTGGCGGTCACATCGGCCCGGGTCTTCTCCAGGAGGGAACGGGCCACGTCCTGCTTGCGACGGGCGGGAAGGATGGCATCCGGGCTGTCGAAGGACAGGAGGGCGGCGAACAGCTCTTCCATTGATAGGAGCATGGCTTCCGCCCCATCGGTATCGTCGTCGCGAAGAAGGTCCAAAGTCCTCCGTCTCATCTCGCCGATGGCATCTCCCAAACCCAGGACCCAAGATGCCGGTTGAACATGCAGTTCCTGTGGCGTGGGCAACGGACGATCCTCGATGACCGCCACCAAGATGGCCGCTTCTGCTAGCTCCATCATGGCATCGTATACTGCTCCGGAGTTCCAGATCTGTGGGCTGTCACGCAAGGACTCCTCCAGTTCACGCATCTCCTGCTCCGCCTGAAGGAGCACTTCGTGGTAATGCTCTCCTTTGTGCAGGGCATGGATGACCCTCTTGGTCTTGCGGACGATCTGGCGGGACATGGCCAGAGAAAGCTCCCGCTTAACCTCCAGCTCCTCCATATGAGCCTGGATTTCATCCACGATGCTAGACAGATTCCTCATCGTACTATGATATCGCTGATTGCTCATAAAGGGCTCGTCCCCGGTCCCATCAGTGCTTTTTCCCATCTGATTCCGTCAACCCTTCTGGAAAGGGTCCATTATACTGATGATGCGTGCCGGATTCTCCTTCCGGCTACAGTCGAAGGGGTCGCACTTCTGATTCTCGTCGAGCTTCAAGGGGTATAGCCAATTGAACACCAGGACGGCAGCCAAGGCCCCTAGGATGCTGGCTGCCATAAAAGCCAACGATGACAAGGGAGCTATGCCACAAGCGGCATTGGTGAAGATACGCGCCAAATCCACGGCGGGGTTGGCATACATGGTGCTGGACGTAGTGACAATCATCCCGCCTACGAAAAGGCCGACGGCCAAAGAGGTGTTCTTAGAACGTCCTCGCACACAGCCGTATATCACTGCTACCAGCAGGAAGGTGCAGACGAACTCCGAAAGTAACGTCGACAGCGTGGCCTTCTCGTTCTCGCTCACGAAGACCAAGGCCTGCGTGGTGTCATAGAACATGGCGTTCACCAGTAGGACGCCGAACAAGGCCCCGCTCAACTGCGAAAGGATGTAGATGGCAGCCTTCTTGGGCACGATCTCCTTGGAGTACAGCTGTGCCAAGGTCACAGCCGGGTTGAAGTGGGCACCCGACAAAGGCCCGAAGGTCTCTATGAGGGCGAAGAGGATGAAGCCCACCGCCACGGCGTTTATGAAAACAAACTCATAGGACATTGTAGAGCCCCAGACTAGCTCAGGCATGAGGATGGAGCCTATGGCCACCATTATAAGGCCCATGGTCCCCAGGAACTCCGCCACCATGTTCCGGGAGTGTTCTTTGACATAACTCATAGTATGTAATCAATCAAGAAATATTTAATCATTAGAGTTTATTCTCATATAATAAAGTTTTAAATAATGTATAGACGTTACAATTGTTATGAAGGAACGTACCAGGATGGTTCTGGTCGGTGGATTCCTTGGAGCGGGAAAGACCACCCTCATCAACAAACTGGCGCAGCATTTCTTGGCTGCAGGCGTACCCATCGGAGTAGTCACCAACGACCAAGGGCAGATGTTGGTGGACACCGAATTCGTGAAGATGCGCGGTCTGGACGTGGAGGAGGTGCCAGGTGGATGCTTCTGTTGCAACTTCCAGAAACTCATCGATGGGGCAGAGAGCCTGGTTGACCGGGTGAGGCCCCAGTACATCCTGGCGGAGCCTGTGGGCAGCTGCACCGACCTCATCGCCACCGTGGCCGCGCCACTGAAGGCCTATCACGGCGATTCTTACTCCACCGCCCCGTTGATGGTGTTGGTGGACGGCCTGCGGATCATGGCCGAACCCCTGGCAACGTCTGGAAAAGGAGGGTACCTGCGTAACCACCAGCTGGAAGAAGCAGAGTTGCTTGTCCTGAGCAAGACCGATCAGATGGGAGTCGATGACATAGTCCAGGTGGAGGCCATTTTGAGAGGCATCAACCCTGAGGCCAGGATCATCAGGTACTCCGCTGTGTCCGGTGAAGGCATGGAGCAGATACTGTTGCATATAGAATCGGAGGAGGAGACCAACCGCCAGCCCGTGGATGTCGATTACGACATATACGCCGATGCCGAGGCGGAGCTGGGATGGTACAACGGAGTTTTCGAGTTCCAATCCCCAGAGTATGATTCCTACACACTGTCCATGGACATCCTGCGCCGGTTGTCGGAGAAATACCCTTCACAGGCCATCGCCCATGCCAAGGTGGCTTTGACCAGTGAGAGCAACCACACCAAGGTCTCCTTGGTAGGCAACGAGCTCAGCGTGGGCGGGGTTTTCGGATCCCGTTATGGAAAAGGCCCCTCCAAGTTGAACTTCAACGCCCGCGTGGTCTCTCAGCCAGGGGACCTGCGGGATGCAGCAAGAGCCTCGGTGCAGGAGAGCCTATTGCAGATAGGCCAGGAGCATCTTCTAGTGACGGATGCTTGTTTTTCACCCGGGAGGCCCAATCCCACCTTCCGCTTGACATGAGGTGCTGAGCGCCCATGCAAACTTTTTTTCAGGGTAGGAGCCGGGAGTGGAATTCCAAGGAGAGCAGAGCCTGCAAGCGCTCCTCCTCCAGGTGGCGACGCAAAGGCACCCCGTGAAAGTATCGGAAGTGGAGGTCATCGTACTCCACATCCAAGAGGGTCAGTCGGTCTGGCCGAGCCAGACCGAAAAGGATGTCCTCTCCGTCCAGGGCACGGCGGACATCATCCAACGTCGCCCGGCCTCTGCCCACCTTTATCAGCGCCGCCATCAGCCTTCGCACCAGGTTCCAGAGGAAGTAGGGAGCGGTGAAGTAGACCTCCAGGAGCCCGTCCCTTATTTGGATGTCCACCTCCTCCATCAAGAGCAAGGTGGGCTTCCCATCATCCCGACAGAATCGGGCGAAGTCATGCTCGCCCTGCATCATGGCTGCGGCCTCCCGCATCCTCTCGATATTCAATCTGGCTGCGGGATGGACATATAGGTAGCGTCTCCGCAGCGCCCGCCTTATACCGTATCCCTCCGGGAGATCGGCCACCGCCAGGAAGAAAACCCCACGGGAGACGGCGTTCAAGGCGTCCATCAGCAGAGCATCGTCACGGAAGCGGGTGCGGAAGGAGATCACGTTGCCCAAGGCGCTGACCCCGGCATCGGTGCGGCTGGCGGCCTTCAACTCCAATTCTTCCTCGGTCATGCCCTCCTGCACCCGGAGGAGGGCATCGATGACCTCGTTCTCCACCGTACGGGTGCCCGGCTGCCGCTGGGAGCCATGGAAGTCTTGGCCCCGGTAAGCTATCCGAACGGCCACCCGTCGCAAGGGCTCCGGCACCGTTCCCTGACCGTCCATCCCTGTCCTCTCAAGCGGAGCGGAGATGGCGCATATGCTCCACCCTTCTCTGCACCAGTTCCCTTTTACCTATGTCGTGGCGCACTCGGATGGCTTCCCCCTTCACGAATTCCAGGGCGGCCTCGCAGTTCCTGTCCGCCTGTTCCAGGTCCTCGGCCATTCCCACCACCCCCACGGACCGTGAGCTGCCGGTGACCAGCTTGCCGTCCACCACGTCCACGTTGGCGTAGTAAGCCACGGCGCCGCTCTCCCGGACCATGGCCTCGTCCACGGAAATCGGTTTGCCAGAGACGGACTTCACACCGTATCCTTCCGGAACCACATACTTGCACACCGTGGCCAAGGGGCGGAATGACACTTCCTTGGGCAGCCCCCCAGTGGCCATCTGCCGACATATCTCCGTGAATCCAGTCTCCAGGATGGGGAGGACGTTCATGGCCTCCGGGTCCCCGAAACGGGCGTTGATCTCGATTATACGCGGCCCGTCCACGGTGAGCATGAACTGACCGTACATCGGCCCTCTGTATGGGCAACCCTCTTCCCTCAGGGCGTCCACTATGGACTGTAGTATGCCCAAAGCCTCCTCCCGTTCATTGGAAGTCACGAAAGGCAAAAGATGATCGGAGTCTGAGTAAGATCCCATGCCGCCGGTGTTCGGCCCCACGTCTCCCTCGAAGGCCCTCTTGTGGTCCTGCACCATGGGCATGGGGGCGATCCCCTCGCCGTCGCAGAACACCATCTGGGTGAACTCTTCGCCCACGGCCCTTTCCTCCAATATGACGCCTGCCCCACCGATGTTGTTCTGGAAGATCTCATCTATGTTGGTGC
>JAQUUA010000064.1 GCA_028694055.1 Candidatus Methanomethylophilaceae archaeon | reverse complement strand
GGCATGGTATTCACAGTCAGGATGGGTGTGGCCACCGACAACCGGTACCTTGAATTTCCGGACTGCCCTCTCCATGCCTCTGAGGACCTGACCGCATATCTTCTGATCCTTCAAGGATATGATGTCCACCATGGCCAGGGGCTTTCCCCCCATGGCCGCGATGTCATTGACATTGACTAAGACCGCATAATAACCGGCATAGTAGGGGTTGCTCTTCATGAGCGACTCCATGATGCCATCCGCTGCGAACAGGAGACAATCATCCCCGTGCGCAATCACTGCAGCATCCTCGCCCGAGGATGCCAGGACCGAGGCGTATTCGTGCGTCGGGAGGAACTGGATGATGTCATGTATGGTGTTTTTTCTTTTTACACCAGGGAATGACCTTATGCTCTCAACAATTGCATCCAATTCCATGCCAGAGAATGATACAAGCACGATAAAAAAGGTTCGGTTCTTAAATCAATTTTGTCTGTCTGGTATCTAGCAAAAGGTGGCGGATGTCTTGTATCTCTATGAGTATGGATTCTATAAGAGCAATGTATTCTGGATCCAAATTCATCTTGGACGGAAGGAATGCCGCTTGATTATTCGGAGTCTGCACACCCGCCTTCTTCAATACTCTGCGTGCCTCTTTGATGCTCTCCTCGTCTGCTTCTATGCCAATGGGATCCAATATGCCTGCCATGTTCAATTCGATTTCAAAAATTGGTCTGCGGAAGAGCCTGTTCAAAGTATAGAGGATTAGATCGTTAGGGTTAGTTGATATTTCCCTGCACCTCTTACCGACCTTCTCATATATGGTGTCTGTAGATTGTTTCGCAGGGATGTAGACCTTTGCAGGAGGGATTTCTCTTTCTTTGAGTATCTTGATGTCCGTCAACGCCCTCAGATACCCGGTTAGTATGAGTCTATGATGTTTGAATCCCATTTTCTCAAGTTCTTTAGCCAATGAGCTGATGGATTTCCCCTCCTTTCCAAGGGTCTCAATCACAATTTTATGAAAATCTTTTTCTGGGCTGAACATGAGAACAAACTGGTAACAAATATGATAACAGAAAAAGCTTTGCATAACCCTTGAAATTCATTGACCGGATTAGGGGTAAATTCTCCCAGTTTTTTTTCAATAAACACATCGAATTTCATTTCCCTACTATCTGATAATTCTACGGGTGTGGTCAATAATTCATAGATTTTTTCCTTCGTACTACTCAGAATATTTGGTGAATTTAACCGGAAATTGTCCAATTAGATGTTATTTTCTTAGTCATAAATTCCAATTAAAAATTCAGCTTCAATGAGTCTTCTCAAACAAATTATAAACACTGGATGGATATATTATTACCACATATGATAACATATATGGTAACAAATATGATAACATACATGCATTAAGAACTGTTAAATTAGTTATCACATGTAGTTCAAAAATGACTTTATATCTGAGAGTCGAACTGATTAATTCCCGAGACAATGACATCTAAGTAGAGTATTGACAAGGGTGAGGTAAAAAGATGAAAGCCACAGATATCAAGAAAAGCCAATCCCAAGTTAAGGGTGACGAATCAACGGATCTCACGTTGTTCGTTAGAACATCCGATGAAGAGCTGAAACGTTGGGACAAGAACCGTATCTATGATGCACTTGTCAGGGAAACGGATATCAGCGAGGATGCTGCCAATATCATCTCGAAAGAGGTTGAGAAGATGGTCTCCAAGATGGAGATTGATTACATCACTGCTCCTCTTATTCGCGAGTTAACAAATGCCAAGCTGGTTGAATATGGGTTAGAAGGTATTCGCAAGCAACACACTCGTCTCGGTGTTCCGTTGTACGATGCCCGTCAGATCATAATGAGCCCGAACAAGGAGAACGCTAATGTTCCCCATGGACCTGAAGCCACCAACCTCACATTGGCGGAGAACATCAAGAAGGAGTTCGCTATGTTGGAGGTGTTCACTCCTGACATCAATGATGCCCATATGAGCGGACGTATCCATCTTCATGACCTCGGGATGATAGACCGTCCTTACTGTAGCGGTCAATCCATTGAATATGTGAAGAAGTTCGGCCTCAATCTGCCGAATGCCCTGTCTATCGCCAAGCCGGCGAGACACCCGGAAGTCCTCATCGAGCAGATAATCAAATTCTCTGCAGCCTTACAAGGACATTTCGCTGGAGCTATCGGATGGGATGCATTCAATACCTTCCTTTCTCCTTACTTGGTTGGGGTCGACGACTCCCGTATGAAGCAGTTGGCACAGATTTTGATCTATGAGTTTGCCCAGCAGGCTGTGGCGCGTGGCGGACAATCGATCTTCAGTGACATCAACCTCTACTGGGAGACTCCAAAGCATTTCGTCGGCGTTCCGGCCATCGGTCCCGGCGGCGAGTACACCGGCAAGAATTATGAGGATTATGAGGCAGAGAGCAGGCGTTTCCTCAATGCTTTGTTCGATGTCTATCTGACAGGGGATGCACTCGGAAGGCCGTTCTTCTTCCCCAAGCCACAGGTGCACATCACAGAGAAGTTCTTCCAGACTGAGGGTCACGAGGAGTTCCTGAACAAGATCTCTTTGGTGGCGTCCGAGAAGGGCAACACCTATTTCGTCTTCGATCGGGGTGAGACCGCTAAGATATCCGAGTGCTGCCGTCTGTCCTTCAAGCTCGATGACCAGGACCTCTCTGAAGCCAAGACTCCCTGGAAGATGCGTTTCTCTGCGATGCAGAACATAACCATGAACCTGCCTCGTCTGGCGTTCATGTCTGATCGCAACGATGATCTCCTGTTCAACAACATCACGGAGCATCTTGAATTGGCCGTGAAGGCCCACATGCAGAAGAAGGAGTTCCTCTCTGAGCTTCTCCGTTTGGGCAACCGCGGTCCTCTGGCACTTCTCACAATGGATCTGGATGGAGAGCCATACTACCGTATTGAGAAGTCCACATTCCTCATTGGCATGGTGGGGCTGAACGAGATGGTTCAATACCATACAGGTAAACAGTTGCACGAATCCAAGGATGCAATCAAGTTTGGTCTTAAGATTATCAGTCATATGAAGAAGGAAGTGGAACGTCTCGGCAAGGAGAACAAAATCAAACTCCCCTTGGAGCAGACTCCTGCCGAGAGCACCGCATACCGTTTCGCCAAGCTGGACATGAAGGAGTTCCCTCTGGCTGCCAGTTCTGTGGTCAAGGGCAACAAGAGCACGGGTGAGCTATACTATACCAACAGTACCTACCTCAACGTCTCTGCCGATATCAGCCCCATAGAGCGGGTGAAGATTGAGGGTAAGTTCCACCCCCTGATTGAGGCGGGAGCCTTGACCCACATCTGGTTGGGAGAGTCCAAACCTTCGGCGGAAAGCATCGCTAACTTCGTCAAGAAGTCTTTCTTCAACACGGAGAATGTGCAGATAGCTTTCAGCCCGGAGTTCACTGCATGTCTGGACTGTGGGAAGACCGAGCGCGGGCTAAGATCGAACTGCATTAAGTGCCAGTCTCCCAACGTTGAGGGCATAACTCGTGTCACCGGGTTCTTCTCCAAAATCAGCAGCTGGAACAAGGGGAAGACTGGTGAACTCAAAGAGAGGATGAAAGACCAACCTCTCTGAAACCCTTTTCTCCATTTTTTATTAGTCTCAGAAGAGTCTGGGACCTATGAACATGAACAGCACGGAGAATAATATCACCAGAGCCAACCAAGTGGTGATGGAAGATACTATCCGTCTTCTCTCTTCCTCGGTGGCTTTCTTCTTCAGTTTGGAGACCAAGCTGTCCATCCAATCCATGAAGATGAAGCCCCCGTCCAAAGGAACAGCTGGAAGGCAGTTGGTGGTGGCGACCATGAAATTCATCCAGAATATCCAATATGCGGTGTTGGCAATGAACCAGAACGACTCACTTCCAAGATAGCCAGTGTCGAATACCCAAGTAAGCTCTGCAGGTAGTGGTGAGAGGCCAGAGAAAGGCAATGCAAGGAAGCGCAGAGTGTCGTATATGAAGTCAGGAGCAGAGCTGGTGTCCGAGTAGGGATTGCTGATGAGGCTCAGAAGAAGTTCCGGGGTTAGAACACCCATGCCCGCGTATGAGCTGGTGATCCCCATGTATCCTTTCTCAGTGGCTCCGCTTCCGAGCACGATGCTGTCGATGCCAGAGACGTTCTCCCATTGTGTGCTGGTTCCGTTATAAGCCATCACCGTCAGGCTGATGTTCTGACCAGGCACTGTTTGGGACATGATGTCATTGAATTGTTGTTGGTTGGTGACTGTGGTCCCTTCCACGGAATAGATTATCATTCCTTTTTCCAATCCTATCGAGCTCGCTGGGGAACCGCTCATGACCGATTCGATGAACACTCCAGACACGAATTCGGTGCTGCCTGATTCCCCGTATAACACATATTTGGCTTCCAGTAGGTTGCCGGGAAGGGAAGAGTGACCCACAAAAAAGTCATCAAGGTTCTCAATCTCCACTCCTCCTAGCTCGGTTATCACCATTCCCACCTGTAAACCAGCCATATCCGAGGGAGAACCTGAGGATACAGACACCAGCAGTGGTTGTTGGGCATAAGGGCTTTCCACAGATCCCATCATGGATGTCAACAGCAAAAGGAAAAGTACTGCGAAGATGAAGTTTGTAGCCGCTCCAGCAGCATACATGGAGGTGCGTTTCTTCTTGGTCGTGTTCTGCAACTGTTCATTGTTGGGCTCCACGAAGGCTCCGATGGGGACCACGAAGAACAGAAGGCCGGTGGATTCCACATCCATGTCATTGGCCTTCGTGAGTATGCCATGGGCAATCTCATGGATGAACAAGCAAACGATCAAGGCCACCACACCATAGACCACTGGTATGATGGGGTTGATCCCGGGGAGTGCAAGGATGTACTCGAAACCCAAAGCGTTCTCCCTCGGTATGCTGGGTATGAGTGTGAGTTGGTAAAGGAGAAGGCCGGTGATGAACAGCATCAGACCCAGAACGATGAACTTTGACAGAACGGCATAGGCTGCCCAGAACCTTTTGTAACGACTGAGTCTATCCATGATGCCCAGCCCCTTCTTGGTTTTAAGGAGCAGAGCCGGGCCGTAAGGGACCAACCCCTTCTCCTGCCAAGATGGGGTGCGTTTGATATGGATATATAGTGCAAAATAACCCAGAAGAAGCGCCAAAAGGGCTATGAGCGTCAGGTCCATCGCCATCGGTTAAGTGTTAACTGATATAAGTATGATTAGTGGTTCATTCTTGGCCACCACGTTTGGACCAAACTTCATCGTCCACTTCGCCATATAGGTCTTCCATCTCGTCTATGTGTTCCTCTGCCGGCTGGCCTTGGGACGCCAACTCGTTTATGAGGTCGCCTTTCAGCACCCAGTAGTGGATCCTCCAGAGCTTTCCTCTCTTGAGGTTCACCTGTTCCTGGGTGGTCTTGAGGATGCCTTCTTCCTCCAGCATATAGAAAACGTCTCGGTCCTGAGCGGTGAGGCGGTTGTCTATGACCTCGTTCTCGAAGCCGAAGAAACTTAGGACGTAATCCGCCAATTCCACGATCTCTTCGTCCTTCATGCCCTTTTTTCCCAAGGTGTGTCTCAAGGCCAGAATCAGATTCTCCATGCTCACGGTCGTCAAGAAGGTTCCCCCCAGGAGGTATGCGACTTCCATTTCATAATAATTATCCCATAATTCATCATTAAACTGTAAGAATCAGTCCATGCACAATCGGATGATGCTCTCTGCCCACTTGAGCTTACATTGCTTCACCGCCCTCTCCTCAGAGGAATTTCCCCGAGGGTTCTGGAAGTCGAAGCCCAACAAGCAGATTCGCGCCCGATGATGGGCGGCCATGCACACCGCGCGGTCCCCATCCGTGAAGCCCCCCCAGTTCTGCAAAGGAGGGAAAGGAGAAGACTGAGTGGTTCCTAGGAACGGCCGGTCCAATTGCGGTACATATCTTTCAATCAATGGAATGTTGTCCCCATGGGCATGCACGATGGGGATGGCCCCTTTTTGGAATGCCTCCATCTGGAATCGCATGTCGCCATCGAGATCGGTGACCACCATGTCCGGGATAATCCCGGCTTCCATGATGAATTCCGTGGCCGAACCGGCGGCCACGATCCTTCCTCCAGGCAGACATTGTTGCAAGACATCCTCCAGACCGGGGGCGGCGCCGACAATCGTCACCGTCTGGTCTCGGAAGAAGGCATCGATGTCCAACGCAGTAAATGCCTGTTTTATTGTATTGGTGGAGGCCAGCACACGCGCCGCTCTCTCGTCCTCCTCCCGGCTGTACCCCATATCAGAGAGTATCTGTAGATAGATGGGCTCCCAATCTTCGAACCGCATCTCTCAAGCCTCGACCTTCATCTCCTGGATCAAGGTCTTGAAAGAGGACTGCATCAAACCGGCGAAGACAGCGAAACCGAAACCGATGGAGAGCTCCAGGACTATGAACATCTCGTTCACTGGGGTGTATCCCAATGTCAGGGACAGGGCGTCCATGGCCCCCTGTAGAATGAATGCGATGGCGAACAGCGTCAAAGCCGTGACCAGGAAGTTGTGTTTGATCTTCTGTTCTGTCAGATAATAGTTCAGGAACTTACCGGCCTCGTAGCAGACCATGGAGAATATCCACATCCAGAGCACGCTGGTAAGGAAGAGCACCAAGCGGTACTGCATGGAGACCCCCTGCACCTCGGTGGCGGCTAGGATGCCTAGGACCAGGCCTGCGAAGAACAGTATCACGGCCACGATTGTGAATGGGACCACTTGGTTACCGGAACGAACCATGGCTTTGACGTTCCGAACCGAGCGCATGAGCTTCTCATCCAGCTTGTACGCGTAGGAGATTATGTAGAATCCCAGCACCAACATGAGGACCCCTCCCATCATGCCAGAGAGGTAGTTGAGGTTACCTGTGCTCAAGAGGGACACCAGGTCAGGAGTGACCGAGAAAATCCCCAGTATCAGGAATATCATGCCCAGGGGTATCAGGAAGCGTTTACGCTTGTCATCGTCCTGAATCATCTTCAGTAGGATGTACAAGGTGCCTTCGACACCAGGGGCCTGCTTCACGAATACCCGTCGCACG
>JAQUUA010000063.1 GCA_028694055.1 Candidatus Methanomethylophilaceae archaeon | reverse complement strand
CCCATACCCTAGAGGCATTGAAAGCAGTGGGAGTGACCAAGGTCAGCATCGTGGTGGGGTTCCAGAGCGAGCGCATACGAAAATTCTATCAAAAAGGGTCCTCCCTTGGGTTGGAGATCGATTATATTGAACAGAAGGAGAGGAAAGGCACCGCCCATGCCATAGGCATGGCGGATGGACGGTTCCAAGAACCGTTCTTCTGCATGGCCGGAGACGTCATGGTGTCCTCTCTGGACTTAGCGTCCATGATTGACATCCATAAGTCGAAAGATGCATCGGTGATGTCTGCGGTGGCGGTGAAGAACCCTTCCGCCTATGGAGTCCTCTGGGTGCAAGACGGCATGATGAGGGAGATCGTGGAGAAGCCACAGAAACCGGTCGGGAACCTCATCAACGCCTCCATCTACCTCTTGGACCCTTCGATTTTTGAATATATCCGTTCCACTGCCATCTCCTCCCGGGGAGAGTACGAGATCACGGACACCTTGAGCCTTATGGCTGCCAAGGAGGGCGTGGCGGTCCATGAACTCCAAGGGGAATGGTTGGACATCGGCAGTCCCTGGGACCTGCTGGAGGCCAACCGCAAGATCATGGAGCATATGGAAAGGCGCATTGATGGGAAGGTGGAGCCTGGCTGCCACATACATGGAGCGGTGGTGGTGGAAGAAGGGGCAAGGATCCGCTCCGGATCGTATATCGAGGGGCCGGTGTACATATCCACTGGCTGTGACATCGGGCCTAACTGCTACATCCGTGCCCACACCTGCCTGGGACAGGACTGCCGGGTGGGGAATCCCTGCGAGGTCAAGAACACCTTGGTCTTTGCTGGTTCCAAGATTCCGCACCAGACCTATGTGGGCGACAGCATCATCGGGCAGAACTGCAACCTGGGCGCAGGAACCAAGGTTGCCAACCTACGCTTTGACCATTCCAGCATCCGAGTAAAGGTGAAGGATCGAGAGGTGGACACCGGACTTCGGAAACTGGGAGTCATCATGGGGGACAATGTTAACACCGGCATCAACTCTATCATCTTGCCCGGCACCATCATCCACCAAGGAGCATCTATCGGCCCGGGAGGCAAAGCGCAGGGAGTCATCGGCCCAGGGTCGTTCATCCGTTAGTGGATCACTTTCAAATCCACCTTTCGGCCATTGGAGTCGTAGGCGCCCCAGCTGCCCATGTCATAGGGTCGACAGCTGATGATGTGCACCCCGCCCCAACGGCGGAAGAACTCCAGGTCGTCATCGGAAGGCCGGTGGCTGGGGCCAGGGTGGGAATGCACAGAACCACAGAGTGAGAAGTCCACTGGCGCCATCCATACATCGATAATGCCATGGCTGTCACCTGAGACCGTCCCGGGAAGTAGTACTAGCTCCATGATCACGCCGTCCTCCGCCCTCATCATGCACAAGAACTCATTGGGGTCGACGGACTGGGCAGAGGCGTTGATCATCTCCAGGACCTGCACCTCTATGGCATGAACTCTCCTCATAACGATGTCACCAGCTTGTCGTGCATCCTCTCGTAGAAGTTATCCTCGAATCGGATGAAACGGCAGTAGCCCTTGGAGAGGGAGAATTCCAACTTGGTCTTGCCAGGTATGTGGTATTCCCTCTGCCCATCGATCACCAGCAGGCAACCTCTGTCCAGAGGTAGCTCCACGGTGATGGTGGAGCTGGTGGGGACCACCATAGGCCGGGCAGCATACTTGAACGGCGCCATGGGAACGAAAACGAAGGCGTTCACCCCCGGGTCTATGATAGGAGCCCCTACGCTCATGGCGTAGCACGTGGACCCCGTGGGAGTGGCCACGATGACACCGTCCGCCCTCAGATCGCTGGCCAGCCTTCCGTCCACATAAACCCGGAAATGCCTGATCTTGGCCACAGCATCGGTATGGATGACGGCTTCGTTGACCGCTTCCGCCATCTCCTTCCCTTCGTATACCGTGCGGAGCTTGATCCTGCGTTCTATGAAATAATCGCCGTTGCGAAGGCGGGCAATCCCTTCCTTGACCTGGTCCCGGTCTATCTCGGTGAGGAAACCCACCACACCGGCGTTGACCCCGATGATCATGGCATCGCTCTTCTGCATGGCTCTAAGCATGGTGCCATCCCCGCCGATGGTTATCAGGATGTCCACATCCATCTCCTCCAGCGGACAGCCGTTCATTCCCAGCCGAGAAGCCACATCCGTCTCCAGACATACCTCCTCGCC
Organism: Candidatus Methanomethylophilaceae archaeon; assembly: GCA_028694055.1. Classification (GTDB taxonomy): domain Archaea; phylum Thermoplasmatota; class Thermoplasmata; order Methanomassiliicoccales; family Methanomethylophilaceae; genus JAQUUA01. Next base: position 4,937 of record JAQUUA010000063.1, on the reverse strand, counting down.
ATCCAGGCATTCCAACACCTGCCGGGAGAGCTCCTCTGCCATCTCCACCCCCAGGTTGGCATAAAGGCCGTATCTCAAAGTATCTCCTCCCTCGAGGCAGGATCGCCTACTGCCAGGAAATTGCTCCTGGCGGCGAGGTCGAATGGCATGTCCATCAATGTTCCGTCCAAGTTGTAGACCTCGCCTCCGGCCTCTCGCAGAAATAGGTGGCTGGCAGCGATGTCCGTGACCCGGATACGCTTGCCGACATCCTCGGAGTTCATGATGAAGGCGTCGACGGCGCCTGTACCCACCAATGACATCTCTATTGATGCACATCCATAAGCCCGAGTCCTTTTCACGGACTTCACCAGACGGAAGGTGTCCGGGTGGACCCCATTGCCCAGATACATTATCATGACCATATCCTGCAATGGCTTCCTGGCGCTGGCTTTAACACGTTGGCCGTTGAGGAATGCCCCTCTGCCCCTCTCTGCATAGTAGAGGTCGTCCGTGACCAGGTTGCGCACGTATCCGATATCCACATCCCGGATGCTCTGCTTGCCGATGGCCATGGACACCGTGTACATCGGCACCCCCATTATGGAGTTGTAGGTGCCGTCGATGGGGTCCAGCACCAGGGTCTTGCCCGCCCCTCGATCCACAAAACCGATCTCCTCGCTGAGGACGTTGAGCTCTATGCCCTTCTCCTCCAGGTAGCCCAGGACGACGTTCTCCGCCAGCTTGTCGATCTGTGTGGTGGGGGTTCCATCCGCCCCCTGGTACAGTTCCCTGCCTCTCTCAGCAGGATCGGTGACCAGGCCGATGGTGGCCTTTATGCGACGGGAGAGTTCGTTCAGCGCTTCCATCATCAATGGAACATAGACAAGGTGGCGTATAATTCCATTGCCTCGGTAACGACTGTTTCCCATCCAGGTGCATAATATGATATAAACCTCAAACCGTTCCAGGGGCGGTCGGAACATGGAGGCACTTATAAGAAGTTTACCTGAGATCGATGGGGATGCAGAATTGACCAAGGTGGGAGGCAAGGCCTTGAACCTGGCCAGGATGTTCCGGGCGGGATTCCCCGTTCCTCCAGCATTGGCGGTGACCGTGGATGCCTACGAGGCTTTTCTAGATTCGTCCGACCTTCGTGACCGCATAACATCTGTTCTCACTGGAATCGACTTTCAAGATGAGGGGTCGCTGCGCAGTGGCTCCCGACTAATACAGGCGATGATTTCGGCAGAGCCTTTGCCTCCCTTGTTGCTAACCGCCTTGAAGGAGTCCATTCCTTCCTTGGGAGAGGGGTATTTCGCTGTGCGCTCCTCGGCGGTGGCCGAGGACCTCCCTGAAGCCAGCTTCGCCGGTCAACAGGACAGCTACCTCAACGTTTCCATGGATGATGTGGCATCCAAGACTGCCTTGTGCTGGGCCTCTTATTGGAACGAGAGGGCCATGAAGTATCGGCACGACTCCCGCGTCCCTCAACTGGAAACAGGGATGGCGGTGTTGGTGCAGAGGATGGTGGACCCGGAATCCTCTGGAATCATGTTCACCCGCAACCCTTTGAACGGGATGGACGAGGTGGTGGTGGAATCCTCCTGGGGTTTGGGGGAGTCCATAGCCTCTGGACTCGTGACACCGGACCGGTTCGTACTCAGTCCCAAGGACCATCGATTGCTGGATTACCAGATCTCTGAAAAAAACCTAGCCTGCTTCCGGCAGGGGGCGGAGAACATCTGGTGCGATCTGGAAGCTGAAAAGGCCAGCCAAGCCTCTTTGCAAGAACATCAGTTGAAGACCTTGGTTGATTGGGCGGAGAAGCTGGAGGACTTCTTCCAGAGCCCCCAGGATGTAGAGTGGGCCTTCGCTGAAAATGAATTCTTCCTCTTGCAGTCCCGGCCCATCACCACCGTGGCTGAAGACCAGGGGGATGACATATTGTGGACCAGAGCCTATGGTGACGAATACTGGGCGGATGTCACCTCACCGCTTTTCTTCTCCGTGATGGGAGAGATGCTTACCGAGATTGTCAACCACGAAGGCGCTCGCATCATGGGATACAAGGACATAACCGAGGCCGTCCTGCTCCGCTTACACCGCTCTCACGTCTATTTCAACGCCGAGGTCCTGGAGAAGGTGTTCACCTACTATCCTCGCTTCGCCCGCTCCTCTGAACTTCTAAATTACTTCCCGGTGCAGGACCAAGCCCGCATACAAGCAGCAAAATCCTCCCTGATATCTACCCTCATGTCGCAGGTGCTGGTGGCTATTCGGGACCCGGACGGCATGATGAACCGCACGGACAAGGCCTATCGGAGCTGGGCGGACTCCTTCCTGGAATTATGCCAGGAATTCGATTCCGTCCTTCTGGATCAACTAAGCGACCAGGAGCTGCGCGGGTGGTTCGATTCCCTTGTGGAAGGAGCCGTGAAGCACTACCGCCTCATACGCTATGGCATGGTGTCCCACTCCATAGCCACCAATCTGGCGGTCAAGCAATGGTTGAGGGCTTGGTTGGACGACAGAGACGGGGAACTGTACTCAAGTGTCATCTCCGGGCTCCCAGGAAACAAGACCATCCAGACCAACATTGGGTTCTCAGAGCTGGCTAAGACCATTCGTTCCCAACCGGAGGCCTTGCGGGCCTTCCAAGAAAGAGCCACACCGGACATCATTAGGGACCTGCGCATAGACCCCGTTCTTCAGGATGTCAATTCCGGCCTGCAATTATTCCTGGATGAGTTCGGTCACCGCTCCCATACCCGTGAGATCTTCTTCCCGCGATGGAGGGAGGACCTCACCCAGGTGGTGGATGTGTTGCGAACCCTATCGGTGTCCGATCTAGACCTTGCCGCCTTGGAATCCAAGAAGAATCGGGAGAGAGCGCAGGCGGAGAAGGAGATCATGGCACGGATAGCGACCATGCCGGGTGGGTCATTGCGGGTTCGTCTCTTCCGGACCGTTCTCCAGCTGGCCCAGACATATCTGGTGTTCCGGGAGAACCAACGTTTCTACCTGGACCACATCCTCTTCCGGCAAAGACTTGTATTCCTGGAGTACGGTCGCAGGCTGGAGGCAGGAGGCCATCTGGTGACGGCAGAGGACGTGTTCTTCTTGACCAAGGAGGAGGTCTTCGATATCATTGATGGAGACTTATCGCCTTCAGAGCTGGACATCCAAGGGAGACGCATGGAGTTCATGCGTAACCGCCACAGCCTCCCGCCCAAGTTCCTCCGTCGCCGCTTGGAGTTCGATGACAGCGTTGTGAGGTCAGAGGATTCATCCATGATCTCCGGCACTTCCGCCAGCCCGGGGATATGCACTGGCCGCGTACGGGTGGTGGGTTCCATAAAGGGCCTCTCAGGCATCCAGGCCGGGGAGATCCTGGTGACCAGCAACACCGACCCGGGATGGACAGCGGTATTCTCCAAGCTGGGGGGGCTCATAACCGAGACCGGAGGCATACTGTCGCATGGAGCGGTCGTTTCCCGGGAATATGGCATACCGGCAGTGACGGCCGTCAAGAACGCCACTTCCCTGCTGTGCACAGGACAGATAATCACCTTGGACGGTAACCGGGGATGCATAACCATACATGACGAGAATCAGGAGGAGAATACATGAACACCGAACATCTGGATTTCAACCATAGCCGTTACTTCAACTTCCATGACCAGAGAACTGACATCACGGGTTTCATGCGCATTGGCATGAAACCGAACCGAGGGCAGAAGAGCTTGTTCTTCTTCCTGATGATTGGCCAGGAAGTGGTGGGTATCAAGAGCGATTCCCCCATGGATAACGATGCCTTCCAGTGCCTTGGCATGGAGTTCTTGCCCCTGGGTGATGAACACTGGCAGATTCGTTACCAAGGTCCCCTTTATGACCGTCAGGGGCAGCCGAGGAACGTTGATATGGACATTCGATGGCGACCCATGCATCCAGAGTTCGATTACCGCCGTTGCGCCGGAGAGGCGGAGGCGGAGATCAGCGCCAGTGTCGCTTCTGAGCACTATGAGCAGTTTGGTTCGCTGAAAGGCACCCTGGACATCGATGGCAACCTCATCGACATCAACGGCATGGGGGAGAGGGACCGCAGCATCGGTGTGCGAGACTGGGGTTCGCCCAAGAACTGGTTGTGGATCAACGCCCAATTCAGCGAAACCGAGGCCTTCAACCTCACTCAGTTGGTGATGGAGGCAGGCAAGGTGGATTGTGGGTTCCTCCATTACGGGGAGATTAGTAGGCCTCTGCGCTCGATTCGGTCAGAGGTCGTGCAGAACGGTGAACGGAATCCCACTTCTTTCCGCCTCCACCTGGAGGACCAAGACGGATGGTTGTACGAGGTGGAAGGAGAGGTCCGCAAGAGGGCGGAGATGCCTTTCGAAGGAGCGGATGGAAGCAAAGCGGTGATCGTGGAGACTCTGGCCGAATACCGTTGGGCGGGTCGTCGCGGCTACGGCATAGCGGAGTTCATGTACCATTTGTGACACTGGACATTTATAGCAACACTGACAGGGATACCCCCGAATCCTGATATTAACGGGGTTAATCTTAAATAGATTATTGCTCATATGAGTAATAATACAGATAGGAAGGTGAAATAAATGCCAGGACAAGATGGAACCGGCCCTATGGGCCAGGGAGCCATGACCGGAAGAAGAATGGGCTCATGCGGCCAAGACGATGCAACCACCAGGAACACCCAACCGGGATTCGGAAGGCAAGCAGGTCGTTGTGGACGAGGAAGAGGCCGGGGCATGCGAATGGGCAAGAGAGGGCAGGTGAGCCAGTGAGATTGGCCATAGCCCTGGAGGGAGAAGATGTCTCCGGCCACTTCGGCCATTGCGAGAAGTATGCCTTATTCCAAGTGGTGGAAGGCCGGGCAGACCGGGAAAAAGACGTTCTCAGCCCCGGTCAAGAACCGGGGAAGCTACCGGTGTTCTTGG
>JAQUUA010000062.1 GCA_028694055.1 Candidatus Methanomethylophilaceae archaeon | reverse complement strand
CGGCGGGTCAACCAGATCGATTTCGTGATGGACAACGACTTCCATCAGTCATTCGGGACGGTGGGAGTTGCCGTGACCCTCACCGAAGCAGCGACGCAGCAGACCCACATCGTCAACGGCAGCGATGTAACCTTAAGATGGGTGAGCCAGGATGCTGCCGCTTGGGCACAATGGGCGGAGACCATCCATGATTCCATCCCCGCTAACGCGGACTTTGATTACGATTCCGGCAACAACACCGTGACCCTCACGATAAGCAACGTTTACAGCCTGCAATACACCATGGTGAAGACCCAGATGGTTTTGGAGTGATCAAATGGACGAAGCTAAGCAACCCCCAAACGAGACCCTGAAGGTCGGTCCTGGTTATTCCTTCAAGGATCGCCTCAAAGGAGCGTATTTCCGCTTCTTCCGTGGCATTATGAGCGGGGATGCCAGCATCGTCAGGTTACCGATGGGGGAGCTCCAGAAGAGGGTGGATTGGTCACAGGGCCTTGGTTCTGGCATCACCACCATACCGGAGTATCCCGAGGACCTCATAGAGGTCTTGGACCTATACCCGGTCACCGAGAACCTCACCTACGTCCAGGTCATCCTGGACAAGGAAAATGCCGAGACCAGGCTGATCGTCCTGGAGCCCACCCTCACGGATGATGAGAAAGTGCTCCTGGCAAGGATCAAGGACACCCTACAGAGGACCTTGAACTACGACTGGGAACGACTGAGCAAGATGGACAAGGAAGTGTACATCATCCAGAGCGTGCAGTCCTTCTTGGAGAGCCGGGGCATAGAGATCACGCCGGTGACCAAGACCCGCATCAACTATTACATCGTCCGGGACTTCATCGGTTACGGGCCCATAGACGTCCTCACCAAGGACGACCATGTCGAGGACATCTCCTGCGATGGCAACCGCAGCAACATATTCGTCTACCACGGCAAGTTCGAGAGCGTGAAGACCAGCGTCCGTTTCGATGTAGAGGAGGAGCTGGACTCCTTCATCATCTTCCTAGGACAGACCTGTGGTCGGCAGATAACCGTGTCCGAGCCTCTGCTGGACGGCACCACGCCAGAAGGTCACCGGGTGCAGGCCACCTATTCCGACGAGGTCACAGCCCACGGCTCCACATTCACCATCCGCCGTTTCAAGGACCGTCCGCTGACACCCACCGACCTCGTCCGTTACCATACCGCTTCAGCGGAGATGATGGCCTATTTCTGGATGGCGGTGGAGAACGGCGAGTCCATGCTCATCTGCGGCGGCACCGGTGCCGGGAAGACATCCACTTTGAACGTGGTCTCACTTTTCATCCCCCCGGGAGCGAAGATCGTCACCCTGGAGGACACCCGGGAGATCAACCTCCCGCATGAGAACTGGATCCCCAGCGTCACCCGCGCCGGGTCTGGGGACGATCAGGGGGAGGAAAAGATGCCGGGCGAGATCGACATGTACGACCTCATGCGGGCCGCCTTGCGTCAGAGGCCCAACTACATCATCGTGGGAGAGGTACGTGGCAAGGAGACCTATACCATGTTCCAAGCCATGGCCACCGGTCACACCACCTACTCCACCATGCACGCCGACTCCGTGAAGTCCATGGTCAGCCGTCTGGAGAACCCTCCCATCAACTGCCCCCGCATAATGCTCACCGCCCTGCGCAACGTGATCATCCAATCGCCTGCGAGGGTGGGCAAGGACATGGTCCGACGCATCAAGGAGGTGGTGGAGATCGTCGGTTTCGAGCCGGACACCAACGAGATAATCACCAACACCGTGTTCGAGTGGGACCAGGCCCTGGACACCTTCCATTACCGTGGCCACAGCTTCATGTTCGACAAGCTGGTGGAGACCAAGAACATCACCCACGAGGACATGGCGCAGGAGTTCCAGCGAAGGGTGGACATCATCAACTACATGGAGAAGAAGGAGATGACCGACCACCGGCAGATCTGGTCCCTCATCAACCGTTACTATAACGAGCCGGATAAAGTGATGAAGATCGTCTGGAAGCGGCTGGGTAAGAAGGGGGTGGCCCGTGTCACCTGAGGTATCGGACGTCTTCTCGCGTCTGGACTCCAGCGCCGAAAAGAGCTATTCCAAGACCAAGCGGTCCGAGGACAAGCAAGAGCGTCTCCCGCCCCGCTTGGTGCGTCTGCAGAAGGGCTTGAAACCGGATTACATCAAGCTCGGCGCCTACCAGGCCTTCTGCTGGAAGGTATTCGGGGATATGGCTTTGAAAGGTGAGCCGGACCCCAAGCTGGAGGACGTCCTCCTGCAGGCCCACATGTCGGTACGTGCCGAGGAGTACAAGGCCTACGTATGGATGACCACTCTCCTGGGCACCGTGGTGTCGATAATCGTAGCCGTGGTCCTGTACTTCCTCTTGGGGATGATGGGGATGCCGATGATGATCAGCATGGTGGTGCCCATCATGGTGGCCTTCATGCTCCCCATGATCATCTACGTGTTGCTCAACGCCCTGCCCGGTTCAAACGCCAAAACCAGAGGCCGGGACATCGATAAGAGGATAGGCGCGGCCATGAGCTTCATATCCGCTCTGGCCTCCGCCAACGTGAACGTGGATGTCATATTCAAGGAGTTGGCGAGGCAAGACATCTACGGCGAGATAAAGAGGGAGGCGGAATGGATCACCCGGGACACGGAGCTCCTGGGGATCGATATCCTCACCGCGGTGTCCCGCGCCGCCAGCCGCACCCCCTCCATGAAGTTCCAGGATTTCCTGCAGGGAGTGGTGACCACCTCCACATCCGGAGGCCGCTTGAAGCCCTACTTCCTGCAGAAGGCGGACATCTTCGAGAAGGAGTCCCGCCTGCAGAACGCCTCCATGCTGGAGACCCTGGGGCTGATGGCCGAGACCTATGTCACGGTGGTGGTGGCCTTCCCTCTGTTCCTGGTGGTCATCATGGCGGTCATGACCATCGTGGGATCGGGTTCGGCGGATTACGCCGTGACCATGCTGTACATGATTGTGGGACTGATGGTGCCGATGACGCAAGCGGCCTTCGTGTTCTTCGTATGGAACATGACCGAGGAGAGCAGGGTGTGATCTGATGGAGCTGTTCCACAAGAAGGACCATACGCCCCCGCCGTTGCAGGTCGACCTGCTCCATAAGAAGAGCGGCCTGAACACCAGCATGATCGTTCTGATCGTATGCCTGGCCTTGGCCTTCCTGGTCTTCGCCATGGCCGCCCTGGTGGCCCTGGGGAGCTTCTCGGTGGAGCCACTGGAATGGTATGACCTGCTGGCGATAGGTTTGGCCATCGCCACCGGCCCCTATGGGTTCTACAACTCCGTCCAGATCAAGAAGAAGAAGGACATCGAGAGGCGTCTTCCGGACTTCCTGAGGGATGTGGCCGAAGCCGGGCGCTTCGGCATGACCTTGGCTGACGCCATACGCATCGCCTCCTACGGCAAGTATGGGAAGCTGACTCCGGAGATCAAACGCATGGCCGCCCAGATAGAGTGGGGGGTCTCCGTCACCGATGCCTTACAACTCTTCGTGGACCGGGTGAAGACCCCGTTGGTGCAGAGGATGATCGCCATAATCATCAAGGCCAACGATGCCGGCGGCAACGTCGCCGATGTCCTGGCCATGGTAGCGCACGATGCCCGACAGGTGCAGCTCTCGGAGGACGAGAGGAAACTGGAGATGGCCACCTATATGATCGTCATCTACATCGCCTACTTCGTCTTCATCGCCACGATATTCATCATGAACAGCGTCTTCCTGCCCAGCATGATGAACACCGAGGTCGAGGGCAGCGGCGTGAGCATGATCAACATCGGGGTCATAGCCCAGATCCAGATAGTCTTCGTGCTCTCGGTCATAGTCCACGCCGTGGGCGACGGCCTCATGGCCGGGGTGCTGGCGGACGGGTCCATATCCAACGGTATGCGGCACTCCTTCATCATGCTCCTCAGCGGAGTGCTGGCCTTGCGTATCCTGGGAGGTGCCTGATTGGCCCTGCCCTGGTCCAAACCACCGCCGGAGGTCACGGGAGCCAAGACCCGGGCCTCCTTCAGCTCCAAGTACGGCTCCATGCTGGTCAACATCATGGACACCCCGGTGCGCATCAAGGTGCCGGTGGCCATCCATGAGGACCGGGAGATAACCACCATCCCGCATCACCGAGACCCCTCGGTGCGGGAGGTGGAGATGAACACCATCCGGCACAAGTACACCTTCGTGCGCATCAATTACGACCGGGAGCTGGGCGAGTACCTTTACGAGGTCATAGAGCCGGACATCTCCGAGGACGAAGCGGTTCTCCTGCAGATATTGAAGAAGGCCCTCACCACCACCTTGAACCAGGCCGGACCCGAGGTCTCAGACCAGGACCGCCTGCAGATCCTGGAGGAGGCCACGCACATCATCCTCAAGGAGATGGAGATAGACCTGAACGAGATGTCCCTGCAACGCATCATCTACTACATCCAACGGGACTTCGTGGGTTACGGTGCCATCGACGTCATGATGCGTGACCCGGACGTGGAGGACTGCTCCTGCGACGGGGTGGACATCCCCATCTACATCTACCATCGCCGTTTCGGCTCCATCCGTTCCAACATCCGTTTCCAGAGCGAAGCGGAACTGGACCGTTTCGTCACCTGGCTGGCACAACGTTGCGGGAAGCACATCTCGGTGGCCAACCCCATGCTGGATGCCACCATGCCAGAGGGCTCCCGTCTCAACGCCACCCTCAGCAAGCATGTCACCAAGAGAGGCTCCTCCTTCACCATCCGCCGCTTCCGGGAGAACCCCTTCACCCCGGTGGACATGATCCGCTTCAAGACCATGTCCACAGAGATGATGGCCTACGTGTGGATATGCATCGAGTTCGGCAACTCCATCATGGTCTGCGGCGGTACCGCCAGCGGAAAGACCACCACCTTGAACGCCTCCCTGCTGTTCATACCTCCGCAGATGAAGATCGTGTCCATAGAGGACACCCGGGAGCTGAACCTGCCGCATGAGAACTGGATCCCCAGCGTCACCCGTCAAGCCTTCGGCGGTGAGATGGGCGGGGAAGTGGACATGTTCGCCCTCTTGAAGGCCGCTTTGCGTCAGAGGCCGCAGTACATGATGGTGGGCGAGGTGCGGGGGGCGGAGGCCTATGTGGTCTTCCAAGCCATGGCCACCGGCCATCCCTCCTATTCCACCTTCCATGCCGAGGACGTGCCTTCCATGGTGCACCGCATGGAGAACGAGCCCATCAACCTCCCCCGCGCCCTGTTGACATCATTGGACGTCATCATGCTGCAGGGACAGGTGAAGGTGGGCTCCAAGATGGCCCGCAGGGTGAAGTCCTTGACGGAGATCGTGGGCATCGACCCTGATTCCGGGGAGCTCATAACCAACACCGTCTTCACCTGGAACCCCGCGGATGACAGCTTCTACTACTCCGGACACTCCTACATCTATGAGAAGGCGAGGGCCATACGCAACTGGTCCCCTCGGGAGATGGAGAGGGAGGTGAAGCGCCGCATAGACATCCTGGAATACATGAGGCTCAGCGGCGTGGACAACTTCCGTCGGGTGGCCAAGATCGTCTCCGCTTATTACCGCGACCCGCAGACCGTGGTGAAGGAGATCAGGGAGAAGCTGAAGTCCCTGCGCACCGAGGCCCTCCTGAAGGAGGACCAGGTGCCTACGGAGTGATTGCTCACTCCTCCTTCTCCTCTTCCGGCTCCTTCTTGGCTTCCACGTCCTCCTTTCGCAGGACGGTCCTCTTCTTCAAGGCCGGCTCTTCCGTCTCCTTGTCCTCGGTAGCCTCCTTCTTGGGGACCTCGGCGACCTTGCGCTTGCGGACCACGCGGCGGATGGGGGCGGCGGCCTTCTCCTCGTCTTCCAGAACGGAGGTGTTGGCCCGGACGAAACTACGGTTGCAGCGTATGCACTGCTTGGCGCCCTTGGCGTTCACGGTGCCGCAGGAGGGGCACTTGAAGGTCTGCTCCTTGCGGGAGGCCTCCTCCTTGGCCAGCCACTCCTCGAAGGTGATGTGCTCGGGGTGGTCGGTCCACCAGCTCAGGAAGCGCCGGTCGTTGTACTTCTTGCCCAACTCCTCCTGGGCCTGAGCCCGGAAGGTGTCCACGAAGAGGCCGTAGCCTTCCCGCATGAGCTGTATGTAGTCGCTCTCCTCCTCATCCGTGACGATGGTGCCGATGAACGACGCCCCGCACTCCGGGCACTTCTTGGAGTTGGCCGGGATCCACCCTCCGCACTCGCTGCACTTGGCCGTGCCCACCTCGAAGTCCACACCACAGTTGGGACAGCGGTGCGAGGCCTCCGGGATCAGAGAGTGACACTCGCCGCACTCCACCATCTTGCCGATGCTGTAGCGGTAGATGTAGAAGGAGAAGATGATGATGATCAGGACCATCACCAATATGATTATGATCCACATCCACCAGGACTGACCGCCATCGGATATGCCGGAGGATATCTGCCGGTCCAGAGTGATCGCGGCGGTCTCGTTGCCGTATGTGGCGGTGGCGGTGATGGTCGTGGAACCGGCCATGAGCTCGGTTACCGGTATCTCCTGACGGAAGTAGCCGCTGAGGTCCGTGGTGAGGGTGTAGGTGTTGATCAACCGTCCGTCACCATCCCGGATGGTCAGGACCACAGGGGTGGAGGCCAAGCGTTCGGTGTCGTTGTTGGCGTTCAGCAGTGTGCCCCACACAACCATGAGGTCGCCCACCTTGTAGTTCACCATGTTGCTGGTAAGACGCAGCTCGGGTATGAGGGCCGTGACCTCGAAGGCCACGGACATCTGGTTGTTGCTGCTGTTGCGTTCCGGGGTGGTGTTGAACTCGTTGATCTTTGCCGTGATCTGCTGGACGCCGACGTCACCACGGATGGACCAGCTGACACTGGTGTTCAAGTTGGCGCCGGCAGCGATAGGGGAGAGGGTGACGTTGACGATCTGCACCTCCGTCCCATTGTCCAGATAGAGTGTGAGCATAGGCGCGGAGGCCGTGGAAGAGCCGAAGTTGTCCACCCGGAAGTGGATTTCTATGGCCTCGCCCAGCGGCCCTTCGCTGCCCACGGATGTGGCCAGATAACTGAGTGCCAGGTCGGGGCGGTTGTCATTGACGAAGAATGTATGGGAAGCCTGATTGCCGGCATAAGAGGCCTCTGGGATGCTGGCATCCGGGTTTACGGTGACCTGGAGCTCGAAAGTCACCCATTGCACACCCAGGGTGGGGGTGATGCTGGACCAGGTCTGCGTCATCAGAACGGACTCGCCCGC
>JAQUUA010000004.1 GCA_028694055.1 Candidatus Methanomethylophilaceae archaeon | reverse complement strand
GCCAAACGATGGTTCTGTTCCACGGTGCGGAAAGATGCCACCCCGGGGAGGAAGGACTTCCGACCTCCGGTGTAACCGGCGAAATAATGCGGCTCCACACTGGTTATGATCACCAGACGGTCCGCCTCCACGGCCATGCGGTTGACTTCCATCACCGTGCCGTTCTTGGAGGAACCTAAGTCCACCATGGAATCTTTAAGGCAATCGTGGGAATGAATACGGTCCCGAAGAGACTCGTAGAGCTCACCGAATATGAAGTCGTACTCCTCATCCGTCGGTGCCCGATGGGTTCCAGTGGCGATGAGGAAACGGGCCTTACGGAGGTCCATACGACGAGACAAAGCCTGGAGCACCTGGGCCGTGGGCGTGGGCCGGGTGCCGTCATTGACGATGAAGACCACGTCCTTCCCCCCTTGCAGGAAAGCCTCGATGCCCTCGGCGCCGAAGGGACTGTCCAGAGCGGCCTCTATCTCATCGTCTGCCGACAGGGCCTCGACCTCATTGGGAGAGAATACCCCGATGAGACACTCATCCGGTATGCGGACCGTCTCGTGGCCGTCCCGACCGTATCTGATATCCAACTTCATCGCCAGAACCGTCGTTCGGTATGTAGATGGATATTTAGAAATATTCGTTAGCGAGGAATTTCTGGTTAAAGGGACAGAAAAGGTTATCTCATGCCTTGACCTGGGAACAGGCATATGGCCAAGCTCAAGGAGATGGGGGAGAGGCGCCTGGTGGATATCATCAAAGGCATGATCGGTAGCGATGTGCTGATCGGACCGGGCGATGACGCCGCCGTGATAGATCTGGGTGATCAGTGTCTGGTAGTCAGCACTGACCTTGTAAGCTTCCGCCGCCATATGCCAGAGGGCATGACCCTGAGTGATTTCGGATGGATGTCGGTCGCGGTGAACCTCAGCGACCTCGCCAGCATGGGTGCTGAACCCATCGGCTTCCTCTCGGCAATGGCCATGCCTGAGGACATGGAGGTGGAGGATCTGCAAGAGGTCGTGGCCGGGATGCAGGAGTGCGCCAGTGCCAATGGGGCACCCATCATCGGAGGGGACACCAAGAACGGAGAAGGCCTGGTGGCCGGCATTGCCCTGGGAGTCTTGAAGAGAGAGGAGATCCTCAGCAGGAAGGGGGCCGAGGTAGGGGACCTGGTTGCGGTGACTGGGCATCTGGGCGAGGCGGCTGCCGGTTTCTATTCCATCCAGAAAGGTTTGGACCTCCCATCCGCCAGGATGACCCTATTCCGTCCTCGTCCTCGATTGAGGGAGGGTCGGGACCTGGCTAGAAGCGGCGCCGTGAGCGCCTGTATGGATCTATCCGATGGTCTATCCGCCTCTGTGGCGCAGGTATCGGAGGCCAGCGGCGTAGGTATGCAGATCCTCTGGGAATCGCTTCCTGCCGGGCCACACGTCTCCCGGTTGATAGAGGAAGGCGTGCCAGAAGAGGAACTCATGCTCAATTTCGGTGGTGAATACGAGCTATTGTTCACCATCCGCAAGGAGCTCCTTGGTCACGTGCATGCCCTGGACGTGGATTTCACCATCATCGGCAGGGTGGTGGACGGTCATGAAAACGTATTAATCAGAGATAGCTCAATATTTAGCCTAGGTGACCAAGGCTATGAACACTTCCGCCGTTGAGTCCCGATATTATGAGGTCGTTAATGGACGCTACCGTTGCCTTCTATGCCCCAACTTCTGTGTGATTCAAAAAGGATCCAGAGGACGTTGCGGTACCAGAAGGGCCGGCCCAGACATCCTGCAGGCGGTTAACTATGGGCAGGTCTCGTCCCTGAACATAGACCCTATGGAGAAGAAGCCCTTGTACCATTACCATCCGGGGGAAGAGGTCCTCTCGGTCGGAAGCCTGGGTTGCAACCTATCCTGCGACCACTGTCAGAATCATACCATATCACAGACCAAGATCGGCGAAAGGGACACGGTGTTCATGGAGCCAGAGAAACTGCGTGACCTCTGCCGGAGCAAAGGGATACGCAACCTGGCCTTCACATACAACGAGCCCACGATATGGCAGGAGTATGTGGTTGACGTCCTCAGGGGCCAGGATGACCTGCATGGGATACTGGTCACCAACGGATATGTCAACCTTCCCCCTCTGCAGGAGCTCTGCGAGGTCATCAAGGGGATGAACATCGACATCAAAGGATTCAGCTACGAGTTCTACCGCAACACCTGCCATGCAGCATTGGCTCCAGTACTGGAGGCGGCGAGATTCGTCTATTCCCGCGGGATACACCTAGAGCTTACATATCTGGTGATACCGGGTAGAAACGATGACCCAGATGAGATAACCCAATTCTGCGAATGGGTGACCACGGAGCTGGGCTTGAACGTTCCTGTGCACTTCACCCGCTTCCATCCGGACTATCTGATGATGGATGTCCCTGACACGCCTCTGGAGACCCTTGCGGCCGCCAGGGATATCGCCTACGGGGAAGGTTTGGAATATGTCTACATCGGCAACGCTCCTGTTCATGTGGATTCCCATACCTACTGTCCATCCTGCGGAGAGATGATTGTAAACCGTCGTGGTTATGAGACCAAGGTACTGAAGATGGATGATGGCCATTGCCAGATCTGCGGTAAAAGATTGGACATCATACTGTGAGGTCGGATGCTTGCCTTGGACCATCGAAGAGGTGCTCTCACTCCTGAGGAATGAATATGATGTGCAGTCCTGGTGGCCGAGCTCCTCGGCATTCGAGGTCGCCCTGGGAGCCATTCTCACCCAGCAGACCCGTTGGGAGAACGTCCTCCTTTGCTTGGACTCCCTCAGAGACCATGGCCTGCTGGATGTGGAACGGCTAGCGGAAACGGACATCCATATCCTGGAAGAGTTGGTCCGCCCTTGCGGTTTCTACCGACAGAAGGCTCATCGCCTCCAATCCCTGGCCCGTCATGTGCTTGACACCCATGGAGGAGAAATATCTCACATGCTTCAAGGTGAGCTTGATGAATGCCGTGAGGAGCTCCTGTCCTTGCCGGGCATCGGGCCAGAGACGGCGGATTCCATACTGCTATATGGAGGAGGACGCCCCGTTTTCGTGGCTTCCTCCTATTGCCTACGGGTCCTTAACCGCACTGGTGCCTGCTCTTCCCAGGACTATGAGGCAATGAGGAAAAAGATGGAGGAGGAATTAGGGCCGGATTCCCTGGCACTCGGGGACCTGTATGCTCTGTTGGTGGAGCTGGCCAAGGAACATTGTCGTAAACTACCCATCTGCAGGGGCTGTCCTCTGGAGACACGGTGTTCATTCAAAGCAGGAAGAACATGAGGTTTCCCATTGAAACCAGGAACATCATTGCCAAGGTTATGGGAACTAGGAATGGTATCTTGGGCGTCACCCATACCTCATCCCTGCCGAATGACGTCAAAGCCTCGAATATCCCCTGGGCATCGTCCTGGGGACTATGGGTCAGGACCACCTTCCCGTTGCTGATCTTCTCCATGGGCCAATACTGACCGGCTTTGGCCTCCGGTATGGAGACTTTGTATCCCAAGAAGAGTTGGGGGAACCGCCAATCACCTGCCCTTAGATTGCGCTGAAGGTTATAGAACACCGATAACACAGTGAAGAGGGCGGCATGGAAGAGCACCATTAATCCGAAGGGCAGAACAACAGCGGCTACGGACGACGGTACTGCTATGAGAGGAAGCCCGAAGATCATCGGATAGTCTGGGAAGAGCAAGGCTATGGCAATCAGACATTTGGCGTCCGCCCCGCCTTTAATAATATCGAACATATAGAATAGAAGGAACAAGAAGAACAAAACCGGAACGGTCATGAAGGGCCAGAATCGAGCATCTCCATAGAATTGGATGGTGACCACCCCCAACAGGAACAAGGCCACACCATAGATCAGAATGGACAAAACCCACTGCCCTTCTGGGCGCTCCCAAAAAATATCAGCGAAAAGAATGGCCATTGCCAATACGAGCAGTAAGAATTCCCCGGGAAGAGACTGACTGATGATTAAATAGGAAAGGTAAACCAATCCGGCTACACCTATGATTATCCAGTGGTAGTCCTCCGCCATCCGCTCCCTCAGATCCTGACGGGAGGCCATAGTCAAGACTATCAGGGCCAAGGCCACCCGGAAGATATCCAAGACGTCCATCATGGACGGATGGGGATGCATGATAAAAATCTTCACCCTGTGGGAAAAATAATATTGAAAGAACACCTAACAGTGGCATGCACGGCAAGCTGTGGACATTCTTTTTCGCATTGATAGCCGTCGCATTGGTCATACTCTTGCCAGTGGCTCCTGCCCAGGCCTCCTCGGTGAACGTGGTGATTGAGAACGAGTCACTGGATATGGAAACCGCGGCTGGAAATCAGGTGGAATGGTCATGGTACATCTACAACAATGACAGCTCACCCGTGCATGTCCAGGCAGAGCTGGATTTCCAAGATGGGGCTTCGCATCTCGATTCCTATCAACTGGAGTTTTTCGGTAAAACTGGAACAGTGCAGGTCGACCCCGGCAGTGGGGAGAGGTTGGTACTCATCATGACTGCCAGTAGACTTTCCTCTAGCACCATGGTTCATGCCGAAGTTCTGATCACCGTCACCAACCTCTCCGATGTCTCCCAATCCGAGCTGTTGTCATTCAATGTGACTCTGGACATCAGCTCCATCTATTCCGGTGAAGATTCCTATAATCACATCTTGGGTGTGTTCGTCAACACCCTGCCATATCCGCTGGATGGTCCTTTGGGAGCCTTGCTCGTTACCATGGCCTTGTATGGCATTATCGCGGTTTCCCTTTACGCCTTCGTACTGCCGATGATCCTGAGGAGGGAGCTAGCCAGCAAAACGGCTTTCTACAACCAGACCTTGAAGATAATGCGCACCCCGGTACTCCTGGTGGTACTGCTTTTCGGCATCGTCCAATCATTCTCCATCATTGGTGCGGACGAGGCCACTCTCATCGCAGTCGGCTCTATATCCATGGTTCTGTACATCCTCCTCGGTGCCAAGATATCCTGGGCCCTCTACAAGATTATAGTCCGACACCTGCTAATCAAATTCAATTCCAAGAGACTGATGGATAATGACCTCTCCCTATTGCCCCTCATGAACTGGATCGGTCTGATGTCGATCTCACTGAGCGCCCTGTCGGGTGTGCTTTCCGTTTTGGGTTTCGACATCATGGTCATCCTCACCGGCGCCGGTATCCTGGGTCTAGCCATATCCCTAGGTGCTCAGGACACCTTGAAAAAATTCTTCGCTGGACTCTCACTCCTCATCGAGAGGCCTTTCAAGGAGGGTGACCTCTTACAGATGGATGATGGGATTGTGGTGGAGGTGGTGAGGGTAGGTATGAGGAGCACCACGTTCTACAACACCTTCGACCCACAGTATTTCACCATCCCGAACGATGTGGTGGCCAACAGCAAGATCGTCAACGTCCTCCGCCCCGACGCTCGCTACAAGGCCAAGGTCGATATCGGAGTGGCGTACGGTTCCGACATCTCCATGGTGAAGAAGGCCATGATGGAAGCCGCCATGGATCATCCTGAGGTCTTGAAGACCCCGGACGAGATGCCCATAGTACGCTTCCTGGGCTTTGGGGACTCCTCGCTGAATTTCCGACTGTTCACATGGGTTGCTGACTTCCGTGACCATTACCGAATATTGGGAGAACTCAGAGAAAGCATCGATGCCAACTTCCGCGAGTATGGCATAGAGATACCTTTCCCGCAGCGTGACATCTGGATCAGGGAGAAGAAGGATGACTGAGCTGGAGGAGGCCGTATGGTCCCGCTTGAGGCGGATACCTCCCGGCAGGGTCTGCAGCTACGGCGATCTGGCGGAAGCGATAGGTCGCCCCGGGAGTGCAAGGGCCCTGGGCAGGCTGCTATCCAAGAACCCGGAGCCCATCGTCACCCCTTGCCATCGGGTGGTGCTTTCCGATGGCCGACTGGGAGGATATATGGGCGGATACGAGAGGTCCTCTCAGAAACAGGAGTTGTTGGAGATCGAAGGCGTGAAGGTCTTGGAAGGCGTTGTGGTGGATTTCCCCCGCATCCGCTTCCGCTTCCCTCCTGAGGGTTCAGGTCCTTAGAACCGGTGGCGTGTAGCGCTTCATCAACAAGGCGTTCCCGACCACGGTAACATCGCTGAACGCCATGGCGGCCGCGGCTGCTATCGGTGGCAGGAGTACACCTAGATAGGGATAGAACAAACCCGCGGCCAGCGGTATGCAGACGATATTGTAGATGAACGCCCAGAATAGATTCTGCTTGACCTTGGAGAAGGTCTTGTTGGACAGTTGAATCGATGCCACTGCGTCCATGACGCTGTCCTTCACCAGAACGATGTCCGCAGTCTCCACGGCCACATCCGTTCCGCCTCCCATGGCGATGCCGATATCCGCGGTGGCCAAGGCCGGAGCGTCGTTCACCCCGTCACCCACCATGGCCACAACGTCGCCGCGGGACATCAGTATGGACACAGCCTCTGCCTTCTCGTTGGGAAGCACCTCGGCCATGACCTCTTCGATCCCCAGTTCGCGGGCTATGGCCTCTGCCGTGGCCTTGCGGTCCCCGCTGATCATCACAGAACGTATGCCCATCTTCTTGAGCGCCGCCACCGCCTCCCGAGCATCCGGCTTGATGGTGTCCGCGATACCGATAACACCCAGGGTTTCGTGGCCACGGATGAGAACCATGGGAGTCTTGCCGGAAGCGGCCAGCCTGTCCATCTCCTCCCGGGCGCGGGATTCTTCCCTATGACCATCCAATAGGGCATCGTTCCCCAGTAGGTACTCTGCTCCTCCGTGCTGGAAACCGATGCCTCGCCCTGGGATGTTAATGAATGAATCGGGAGAGGGGCCACCGCCTGCCTTCGCCAGTATGGCCTTGGCCAGAGGATGCTCCGAACGTCTTTCCCCCACGGCTGCCAGGGCGATGATGTCCTCTTCCTGGAACGGGATGACGTCTGTGACCTCGGGTGAACCGACGGTCAAGGTCCCAGTCTTGTCGAAGGCCATCACACTGACCTTGCCAGCCACTTCCAAGGACGCCCCATTCCGTATGAGAATTCCATGCTCCGCCCCTTTGCCGGTGCCCACCATGATGGCAGTCGGTGTCGCCAAGCCCATGGCGCAGGGGCAGGAGATCACCATCACAGAGATGAAGGCCGTCAATGAGAAGGCGAATCGGGTGTTGTCGATGGTGTAATCGAAGAAGCCGAAGAAGTACCAATAAAGGAATGAGATGGTGGCTGCCGTGATGACGATAGGCACAAAGACCGCAGCCACCCGGTCAGCGATACGCTGTATGGGTGCCTTGGACAGCTGTGCGTCCTCGACCATGCGGACTATCTGGGATAGCATGGTCTCACCGCCTAGACGGGTCACCTTCGCTTGGAAGCTACCATTGATGTTGATAGTCCCTCCGAACACCTCGTCTCCTTCCTTCTTACCCGCAGGAAGGCTCTCCCCGGTGAGCATGGACTCATCCACAGACGATCTGCCTTCAATCAACACCCCATCTGTGGGTATCTGCTCGCCAGGACGTACCAGAAAGATGTCGTCCTTCAGCAAAGACTCAATCGGGATGGTCAGCTCTTTCCCGGACCTCAAGACGTTGGCCGTCCTAGGCTGCAGATCCATAAGCTTGCGGAGGGCCTCTGAGGTCCCCCTTTTAGCGTACATCTCCAGATACTTCCCCACCAAGATGAGCAGGATGATCATGGCTGACGCTTCGAAGTAAACCATGACGTGCCCGAAGTAGGAATGGAAGAAGGTCACAGCCGTGCTGTAAACGTAGGCGGCTGTGGTGCCCATTGCCACCAATGTGTCCATGTTCGCGGTGCGATTGCGGAGGGCAGATAACGCCCCGGAATAGAATTGTCGGCCACAGTATATCTGCACCGGAGTGGCAAGAAGGAACAGGAGGTAATGCTGTTGCTGCATGCTCATACCCAGTGACACGTCGGTCATCATGAATGCCATGCTCAGAACCATGCAGGGGATGCCAAAGATGGCTGCCACAAGGATGAGACGACGCTGTTGGGCCATCTCCTGGCGGTAGAATTCCTCTTCCTCTGCTCCAGCCACCGCGAAACCCATCTCCTCTACCAAAGCTGTGATCGAAGCGTTGCTGATCGTCCTGGGATCGTGCTCCACCTGCAACTCAGAAGTTGAAAGGTTAGCACGCACGGATCGGACACCATCCCTGCTGGCCAGACCCTGTTCCAAGCCACGGACGCAGGAGGCACAATCCATGCCCTCAATCAAGAACTTCGATCGGGTCCATTGCACATCGAAACCGGCTTTGCGCACCGCATCCTCGATGTCCTCCAGACCGACCTCATCTTTTTGGAATCTCACCCGGAGGGTGTCAGTGGGAAGATTCACAGCCGCTTGCTCCACACCATGTAGAGAACCTACCGCGGACTCCACCTCCTTGGCACAGTGGGAGCAGGTCATTCCAGAAATAGTAAGGGTCCTCTCCTCTAACAGAAAACCGTCCTCCTGTTCTTCGTAGAGGGTTAGTCATGAGCTAGTAACTATTAAAAACCCCGAGCGGGTTGAGTCTGTTGTCTCCATAAAAATATTCTTTGTTACGAATTTCAAAATTTCTCCAGATTTCGTTATTTTTGTGAGGATATTGCCAAATATTATATACAGTTTTTCTGTTATCAAGAACCGTATATACGAAATCAATCAACTTGGGGGAAAATCTTTGATTGACCGTTTGGATGAAAAAATCGTTGAGATATTGAAAAAAGATTCCCGACGTCCATTCGTGGACATCGCCAACAACCTGGATGTGTCCGAGGGTACCATCCGCAGCCGCGTGAGGCGAATGACCGACGACGGCATCATCAAGGGTTTCACCATCAAGACCAGCAGCAAGAACGTCAAGGCGCTGGTTGAGATTCGTATCGATGTGAACACCGACACCCAAGAGATCGCCAGAGAGCTGGCGAACTTCGATGGCGTCACTGAGGTCTTCGAGGTCACGGGAGACCAGGACATCATCATCATCGTCGATGTGGAATCATCGCAGCAGTTGAACGACATAATCGAGCGGGTCAGGCACAATGACACCATATTGAGCACTCGGACCCGCCTCATACTCAAGGAACACTTTGGAGCTGATTGAATATGTTCTCAGGAACAGCAACCGCCCTGATAACGCCCTTCCATAAGGACGGGAGCATAGACGAGCAGGGATTGAGAGAGTTAGTGGAATACCAGGAAGAGCAGGGAGTGGAGGCAGTGGTCCCATGCGGTTCCACTGGAGAATCCGCCACCCTTTCCCATGACGAGCATATCGAAGTCATACGCATCGTCATGAACCATGTCAAGAGGGTGAAGGTCATCGCCGGGGCAGGGAGCAACTCCACGCAGGAGGCAATCGACCTCAGCCGGCGCGCTGCCGACCTGGGGGTGGATGGCGTATTGTCCATCTCTCCCTATTACAACAAGCCCACTCAAGAGGGCATCTATAGGCATTATAAGGCCATCAGTGAGGCGATTTCTGTCCCGTTGATACCTTACAACGTGCCCGGAAGGACGGGCAGCAACATGTCCGCCCAGACCACCCTTCGACTGGCAGAGCTACCGAATGTGGCGGCCATAAAGGAGGCCAGCGGAGATGTGGATCAGGTAATGACCATCCTTGCGAACCGGCCCAAGGATTTCTGCGTCCTATCCGGCGACGATGCCTTGACATTCGCCATGTTGGCAATGGGAGGGTCAGGTGTGATATCTGTGAGCTCCAACTGCGCCCCCCGCTTGGTGGGAGATATGGTAAGGACTGCCATCTCCGGCGATCTGGTGAAGGCCAGGGAGATGCATTTCCGTCTCCTACCCTTGTTCCGGGTCCTGTTCCGGGAACCCAATCCCATACCGGTCAAGGCCGCCATGCGCATGATGGGCAAGCCTTCCGGCACCCTGAGGCTGCCTCTGATGGACATGAGCCCATTGCATGAGGAGGAACTACGTTCCGTCCTCCAAGGGCTGGGACTGGTTTAGGAGGTTTGGCCCATGATCAATGTGGTGGTGGGAGGTGCCACCGGTAAGCTGGGACGCATGGTTTGCCAGCTGATACTGGAGGACTCCCGAATGGACCTGACAGGAGCGATAGTCTCCAGCCAGGGCGGCAATGTCGGCAAGGAGCTGTACCCCGGCGTGGTGGCCTGCGGCCCGGATGCCGTCCGGTCATGCCTGGCAGATGCTGATGTCTATGTGGACCTCACGACCCCGGATGCCGCTTCCCGTCTCATACCCTCTATCCCAGATACCAACACCAACCTGGTGGTGGGAACCACAGCCGTGGATGAAGAGGCGGTACGGTCCCTGAAGGAAGCCCTGAAAAAGACGAACAATTCTGCGCTGATGTCCGCCAACTTCTCCCTGGGGGTGAACCTGTTCTGGCGCCTCTGCGAGATGATGGCTTCATCCCTGCCGGGTTACGACATCGAGTTGATAGACATACATCATAATCAGAAGAAGGATTCCCCGTCTGGGACTGCCATGGAGGCCGTTCGGGCCATGCAGGCGGTCACCGGAATAGAGGCCGTCCGACATGGACGGGAGGGGAAGGCCGAGAAGAGAGGAAGGGAGATCGGGGTACACTCCCTGCGCGCTGGAGACGTTGTGGGCGACCACACCGTCATCTTCGCTGGTAACATGGAGAGATTGGAAGTCACCCATAGAGCCGTATCCAGGGAGGCCTTCGCCCGCGGATGTGTGGAGGCCATAAACTGGATTGCAGATAAGAGGGATGGAGAACTGCATAGCATGAGAGAGGTGCTGAACCTATGATCACGGTAATGAAATTCGGTGGCACGAGCGTCGGTTCCGTAGAGGCTCTGAAGCGTTCGGCGGAAATAATCATCCGGAGCAAGCATTCCACCGTGGTGGTGGTCTCGGCCATGTCCGGGGTGACCAATTATCTGATAGGGCACTTGGACAGCGGGGAGTTGAATGCCTCCGAGACCGTGGACATGCTCCGGAAGAAGCATCTGGATGTAGCCTCCCAATTATTGGGAGAGGAGCTGTTCGCCTCCTACCAAGAAGAGCTGGACCGCCGCATGGACAACCTGGAGTACTTACTCCGGGATCCAGAGAGCCACAAGGACCCTTACTTCCGAGACGACATTTCCTCTCAAGGCGAAAGATTCTCCTCCTTGACCCTGAGCTACTACCTACGTGAACTGGGGCAGGACTCGGTGGCCTTGACATCGGAGGAGGCCGGGATTCATGCCACAGGTATGCCAGGATTGGGATCGGCAGAGCTCTCTCTGACCAGCCGGGACCTGCCTTACAACGTCCGCCCATTGCTGGACGAAGGGAAGATCCCGATCATCACGGGATTCTATGGGCGCGGTCCGGAGGGTAAGCCCCTGACCTTCGGTCGTGGCGGTTCTGATTACTCTGGGGCGGTGGTGGCGCACGCCATCGATGCTGACTGCTTGGAGATATGGACTGACGTCAACGGCTTCATGAGCTCCGACCCTCGCATCGTCTCTGGTGCACGCACGATAGAGGAGATGAACTACAGTGAAGCGGCAGAACTGGCCTATTTCGGGGCCAAGGTGCTGCATCCTCGCACCATCGAACCGGTGAGGCGCAAGCACATCCCCTTACGGGTGAAGAACACCTTCAACCCTGACGATTTCGGAACCATAATCCATCATCTCCGTGCCCCCCGTGGGGAATTGCTCAGGAGCGTGGCCATGAAGTCGGACCTGTCCATCATAACTGTTAATTCCGCGGAGATAGCATATAGGCCCCGTATGGTGGCCCGCATCATCGACAAGATTGCCGATGCCGGGGTCATCCTGTACGCCATCTCCACGTCATTGTCGACCATCGCCCTCTTGATACACAACCTGGATGTCAAGGAGACCCTCCGTCACCTGAACACCCTGGAGGGCGAGGAGATCGACCGTATCGATGTCAAGAGCAACATGTGCCTCATATGTGCGGTGGGGGACAACCTCCTGGCCCGTTGCGGGGCCTCAGCGGAGATATTCGGGGCGGTGAGGGAGGCGGGAGCGAATGTGGAGCTCATATCCGAGGGCGCATCCGATGTCTCCCTGAACTTCGTGGTCCCCATGGACCATGCCACCAGCGTCATCCGGCAACTGCATGAGAAATACATAGGTGTTTGAAGTGAGAGAATTCGAGTCTAAAGACAATCAGATGATCATCGGCGGTGTTTCCGCCTGGGGCCTAGCGGAGAGCTACGGCACCCCGCTTTACGTCACAGATGAGCAGGCTCTACGAGAGAACTACCGTCGCATCCACTCCGCCTTCTCCCGGCACATGGACACCCGTATCATGTACGCCTGCAAGGCCAACAGCAACCTGGCGATACTGCGGATCCTGGAGCAGGAGGGCAGCGGCATAGACGCCGTGTCCATCGGTGAGGTGCAGACCTGCATGAAGGCCGGTTTCAGTCCTGACCGTATCCTATACACCGGTGTGAACGTGTCTACAGAGGAGCTGCGTCAGGTGGTTAAGGCCGGTGTGCCGGTCAACGTGGACTCCTTCTCGGAGCTACGCCGTCTGGCAGAAATATCCACCGATGTGCCGATATCCTTCCGGGTCACCCCCGGCGTGGGCTCCGGCCACCACCCCAAGGTGGTGACAGGGGCCAAAGGTTCCAAGTTCGGCATACCGCGGGAGAGTATAATCGATGCTTACCGTGAGGCTCTGGATCTAGGGTTCGAACCCCAAGGCCTGCACGCCCATATTGGGTCCGGCGGACAATCGGTGGAGCCTTTCATGGATTTGATCGGCATCATGATCGACACCGTCAATGAAATCAAGGACCAGCTGGGTTTGTCCCTACGCTTCCTGGACATGGGAGGCGGCATCGGCGTCCCATACCGTCCACACGACCCGGTGATGGAAGTGGATGAGCTGGCCATGACCATAACGGACATGATAAAGGAGGAGACGGAGGTCGAGACCCTTTATGTGGAGCCAGGTCGCTACATCATCTGCGACAGCACCGTCCTGCTTACCCGCTGTGTGGATATCAAGACCACCCCGGAGAAGAACTTCATCGGGGTGGACGCCGGTTTCAACACCCTCATCCGCCCTGCCTTCTACGACTCCTATCACCACGTGGCCATCGCCAACAAGTTCAATCGGGCCTGCGAGCGGAAGTTCGATGTGGTGGGGCCCATATGCGAGTCCGGTGATTATCTGGCTCGGGACCGGGTTCTGCCGGAGCCGGAGGAGGGCGACCTCTTGGCCGTCTATGATGCCGGTGCTTACGGCTTCGTGATGAGCAGCAATTACAACTCCCGGCCTCGTTGCCGCGAGGCTTTGGTGAACCAGGGTCAAGCAGAGCTGATCCGGGAGAGGGAGGACATGGATGACATCTGGCGCCACCAGACCGTGCCGGGGAGGCTGCAGCAATGAACTTCTGGAAGTACCACGGGCTGGGCAACGATTTCGTCCTCTTCGAGAACCTGGATGGCAGCATCCCCATGGATGCTGACTTCGTGACCGAGGTCTGTGACCGCCGTTTCGGAGTAGGGGCGGACGGCATACTGTACGTCTGCCCGTCGGAGAAGGCGGATTATGCCATGCGCATCATGAATGCTGATGGCTCGGAGGCCGAGATGTGCGGCAACGGCATCCGTTGCATGGCCAAGCACCTCTTCGACCATGACCTGGTAACGGATCGCAGCATGACCATCGACACCCTGGCCGGGGTGATGTCCATAAACCTCCAGGAGGAGAACGGAGTCACCATGGTGGAGGTGAACATGGGGGCACCGGAGCTGGATTGCCGACGCATACCGATGGACAGCGACGGACAGTTCCTGGACTCTCCCCTTCCGGTACCGGTAGGGGACGTCATGGGGACCGCGGTGTCCATGGGCAACCCTCACTTCGTGACCTTCGACGACCTCTCTGACGAGGATGTGGAGGAGCTGGGACCGTACATCGAACACCATCCCCTGTTCCCCCGCAAGACCAATGTGGAATTCGTCACCGAGAGGGGAGGCCGCCTGTATGTACGGGTCTTCGAGAGAGGGGCGGGATGGACATTGGCCTGTGGGACCGGGGCCTGCGCCACAGCGGTGGCGGCGGCCTTGAAGGGCATAGTCCCCTACGACAGCCCGGTGGAGGTCTTCCTACCCGGAGGCATGCTCCGCATCACCGTCGAGAGCGGGCTGCGCTCCGTGACCATGAACGGGCCAGCCGAAATAGTATTCAAGGGCAAACTCATGAGGTGAAACAATGGAAATCAAATTCGCTGACAGACTACAGAAGCTGCCGCCATATCTCTTCGCACGCCTGGAGGAGCTCACAGAGGCCAAGAGGGCCGAGGGCGTGGACATCATCGATTTCGGTATCGGGGACCCCGACCTCCCCACCCCTGAGCCTATAGTGAAAGCGGTCCAGGACGCTGTGGCCAAGCCGGAGAACCACCCCTACTCCTCCAGCGCCGGGGAGTTCTACCTCCGTAAGGCCGTGGCCGACTGGTACAAGGTCCGCTTCGGTGTGGACGTGGATCCCCGGAAGGAGGTGTGCATCACCATCGGTTCCAAAGAGGCCATAGCAAACATCTGCAAGGCCTTCGTGAACGCTGGTGAGAAGGTCATCTCCCCAGATCCGGCCTATCCGGTATACGCTGCCGGAGCTGCCGTGCTGTCCGATGCCATTCCAGTGAAAGTGCCCCTGCGAGCGGAGAACGGCTTCCTCCTGGATACCGCGGAGTGTCCCACGGATGCCAAGATGCTCTACCTGAACTATCCTAACAACCCCACCGGGGCAGTATGCGACCTGGACTATCTCAAGAGCGTCATGCAATGGTGCAAGGACACGGACACCATATTCTGCTACGACAACGCCTATTCCGAGATGTGTTTCGATGGATATCTGGCTCCTTCCGCGTTGGAGGCCGGAAGGGACGTGATCGAGTTCGGTTCACTGTCCAAGACCTTCAACATGACCGGCTACCGCATCGGATACGCCGTGGGCGACGAACGCCTCATAGCCGGCCTGAAGAAAGTGAAGTCCCAGATCGACTCGGGAGCACCGATGTTCATCCAGGAGGCTGCGGCTTACGCCTTGGGGATGTACAAGGGACGCAAGCTACCGGACATCATCACCGAGAACATGGAGGTCTACGCCCAGAGGCGGGAGATCCTGGTGAAAGGACTGCGGGAGATGGGCTTCGATGTGCCTATGCCCAAGGCCACATTCTATGTCTGGTTCGATTGCGGCATGGATTCCATGAAGTTCACAGAGAAGATGTTGAACCTGGGCCTGGTGTTCACCCCGGGAGTGGGATTCGGCGACGCTGGACAAGGATACGTGAGAGTGGCCTTGACCCAGCCATCGGAGCGGATCCTGGAAGCCCTGGAGCGCATGAAGGAATCGGGACTATAGACAACGGCAGGAGTGCTTCAACGCCTCCACCGCCGGCAGGGGCTTACCCAGGAGATAGGTCTCCAACGCCCCTCCGGCGGTACTCACGTACGAGAAACGGTCTGTGAGGTCGAATAGGTCGGCCGCACCCACGGTGTGTCCGCCTCCGATGACTGCCTGACCGCCGCTGTCGATCATGGCCAGCATCAAGGCCTTGGTCCCCTCGCCGAAGCCGACCTTCTCATACATCCCCGCCGGACCGGACATGAAACATGTTCCCGAGCACTGTATGACCTTACAGAACTTCTCCATGGATGCCTTGCCGATGTCCAAGGCCGGCTCCGAGTATGGCAGGTCCCCAATCGGGACCTCCACCCTCTCCCCATCCTTCTCCACGGCGATGTCCTGTGGCAAGAGTATCCTTGGCCCGTACTTCTGGAGCATCTGCTTGGCGGCCTGCAGGTTGGCGTCCGTGAACTCTTCCTTCAAGGCCGCTTCACTGGCCGATCCAAGATCCACCCCCATGGCTTTGATGAAGGCGTTCCCTGCCAAACCGACCAGGATGACCCGGTCTGCCTTCCCGGTTCCCAGGACATGGTCTATCATAGGCGAGGAGTCGCCGAACTTGGCTCCTCCTAGGATGAAGGTGGAGGGCCGTCGCGGCTCATCGAATACCGAGCGCAAGGCGTAGAGCTCCTTGGCCATCAGACGCCCGGCCGCAGATGGCAAGCGCGCCTGGAAACCGACCAATGAGCACTGGGAACGGTGGGCAGCCCCGAAAGCATCACAGATGTAGTAGTCTGCCAATGGCGCCAACGCTTTGACCAGCTCCGACTGGGAGTGGTCCTGCATGCTCTTCTTCTCTGTCTCGCAGTCTAGGTTGCGGACGTTGTCCAGGAGGATTATTTCCCCCGGTTGCATGGATCTGATGGCGGCCTGTGCGGGATTCCCGATGATGTCCGGAACGAAACGGACCTCCCTCCGGGTGTATCGGGCCAGAGCCTCAGCATGTTGTTGCAGGGGTATGAAGTCCCATTTGCCCTTACGGCTCTGGTGAGCGAGGATGACTAGTTTGGCCGACTTGGACGACAGCTCGGTGACGGTGGGGGCGATCTTACGGATACGGGAGTCGTTGGTGATGATGAGGGACTCCCTGTCCAAGGGGCAGTTTATATCCACCCGCAACAACACGGTCTTGTCTCTGAAGTCGAAATCATCCAGCGTATTGAACTCCTTCATCATCGTCTCCCCAACACGGATGCGAGGGAGATTGCCATCAACTAAAATACATTTTTCTTCCAAAGGGAAGAAAAGGAAAGGGGTTGGGGCTCAGAAGCGGATGCCCATGGCACTGTTGGTCTTCTGAACGGACTTGGCGGCGTCCTTCTCCAGCTTGCACATGGAACGGATGCAGTCCACGATCTCTGGGACCACGTCGCTCTCCTGGTGCACGGCTTGGTAGTAGTACAATGTGTCCCCTACCGTCTTCACGCCGTCCTTCCAGACCGCAATCTCGAACAAATCGCCACGGGAGCGGGCCAGGTCCCGGGCGTACTCCATGATCTGAGCGGAGGATTTGATGCCTTCCTTGCCATTGACCATGCAGAGGCGGGGGGCCTTCTCCCAGACCGCCAGAACCTCTTCCGTGGCCACGTTCCTCTTGAACTTCACCACTACGGTATGGAGGTGCATGAGGGTGGTCGGAACCTTTACGGCCATGGTGTGGATGTCTAGCCAGGGCATGATGCTCTGCACATCCGGGCCATGATGGGTGGGGAGCTTTAGGGAGGGCTCGATGGCATTTATGGGGCCGGATTTGCTGTCTCCAGGGTCGGCACCGCGACGGATGAGGGTGGCATAGACGCTCTGGATGCCGACCTCCTTATCCAGCGGGAATAGGGTACGTAGGAGCCCAGTGGTGTTGCAAGACACCACCCGTGAGAACTGCATCCCCCATGATTCCTGGTAGTTGGCAGTGGAGTTGAAAGACACCCCGGCGGTGCCGTGGTCCTCTCCACCTTGGAAGATAGCCTTGACACCGGCTTTGGCATAGACCTCCTTGTAATCGGCGCCCACCCCTCCTGGCGTACAGTCCACGATGATGTCTACCTTGGAAAGTAGGTCCTCCAGGGTACCAGCGGTGTCGATGCCGGCGGCTTTGAATGGGGCGCTACCCTCGCTGCCAGAGGCGTATAGGGGTATGCCCAGTTCGTTCGCCATCTTGGCTTCATAGGTGGGCCTGGTCTTGGTGACCCCCACAATCTCCATGTCATCCTGCAGTCCGATGGCTGTGCAGGCCCTTTTGCCTATGGTTCCGTACCCGTTGATGCCGACCTTTACTTTCATGACAATGGTTCCTCCCATTTGGATCCTAAATCTATGAATGGTGTATTCCCTAACGGTAAAATAACGTTTCCTCACAAAGTCCAGCGTTTGCCATGCTCCTTCTTGGCTTGGATCAGCTTCCCTTCCGCGCCTGGAGGTTCTGGCCTCTCCTCCGCATACTCGTGGAATATCTGCTTACCCTGAAATGAGGACACTACGCTCGCCACCACCTCTGCCGTGGCCCGTAGATGATATCCGCCTTCCAGAACGAAGGCCACATTCCGCCTGTCCATGAAATTCATCAGACGTTGACAGATGGATAGGTAACCGGGGGTGTTGAGGTTCATGTTCGAGAGGGTGTCGGAATAATGAGCATCAACGCCTAGGCTCACTATCAGCAGGTCGGGGGAGAATGCCCGCAATATCGGCTCCACTATCTCCTCGTAGGCCTTCATATAGCTGTGATTTCCTGAACCTATCTCCAACGGTATGTTGATGTTGTATCCCAAGCCTTGCTCCGCCCCCACATCCTGCAGGTGGCCGGTCCCGGGGTATCCTTCCATCTGATGCAGAGAGATGAATAGCACATCATCCCGATAATAGAAGATCTCCTCCGTGCCGTTGCCGTGATGAGCATCCAGATCCACGATGGCCGTGCGCGCCTTGGCCTTTCCCACCGCCACGGCGACATTGTTGAAGTAGCAGAACCCCCCGGCCTGATTGGCACGGGCATGGTGCCCGGGAGGGCGGGTGAGGGCGAAGGACATCTCCCCTTTGAGGGCTCGTTGCACAGACTCCGTGGCCACGGCGGCTGCCAAGGTTGCCAGCTGAAAGGTCTGGTCCTTTAGCATGGTGTCAGGATCCAGGGGCATGTTTCCTCCCTTCCTGATCCTATCCACATGATCCCTGCTATGCACCCTCAGGAGGTCCTCATCCGTGAGCGGGGCCGGCTCCTGCACCTCGGTCCAAAGCCCTTCCTGCTCCAGCTTCTTACGGATGCTCCTCAACCGGAACGGAGACTCCGGATGCTGGGGCCAATGGTCGTGCTCCATGAGGTCTTCGTGATGGATTATAACCATGCTGGACTCACTTCTTGGTAACCATAACGACGGGAACGGTTATTAAACAATATCCTATACGGGGTTTGTTGCATTTGCCCATGGCAACCAGGCAACGTGGAGAATAGAGATGAAAGGATCCAAGGCATTGCTGAAGCTGTTGGAGGGCCAGGGAGTGGACACCATGTTCGGGTATCCGGGCGGACCGGTTATTCCGATATTCAATGAACTATTGGATTCCCCCATCCGGCAGATATTGGTACGACACGAGCAGTGCGCCGCGCATATGGCGGACGGATATGCCCGTGCCTTGGGGAAACCGGGCGTCTGCTTGGCCACATCTGGCCCTGGTGCCACGAACCTCGTCACCGGTGTCGCCACCGCCTACGCCGATTCATCCCCGCTCATCGTACTCACCGGTCAAGTCTCCTCTGCTGATCTGGGCATGGGCGCATTCCAAGAGGCGGACTCATTCAGCCTCATGATGCCGATCACCAAGCACAACTACAGGGTTTTGGATGTGCATGACCTCCCCGAGGCCATACTGCAGGGTTGGAATATCTGCTCCACGGGAAGACAGGGGCCGGTGCACATCGATCTTCCGGTGGACACCATGAATGCCGAGATCGAGGAAAGCCGCCTGAAGGTGGAGCTACCTCCTTTGGACCATCGCCAGAACTTGTCCGACATCGGCAAGGCCGCCAAGTTGATGATGTCGGCTGAGCGGCCACTCATAATCGCGGGCGGAGGAGTGATCTCCGCCAACGGCTCTGCAGAACTGATCAAATTGGCCGAGACCCTTTGGGCTCCTGTGGTCGTCACCCTTATGGGAATCGGATCCATACCGGACGAGCACCCCCTGTGCCTGGGATTCCCCGGCATGCATGGCCGCATGAGCGCCTTGAAGGCCATGACCGATGCTGACCTGGTCATCGCCGTCGGCACCCGTTTCTCGGACCGCACCCACGGACGCCACAACAAGTTCCCTATGGATTGCAAGGTCATCCATATCGACATCGACCAGGTGGAGCTGGGTAAACACCCCCAGACCGCAGCCAGTATCCTTGCGGACGCCAAGACCGCTCTCGCTTCCATCTTGACGCTTATTCACTCCAGCCGTCGCGAGGCCTGGAGTAAAAAGATGGAGAACCTGAAGAAGACCTGTGCCTGCGAGAAGGACCTGGACCAGATTCCCATCGCACCCCAGAAAGTCATGTTCGAGCTCAACCGCATCCTGGACGATGACACCATCATAACCACCGAAGTGGGCCAGAATCAAATGTGGGCGGCGCACCATCTCAAGATTCGTCATCCTCGTCAATTCATCAGCTCCGGCGGTTTCGGCACCATGGGATTCGGATTCCCTGCCGCCATCGGAGCCAAGGTGGCCCTTCCAGAGAAAAAGGTCATAGATGTGGCTGGGGATGGCAGCCTGCTAATGGTCATACAGGAATTGGCCACCGCCGTGGCCGAGGACATACCCGTGGTCATATGCCTGATGAACAACGGATGGCTGGGGATGGTCAAGCAATGGCAGAAGCTGTTCTGGAACCAACGATACTCCGGCACCACCCTCTACAAATCCAACCCGGACTTCGTGAAGCTGGCGCAGTCCTTCGGGGCGGACGGCATGCATGTGGACAGACCCTCTGAGCTCCGGGAGGCCTTCCAAGTGGCCTTGGCTTCTGGGAAGCCTTTCATCCTGGACATCAAAACCGACCCGGAAGAGGACATCCTACCCATGCTCCCGCCGCAACCGAACCTGGACATCATCAAGGGGCGTTGCTGCTTCTGAGACCTGGGCCGACCCCGGTCGGCCCATAGATACCTTTTTCTCAGATGATGAAATATTCATCTGATTCACGATTTAGGGGCTGCGGCCCCCATAATCTGTTACGGGGTGAAGAATTGGTAAAGATATATCACGACTCTGATGTGGACATGGGCGTTCTGGACGGTAAGAAGGTCGCCGTGGTCGGATACGGTGCACAAGGAAGGGCCCAGGCCCTCTGCCTGCACGATTCCGGACTGGACATCGTGGTGGGTGTGCGCAAGGGCGGACCCTCCTGGAAGAAGGCTCAGGAAGACGGTTTGAAAGTGGCCGAGATACCTGATGCTGTGAAGGGAGCCGACGTGGTGATGGTTCTGCTTCCGGATGAGGTGCAACCGGACGTCTATCGGGACCAGATCGCTCCCAACATGAAGAAGGGTTCCGCCTTGGAGTTCGCTCACGGATTCTCCATAGTCTACGGGCTCATCGACCCTCCCGAAGGCATCGACGTCATCATGATGGCCCCTAAGTCCCCCGGAGACATGGAGAGAGTGGCTTATCTAGAGGGATTCGGGGTCCCCGCCCTCATCTCCGTGGAGAGGGACTTCTCCGGAAATGCCAAAAACCTTGCATTGGCATTGGCCAAGGGGATCGGCTCCACCCGGGCCGGGGTCTTCGAGACCACTTTCGAATTCGAATGCAAGAGCGACCTCTTCGGCGAGCAGGCCGTGCTCTGCGGTGGTGTCACCGCCCTCATCAAGGCCGGCTTCGAGACCCTGCGCGAGGGTGGATACCCGGCAGAGATCGCCTATTTCGAGGTTTTGCATGAGCTGAAGCTCATCGTGGACCTCATCCAGGACGGCGGACTGATGCGCATGTGGGAAGTGGTCTCCAACACCGCGGAGTTCGGTGGCCTCACCGCTCGTGACAAAGTCATAACCGAAGAGTCCAAGAAGGGGATGAAAGAGATCCTAGCCAACATCGAGTCTGGCAAATTCAAGGACGATTGGAGGGCGGAGTGGAAGAACGGTCTCAAGAACCTCAAGGCCATGGAGAAGGCCGAAGGAGAGGAAGAGATCGAGATCGTAGGCAAGCAGATCCGCTCCCTCTTCGAGAGGAAATAGTCAAACCACTTTCATACTCATTTTTCCGGAGAGAGAAATGTCCAAGATGTCCGTTCGGACCCGTGCTGGGACCTTCATGGCAGAGCTGGAGAGATCCGACCTCAGCGATGAGCTCTGGCTTTCCCTCCCGTTCGAAGGACGCTTGAACATGCTGGGGGACCAGATCTATTTCGAACTGCCCTTGGAGACCTCTGTGAAGGGTGACGTTACTGTGCTGGAGGCAGGGGACATCGCTTATTGGCCCCAGGCCCGAGCCCTCTGCCTTTTCTTCGGACCCACCCCTCTGAGCGCTGAGGATGGGCGGCCCGTGAGCGCTTACCCGGTGAAGAGGATCGGACGGCTCCTTGGAGACTGTCGCGCCCTGGAGAGGAGCGGGGACGGCAGCTTCATCCATCTTGAGAAGGCCTTCTAGTTCCCGACCAGCTCCATCCCGCGGAAGCTGACCGTGGGGATGCTCACGTTTCCGGTGCAGACCGTGTCGGCACCGATCGACTCCACCTGTTTCAGGGCATCGAACATGTTCCCGGTGAGGAGGGCGTTCTTCACTGAACCCACCACCTCCCCTTTCCGGATCACGAGCCCGCAACGGACTTCCAAGGCGAACCTTCCTGTGAAGGGGTCAGCCTCTGGCCAGGCGAATTTCTCCACCAGGATTCCTTGGTCCGTCTGGGATATCAGGTCCTCCACTCCTCCTCTGCCCGGGAGGAGGCAGAGGTTCATGGCCTTGATGGACACCGCATGATTGTATGAACCCTGGGCATCGCTGGCAGACCTCCTCATGCCGTTTCCGGTGGAGTCTCCGTTATAGTTGTCATAGAGGAAGGACTGCAGCACCCCTGCTTGCACCAGAGTCTTGGCCTTGGCCGGGGTGCCTTCGTCATCGAAACGAGAGCAGAGCGGCCCGGGGATTCGAGGGTCGTCGACCAAGGTGACTTCTGGAGATGCCACGTCTTGGCCTAGGCTCCCCCTCCAGTGGCTTCGTCCATTCACCACGTTCTCCCCGTTCAAGGCCGAGCCGGCCGACGATAGTAACATGTCCCCCAATTCGGAAGGGGGAATGATGACCAAACCCTGCAACCGGCCCTTCTGGTTCCGGGCCTGGGCAGAATGCCGGGCCTTGGCCCGGAGGGACCCTCCCAGCCGAGATGGGTCAAAGTCCAGATGGGTACCGTGATAGCTCTCCGTCCCCTCTCCCGGAGAGGGGTCGTCCAGCATGGATGTGAAGTGGGCGTAGACCGCGGTGCTCTCACTCCACACATCGGTGCCCATGGTGTTGCTGACTGCAGTCTCGATACGGGAGGCCCGCAGGAGGCCACGCGGGACCTTGGCGTCACATCCTTCCACGATCTGCATGGCCAAGGAAGCCAGCTCCCCCGCCTCCATTCCATGGATACGACGGTCGTTGACATTCAGTTCAGGAAGGGACGGGGACCGGGGAGGGACGAAACCCCTTACCCGAGGATCGTCAGGAGCGAGCTTGGTGGCAGCCATCGCCCGGTCCACACAGCGACGGATGTCCCTTTCTTCGTTGACAGTGGAAGAGGCGGCACAGAGGCGAGCTCCTTGCAGGACCTGGATGGCCAATCCTTTCTCGGTCTTGTGCTCCACCAGGCTCACCTTGGAATCATCGACATAGACGGAGACGGTCTCACACAGCACAGAGTAGCATTCCATCCCTTGGTCGGGCCCTGCCATGCGTATAGCGGCATCGTTGATCTGTCGGATGTCCATTCATCCACCTCCCACGATCATCCGGGAACGGATATGCGGGCCCCCGGAGGAGACCGGTACCCAATCCTCAATGCCTTTACCACAGTATCCACCATCGTGCTGCAGGTCATCCCCCACCGCATCCACGGTGCCCAGGATCTCCAAGGCCCGGCCGGTGAGTGTGAATGAACGCACCATATCAGCGATGCGGCCGTTCCTGATGAGGTGTCCCCGCAGGACCTTGGCTTCGAAACCACCGCCCACCGGATCCTCCATTCCGTTTATCATCTTCTCACACAGGATGCCTTCCTCGACACCTGCTATCATCTCTTCTAGGTTCCAGTCACCGGCCTCGATGAAGGTGTTGGTCATGCGCACCCAGTTGCGCCTCGAGAAATTCTCGCATCGGCCATTACCCGTAGGCGCGACGTTCATGTGGGCAGCGGTCTCCAGGCTCTGCAGGAAGTTCCTGTAGACTCCATCCTCGATGACCACGGTGCGGGAGGAGGGTGTGCCCTCGTCATCGAACGGTATGTAGCCATGTGCCCCCTTCAGGGAGCCGTCATCCACCAGGGTCACCAGGTCGCTGCCGACCTGCTTGCCCACCATGTTGCTGAGAAAAGACCTCTTCTTCACCACCTCATCCGCTTCCGAGGCATGCCCCATGACCTCGTGCGCCAGAAGGCCAGTGACCATGGGGTCTGATATCACGGTCATCATGCCAGAGGGGGCCTTGATGGACTTCAGTGAACGCACTGCCTCCTCTGCCGTCCGCTCTCCCAAGGCCACGATGTCTGTCTGCCGCACGGTCTCGAATCCGGCGGAAGCGTCCGGGCCGTCGTAGTAGCGCTCCAGACGGCTGCCGTCGGAGGCGATGCTCATGGCCCGGAGCCGGGTGCGGACCTCCTCCCAACCGACCTCAGAGCCGTAAGAGTTCAGCAAGAGGTTCTCCCTTATCTCCTCGACATAGGAAGCCACCCTGTTGATCACACCCTCCCGGGATTGTGCAGAGTCCAGTTCCAGAACTGTGGCCACCTTCTCCTCCAACGATATGCTGTGGGGATGGATCCTGGCATCCGCTTTCGAACGCCTCCTCAACGTTATCGGCTCCAGCAATGGCCCTTCCATACCAGTGGCAAGAGCGTTCCGGACGGCTTTGTCTGCCGCGGCCTTGATGGAATCACCATCCAAGGACGTGGTGGATGCGAAACCCCAACCGCCTCCGCAACGGGCTCGGAGAGATACCCCGGCCATGCCACGGTCAGACATCTCACGCAGGCTGCCATTGAGGCTGCGGATGTTCAGATCGTTGATGCGTTGGTAACGGGCATCGCAGAAATCAATGTCTCCGACCTCCATGCGTTTAAGCGCCTGCTGAAGGAGGCCCTCCATCAGATCACCGTCATGGACTGATTGAAATCCGTCAAAGGCTCGCAGCCGTCCTCCAAGACCAGGACTGTGTCCTCAATCCTTATCCCGCCCAATCCGTCGATGTATATCCCCGGCTCCGAGGAGACCACCATCCCGGCACGGAGAATCAGCGC
Organism: Candidatus Methanomethylophilaceae archaeon; assembly: GCA_028694055.1. Classification (GTDB taxonomy): domain Archaea; phylum Thermoplasmatota; class Thermoplasmata; order Methanomassiliicoccales; family Methanomethylophilaceae; genus JAQUUA01. The sequence goes on along the minus strand of JAQUUA010000004.1, from coordinate 11,223 downwards.
GGAACGGGAGCTGAGGGAGCCCCCCTCGTGAACGCTCATGCCGATCTCGTGTCCGAAGGAATGGGTGAAAAGACCCTTGAACTCCGAATCATCTATGACCTTCCTGGCCTGAGCATCCACATCGGAGGCTTTGGCGCCCGCTCGGATGAGGGACATACCCTCTTGCTTGGCCTTGCTCACAGTGGCATAGGCCTTAGCCAGCCGCGGGTCTGGCTGGCCGAAGAACACGGTGCGGGTAAGGTCTGAACAATAGCCTTCGAAACGGCAACCGAAATCGAAGAGGGCGACGTCCCCTTTCCGTAGAGCCCGTTGGGAGGGGTCATGGTGCGGTTCAGCGGCGCCCTCCCCGAATGCCACGATGGTATGGAAGGCGTTGTCGTGTCCTCCTCCGTCACGCATCATGATGTCTATCTGATTACGGACCTCCATCTCCGTGACCCCTTCATGTAATAGCGATGGTATCCTGTCTGCGACCATCGAACTGATGCGGCAAGCCTCTCTGATCCGGGATATCTCCCGATCGTCCTTTATGCTACGGGTGGCGGAGATGGCCTCCGAGGCGTCGACGAGCTCTGATGAGGGCAATAACGTTTGCAGGGAATCAGCGTTACGAACTGTTATGAAGCCACTGTTGATGCCGATGCGACGGCACCCCTGCAGGAGCTCAGTGATTAGGGCCTCCCTCTCCTTCAAAGTCTGATAGGTATGCACCCTCCCTTCCCCTCTCCTCGCCGAGGCCTCCTCCATGCGACTGACCACTGCGTCCATGCTTCCATCTGGGTGCAGGATCAGGAGACAACCTTCGAATAAGCCGGACTGGTTATCGGTGAGGTAACGGAAAGTAGGATCCAGGTATGGTTCTTGGGAATTGACGATCACCACTGCGTCCACTCCTTCGGCACGGCTCATGACCCTCTTGGCCCTGGAAACGGTCATGACCCACCACACCCGCTGTTTACCGAGAACACCGGTTCTAGACCCCCGTCCATTCATTGGCCACTATCCGTCTGAGAGCAGATACCGCAGAGAGTCCAGCCAGATAGCTGGTGGCCGGGTTATCGGGTGAATGATAGTTACGGGTCTCGCAATGCATCTCACCGAAGGCCCCTTTGACTATCAGCTCATGGCTGTTGCATTTTGTATGTGGGTCGATGACCACACTGACCCGGGTGCGGTCGAACCCGACCCCTAGTAGGCTGACGGTGGCGGCGACGTTCACGTTCCGGGGGAAAGCCTGCACCGCCTCCCTGGCACTTCCCTGGAATACCATGGCGGCAGCGGTGAAGGAGTGTACGTCGATGCCTTTCTGAACCAGATAAGGCACGCCATCGACACTGTCTGGCCCTTTGGTGGTGACCAGTTCCACCTCGTCCAAATCGGACATGGATGCGGAGCGTAGACCGTCCGTTCCACAAATGGCACCGGAGGGGATAAAGATGCGAGAACCGGTACGGCGGGACTCTTGTAACATGGACTCTCGGAACGTATCGTCCACGAAGCTACCCACGCTCATGACCATGCAGTCCTTTCCTTTGGACAGGGCCAACGGCAATATCTTTCTGGCAGCAGCTTGGCTGGCGGCCTCGATCAACAGGTCACATTCATCGATGCCGGCCTCCATGTCAGGGATGGCCTTTGCCTTGTTGAGGGAAAGCGTGAGAGCCTCCATCTTGTCGATGTTGCTATCCAGAAGTGATATGGATTCCACCTCGTCCATGCCATCTGCGGCCTTGGCGATGGTGCTTCCGATGAAGCCGCAACCCACGATGAGGAGTCGCATGGCCAACCTCACTGTTTTTCCTCATATAATCATTTCCATTTGCCCTCCATGAGGCAAACAGTGATAAGCAGGATGCATCTACGACCTGTCATGGCCTATGAGAAGGTGGAGCACACCGCTGACCTCATGATACGTTGTCACGCCCCCACTCTGGAGGAGTGCTTCCAGGATGCCGCCTCCGCCATGTTCGATCAGATGACGGACCTGGAGAAAGTGTCGCTGCAGGAGGAATTCGAAGTGGAATCGGATGGTGATGACCATGAGCAGCGCCTTTTCGGTCTGCTTTCCGAGTTGCTCTATCTGCATGACGCAGAGTCATTGTTGTTGAAACAGTTCCATGTCACATTCAAAAACGACCGCGTCATCTGCCGTGCCAAGGGCGAAAGGATAGATCCTCTCCGGCATTCTTTGCGGACGGAGATCAAGGCTGTGACATACCATATGCTGAGAGTGAACCCCTCGGTTCCGGAACTTACCGTTATCTTCGACCTCTAAGTAGCAAGATACAATCTTAATGTAGGATGACCATAATTCTGGCGGGTGGCTATGATGAGACTCGGCTGGTTCTCCACGGGAAGGGGCGCAGGCTCCCGAAATTTGCTGCGCACGGTCATGGACCACAAATCCAAAGGCAAATTGGACGTGGAGCTGGCCTTCGTGTTCTGTAATTGGGACAACCAAGAGGAGGACAACCCTCGACGGGAGCAGAGGGAGGAGTTCTTCCAGATGGTGCGGTCCTATGGCATACCGTTGGTCACCCTTTCCTGGAAGAAGTTCCGAGCTGAACTCCTGGACAGCGACCCGGAATCTTGGAGGAACGAGTACGGCAAGGAGATGCGCCGCCTGCTTGAACCCTACGATTTCGACCTGGGGATATTGGCAGGTTACATGCTCTGGGTGGACGATGAGACTTGCCAGACCTATGACCTCATGAACCTCCATCCTGCCCTCCCGGACGGTCCAAAAGGCACCTGGCAGGAGGTCATTTGGGAACTTATAGAGTCCGGGGCAGAAGAGCAGGGGACCATGATGCATCTGTGCACCCCGGAATGGGACCGAGGCGCCGCCCTGACATACTGTCGCTTCCCTCTACGAGGATCGGGCTTCGATCGGCTCTGGGAGAACATGGATCAGAAACTCCAGAATGAAACCCTCCAGTCCATCAAGGAAAATGAGGGAACTGAGGAGCCATTGTTCAAGAGGATACGGACGGAAGGTTTCCGCCGTGAGCTGCCCCTGGTGGTGTACAGCATCAAACTCTTCGCCGAGGGAGTGGTGAGGATCGAGGATCAATCGCTTTACGCCGGCGACCGGAAACTGGATGGGCCTTACGACCTTTCCAGACAGATCGACCGTTCTTTGGAAGAGGGGGAGTTCTGAACATGGAGTTCAATCCCTTGGAGGAGCTGGGTCTAATCGAGAACAAGCAGTTCATTGGCACATGCCGAGGACTGGTGACCAACAACGACAATGCCTACCAACTCTGTGAGAGCTTCGTCCCTGACGGGGACCGTCTCTTCAGCATCGTATCCCGCTACGATGACATCCAATCCTATGTATTCAACCGAGAGAACTACAAAGCGGGCGACACCCTGAAGCTCGTACTCCCATTCCTGTGCGCCTATGGGGCCACGGACAGCTCCATACTCAAGTTCTCCCGGGACAGGCTTGACCTCGTTCAAGGTGCCGCCAAGACCATGCGCTACCTAAACAGCTTGATGCCCTCATTCATCATCACCAACGCCTACGAACATCATATGATGGCCGTATGCGACGAGATAGACTTCCCCTTCAGCAACGTCTACTGTACCCAGATGCAGATGGATTCTGTGGAGGTGGACGACCTGGAGAAGAAGGAGATACGCGATCTGGCGGAAGAGATCTCCGCCATGCCGGTGCCAGAGATACCGGCGGCTGCCGTGGGGCTTTCCGATTTCTCCTCCCGCGACCAAGCCACAATAACACGTCTGGACGAGATCTTCTGGGATTACATGCTGACCATGGACGTGCACGAGCTGGTGGGCTCTGTGAACCCTATAGGGGGCAATGAGAAAGCCTACTCCGTCCTGGACGTCCGCCGCAAGACCATGATAGATCTGGACGAAACCATGTACGTGGGCGGAGGTATAACTGACTTCCAGGCCATGGACCTGGTACGGGACTCCGGCGGGTTGTCGGTGTCGTTCAACGGGAACGCCTATGCGGTGAGGGAATCCAACGTAGCCGTCATGGCGCCGCATGCCGTGGTGGTGTCGGTTCTGGCCGCTGCCTTCTACAACGGAGGACTGGAGGCAGTCTATGACCTGGTGGATGCCTGGGACCGGGAAAGCTTGGAGAAAACGGATTTCCCGGACCGTTACCTTCTGAAGGAGATGCTGCACGTCTTCCCGGAGGAGCTCCCTCCGGTGATACGTGTGGACCGTCACAACGTCGATGATGTGGCTTTCCGGAGCGAGCTGTATCGCATGAAGCTCTACGGCCGTGGCGGCGACCTCACCTAAGGGATGTTCATCCCCTGCTTCGTTGCCGTGAGCCATTGGCCTTATTGGGACATTAAATCCTGATTGACATCAATAAACTGATAAACAACCTAATACATAGTATCAAACGGGGATGATACGGATGAGGCGCATACTTGGTATCCGAACGAGGATCTCACCTCATCTGCGCTCCCCGGTGAATGACCCGTTCACCACTTGGGAAGAAGGTGTTTGAGATGAATGAGAAGGCATTTGAGGCTTTGGGCATGCTTGAGGGCACAGAGCAAGCCGTCCCCAGCACGGCGATGGCAGAGACGCTGGGGGTGGACCCGTCCGAGGTGGCGGCATTGATTGAGGACTTGTCCAGCCTAGGTTATGACATCGAGTCCTCTGCCGAAGGCCACCGTCTGATTGGGCGTAGCGACCTTCTCCTGCCATACGAGCTTAAGCGCCAACTCCGCACCCGTTTCATCGGCCATCAGGCCGTCTACCGCGACAACACCCCGTCCACCTTGTCCATCGCCAAGGACATGGCCGAGAAGGGCGACCCCCAAGAGCTGCATGGATTGGTTGTTCTGGCAGAGGAGCAGACTGGAGGACAGGGGCGCATGGGACGGGAATGGTTCTCGCCCCGAGGGGGCATATGGGCCACGGTCCTCTTGAAGCCCAAGATACCAGTGGACCGCTTGTTCATGGTCACCATGGCTGGCTCTGTGGCCATAGCCCGTGCCATCCGCAGGGAGTACGACATCGGCGCCCTCATAAAGTGGCCTAACGACATCTTCATCGGCTCCAAGAAGGTGGCAGGGTTACTGCAGGAGATTTCCGTGGATGACGATGAGGTGAACTACGTCCTCCTGGGGATGGGCATAGATGCCAACATCGATATCGCCGACCTCCCTGAAGAGGTGCGGGACATTGCCGTGTCCCTGAAGGACGAGATGGGCGAGACCATAGACCGGAACCGACTGCTGGCCAGGGTCCTCAAGGAGCTGGAGTTGCGCATCCTGCAACTGGAGAGCGGGGAGTACGACACCATCCTGAGGGAGTGGAAGAGCATCTGCCTGTCCCTGAACCGCCGTGTGCAGGTCAAGACCCTGTTGAAGACGGTGCGAGGGGAGGCCGTGGGAATCGATAGACACGGCGCCCTCTTGGTCCGCAAGGACAACGGGGTCATCGAGAAAGTGTTCGCCGGGGACATCTTCTAGACGCCCCACGGCTCAGAAGGCTTCCGGATAGGTGATGAGCGTGGAGAATGTGAACCGCGCCAGCCTTCTTTCCTATAGCGCCACGTTCATCGCCCTCATCGCGGCAGGAAGCTGGGTGTCCATCCCGTTCTTCCCCGTGCCTCTGACCCTGCAGACCTTCTTCGTGCTGCTGGCCGGCGTGGTGATGAGGAAGCATGCCGCCATACCCGTCCTCCTCTACGTGGCCCTAGGAGCCTTGAACCTGCCTCTGTTCCATAACGGCACGGCGGGAGTGGGCGTCCTGCTGGGCCCAACGGGAGGTTTCCTGATAGGATTCATCCCGGCAGCTGCTCTGGCCGGCTTATCGTACGAGAGCGAGAGCCGTTCTGTACGGATAGGCGGCCTGATTCTAGCCACCTTGGCCATATACGCCTGCGGGGTCTCCTGGCTTTCATTCTCGGCTTCCATACCTTTACTGGAATCGTTCTTGCTGGGGGCCGTCCCGTTCATCCCAGGTGACGCAGTGAAGCTCTTTGCCGCCTACCGTATCGGAAAGAGGTTGGAATGATCCATATCGAGGGACTCAGACATCATCTCCTGGAGATACCTTCCTTGACCATCGCTGGACCGAAGGTAGCCCTGATCGGGAGGAACGGTGCAGGCAAGACCAGCCTGCTGGAACTCTTGGCAGGCATCGACCGGCCAAAAGAAGGAAGCATCACCGTGGACGGGGAAGAGCCTCGGACGCTGCGGGTAGGATGGGTGGGAGAGTTCCCAGACCACACCATACTGTTCTCACGGGTGTTTGATGAAGTATGCTCCTCTTTGCGATTCACATATGTACCGGTAGCAGAGGCTGAGCGCATGGCCCGGGAGACCATGCGGTCCCTAGGGGCCTTGCATCTATGGGACAGGGCCACTGCAGAGCTCTCTGGAGGGGAGAAGGCCCTGGTGGCCTATGCCGCGGCGGTGGTGAATCCCCCAAGGCTGCTGATACTGGACGAAGTGGACAGCCATCTGGACGAAAGATGCGCTTCTTTGATTTCTGATTCCATCTTGCATTCCGGATTCCAGACTGTCTTCTGCACCCAGGACATGGATCTGGCAGCGAAAGCGGATGAGGTGCTGTTCCTGGATAACGGGAGAGTGGTCCAGCATGGCCCCCCTCAGGAGGTCTTCCACGCCCTGGAAGGGAGCTGTTTCTATCCAAACAGCTGGAGGATGGGACCATGAGGATGGAGATGGACATAATTGTGGCAAGAGGCGGGTTCCAAGTTGCTTGCCAAGCCTCATTCGGCCCAGGGGTGCACATGATAAGCGGACAGGTGGGGAGCGGCAAGACCACCTTGGCCTTGGCCATGGCGTCACTGATTCCTTACCAAGGTCGCTTGGACAAGGAAGGAGTGGGGGATGTGCTGATGTCTTTCCAGTTCCCAGAGCACCATATCACCGCCTCGAGACTGGATGATGAGGTCCGCTCATGGGGCCTGGACCCTGAGCAAGTGCTTCCTGGAATCGGTTTGGATGATCGGAGAGGCAGCGATCCTCTGCATCTCAGCCGGGGCGGCCTGAAGAGACTCAATCTAGCCTGTGTCCTGGCTCGGGACCCCGACCTCCTGATCCTCGACGAACCCTTCAGCTCCCTGGACTGCGTGGCCAAGAGCCAGCTTTGCCGGGCCATCGAAGACCGAAAAGGGAAGATAACATTGTTGTTCTCCCACGAGAGGTCGGTTTTGCCCCGGGTCGATACCTTGTCGCATGTGGAATACGGACGTCTCATCCATCATGGAACGGTGCCGGGATCCATAGCGGCATGGCAAGGGGCTCCCCCCTACATTCGTCAAACATTGCAGTCGGGGGCCAGACCGGAGAACATCACCCATAAGGACGCCAGGGAGGCCATATGCAGGATGCGAGATTGAGGATCCTGACCACCATAGTGCTTTCCGCCGGGGCATTCATCAGTCTCTATGGGGCACTGGCGACTCTGGCTTGGTGGCTCCTGCTCACACCGCGTTGGAAGGCCTTGCCCCACCCCCGTATACTCCTCTGGGTGATGGTGATGATTGCCATCACATCCTTAGTGTCGGAGCTGAGCGGAGGAGAGGGATTCTCTTACATGGTACGCATGATAGCCATACTGCTCATAGCTGCCTGGGCCTACAGCCAGAGGCAGGACGGAGAGCTACTGGATGTCTCAGTGTGGCTGATGGGGAAGCGGATCGGATTCGATATCGGCCTCACCGCGGAGATGGGGATGCAGAGCCTGGGATTGATCAAGCAGGATATACAGCAAGTGCGTCAGGCCATGGCCGTGAAGGGGATGAAGTTCTCGGTGTTCTCCATCCTCCCTCTGGCGGCCAATATCGTCATGAACCAGCTCCGGCGCACGGAAGAGATGGCGAAGATGCTCACGGTAAGGGGCTACATTCGTGGAGGTGAGATAGAGCCGCACTTCCACACCGCAAGAATCGATTATCTGCTGGCTTTGTCATCGTTATTGGTGTTAACTACTGCGATTTTGTCTTATTACTAAAATCTTTAATACTGTATTGAAGATTTACGCTGAAACAGTTTTTTTCACAACTCACCGAGTCACTCTCATGTCCCCTAAAACCACGACCAGACTAAAGGTAACCGACACGACCCTACGTGATGCCCATCAGTCGTTGATCGCTACCCGCATGCGCACGGACGATATGCTGGACTTCGCCCAGAGCATGGATTCCCGGGGATTCTTCTCCCTGGAGGCCTGGGGAGGGGCAACCTTCGACACCAGCATGCGATTCCTGGCGGAGGACCCTTGGGAACGCCTGAGGAAGCTCAAGAGCGTTCTGGACAAGACCCCTATCCAGATGTTGCTGCGCGGTCAGAACCTGGTTGGCTATCGCCATTACCCTGACGACGTGGTGGAGAAGTTCGTGGCTGCCGCCTCCTACAACGGAGTGGACATCTTCCGGGTATTCGACGCCCTTAACGACCTCCGGAACATGAAGAAGTCCATGGTGGAGGTCCATAACAACGGTGCGCATCTGCAGGGGACCATTTGCTACACCACCAGCCCGGTGCACGACAGTGCCACTTTCATCAAGATGGCGGAGGACCTTTACGCATTGGAATGCGACTCCATCGCCATCAAGGACATGGCTGGCCTCATAACCCCTCAGGCCGCGGTGGAGATCGTCTCCGGCATTAAGGACAAATTGGACATCATGGTATGTCTGCACTCCCACTCCACCAGCGGCTTGGCGCCCATGAGCTATCAGGCGGCCATTGAGGCTGGCGTGGACATCGTGGACACCGCCATGTCTCCCTTCGCCTTCGGCACCTCCCAGCCGCCCACGGAGAGCATCATCGCCGCCGTGCAGGGGACCGCTAGGGACACCGGCATCGACCTGAACGGGCTGATGAAGCCCCGTGGCCTCTGCATGGAGCTCAGAGAGAAGTACGGTGGCCTGGTGGACCCCATCTCAGAGCGAGTGGACTCCGGTGTGCTGCTCTATCAGCTCCCAGGGGGAATGATATCCAACATGATCTCCCAATTGAAGGAACAGGACGCCTACGACCGTTTGGAAGAGGTGCTTCTGGAGATACCCCAGGTACGTGAGGACCTGGGATTCCCACCCTTGGTTACCCCCACCAGCCAGATTGTAGGAACCCAAGCCATCCTGAACGTGCTGGCCGGAGAGAGGTACATGAATGTCACCAAAGAAGTCAAGGACTATGTCCTGGGATTGTACGGGAAACCCCCTAAAACCATCTCGGAGCAGATCCGCCGCCACATCATCGGTGATGCGGAGGTGGTCACCGTTCGTCCCGCTGACCTCTTGGAACCCATCTACGAGAAGATGAAGAAAGAAGCCATGGACATGGGCTTCGTGAAGAAGGAGGAGGACGTCCTCAGCTACATCATATACCCCGCTGTGGCCCCATCCTTCCTGAAGGGAGAGAGGAAGTGTGAATGCCTTCCTCCGAAACCCGGCACCTTGGCTCCCGCCGTGGCCATGCCCTCCTCCATGCAAGTGGAGGTGGACGGGGAGATGTTCTCGGTGCGCATCGTCTCCGTGGACGGCGCCGTTTCCGAATCCAAAGGCAGCGCCGAGAAGGCCCCTCCCGCCCCTGACCTCCCTGGAGGGGTCAAGAGCAACATGACCGGGATCGTACTCAAGATCCCCGTACAGCGCGGAAGCAAGGTGAAGAAGGGCGACACTTTGGTCATATTGGAGGCCATGAAGATGGAGAACCCTTTCCGCAGCCCTCGGGATGGAACGGTAAGGGACATCTTCGTTTCCAACGGGGACCTGGTGCAGAGCGGCGACACCATGATGCTGGTGGACTGAGGAGGCTCCGCACATGGCATACTTCGACAAGGTACTGATAGCCAACCGCGGCGAGATCGCCATTCGCGTCATGCGGGCCTGCCGGGAGCTGGGCATCGAGACCGTTGGCATATACTCCGATCCAGACAAGAACGCCCTGCACGTGAAGTACGCTGACGAGGTCTTCCATGCCGGAGAGGGCAAGGCATCCTCCAGCTATCTCAACATGGAACGCATCGTGGAGATAGCGCACAAAGCGGGAGCGGAGGCCATCCATCCGGGGTATGGATTCTTATCCGAGAACTCCAAGTTCGCCAAGCTCTGCGAGGACGAGGGGCTGGTGTTCATAGGCCCCCGATCCAAAGTCATCGAGACCATGGGCTCCAAGATCGGCAGCAAGCGCCTGATGCGCCAAGCCGGAGTGCCGGTCCTGGAGGGCACCGAGGGTGGCATCAAGGACCTGGACGAGGCCCGGGAAGTGGCAGAGAAGATCGGTTATCCTGTAATCACCAAGGCCAGCGCCGGTGGGGGCGGGATCGGCATGCAAATAGTGAACTCCGAGGACGAGCTGGAGGAGGCCTTGGAGAAGGCCATACGTATCGCCGGCTCCGCTTTCGGGGACGCCACCATATTCATCGAGAAGTATCTCCGCAACCCGCGGCATATCGAGGTGCAGATCCTGGCCGACAACGATGGCGAAGTGGTCCATCTCTTCGAACGGGAATGCTCCATCCAAAGACGCTACCAGAAACTGGTGGAGGAGTCCCCCTGCCCTGTCATGACCGATGAGCTCAGGGAAGCCATCACCGAATCCGCCATGACCGTGGCCCGAACCGTCGGCTACAGCAATGCCGGCACAGTGGAGTTCCTTTTCTCCGAAGGCAACCATTACTTCATGGAGATGAACACCCGCCTGCAGGTGGAGCACACCATCACCGAGCTGGTCACCGGCGTGGACCTGGTGAAGCAACAGCTGGCCATCGCCGCCGGCAAACCGCTGGCCCTGAAGCAGGACGACATCAGCATCCGGGGCCATGCCATCGAATGCCGGGTGAACGCCGAGGACCCATTGGACGATTTCCGGGCCGACCCGGGCAAGATCCTCCGATACCGCAGCCCCGGTGGACCTGGCATCCGTGTGGACTCCGGTGTGCACATGGGATATACCATCCCTGCCCACTACGACTCCATGATATCCAAGCTCTGTTCCTATGGGTCAGACCGTCTGGAGGCCATCCAGAGGATGCGCCGCGCCATCTACGAGTACGTGATACTGGGTGTGAAGACCACCTTGCCCCTGCATTACGCCATCATGAACAACCGACAGTTCATCCGTGGGAACACCCACACCCACTTCCTGCAGGAGCAGAAGATCCTGGAGCGCCTGCACCGCTACATCGACGAAGAAGACACCCGCATGCAGACGCTGGCGGAGTCCTTCCGCACCGGCAACGAAG
>JAQUUA010000061.1 GCA_028694055.1 Candidatus Methanomethylophilaceae archaeon | reverse complement strand
AAGGCTCGGTATAGGGGAAGTAGGCGGGACGGATGCGGATCTGCTGGAAACCCATGCGGGAGTAGAAATCCTTGACGACGGAGATGAGCATGTCGAAATCGGCATTCTCATCCATTATTATGCCTTCAATCTGCGTGAACTCCGGTAGGTGCGTAGCATCGATGGACTCCTTACGGAAGATCCTGGACAAGGAGAAGACTTTGACAGGAGGCTCCGGCAGACGGGACAGGTGACGGATGGTGTTGACCGTGGTATGGGTTCTCAAGAGGGCCAGCTCTGCCGCATCTCGGGACCATTCTCCTCCCCAACCCTTGGAACCGGTTCCGCCACCATTCTCATGGATGGCTTTTACGGTGGCCACCAGCTCCTCGTCGTCCACGGGTAAGCGCTCCGGTCTGGAGAGGTAGAAAGTGTCTTGGAGCTCACGGGCAGGGTGGTCCTGGGGCGTGAAGAGCACGTCCAAGTTCCAGAAGGCCGGCTGCACGTATTCCTCGTCTATCTCTGTGAAACCCATCTGGGTGAAGATGTTGCGGATGTCGTTGCCCAGACGGGTGAGGGGATGTTTCTTGGCGGGATACACCGAAGGTGCGTAAGTCTGAACATCATAGCGTCGGAGGTCAGCGGCCTTCCATCCACCAGTCTGTATGAGCTCGGGCGTTATCTGCCCGACTTCTTTCTTCAGTTCGATTCCGGACCCCCATGCCTGACGGCCAGAATCGGTTAGGGCGATGCGACGTTCGGTGTGCACGGACTCCACTATGAGGTCTTGCCGGCCTCTGAGGTCCTTGAGTATGGATGCCTCCACGCCTCCTTCTGGGAGTGGGCCGGAAGCCATCAGTGCCAAGGCCTTCTCGTCCTCCATGGGTGAGTTGAGCTGTTCCTGGCCTTTGCTCGTCAGAGACAGGATTTTTGAATCGTCTTTCTTCACGATGTCCGCAAGACCTTTACGGCGCAACCATCCGATGGCGATCTTGTCCTCGCCCGCGGGGAGGGACTGAGCCAGTTGCTCGAGCGGCATGCTGCCTCCTTTCTCAGACAACGCATCCAAGGCCCTGCGCTCAGGGAGGCCACTTGCTAGGACATCTTCCCTGTTCAAGGAATAGAATTTCTGCGTGGTCTCCTTGATGTTCAACAATCCCTTGTTGGCCAACCATGAGGCGGAGTTCATCACTTCCACCTCATTCTGGAAACCGGCCCGGTCGACTATCTCCTCTGCACGGAGCTCCTCCCCTGTATCCCCCAGGAAGATGAGGAGCCTTCTTTCATTGTAGCTGAGGCCTTCCAGCACATCGGAGATATTCATCGGGTGACGTAAAGTGAATCGCTTATAAGGATTATTCGTCAGTCACCATTCGAAGCCACAATAGGTCATGTCACCGATGTAGGCCCGGGCTTCCTCCCTTCTCTTCTGGTGCTGCTCCAGGAACAGGTTGACCTTTTCTGTGAGGTGCTTCTTGCACTCTCCGCAGAGGATGTCCCCGCTGCGGCAACGACTCACCAAATCGTCCAACTTCCGGTCGTCCTCCTCAAATAGATAGAACTGGTACTTGAAGATGGCACATACTTCGGGGTTTCCACCTTTCCCCCTCTGCTCCTCTGCGGAGACACATCCTCCGGTGAAGGCTTTACCGATCTTGCTCTTGACGGTCTTCTTGCTGTCGGTGGTGAACACTGTAGAATCCGGGTCAGAAGATGACATCTTATCCGCCCCGTTCAGGCTGGGGAACATCTTGTTGTGCAACATGGCCGGCTTCAGGTATCCTAAACCTGGAGCCACGTCCCTGGTCACGCGGAAATGGGGGTCCTGGTCGATGCCACATGGTATCAAGCAGGCCACATTACGGCCTTTCTCCTCTGAAGCCAGGAAGCATGGGGCCGCCTGAATAGCAGTGTAGAATATCGAACCGATGTTGTTGCTGTTGTCAAAGCCGAAGACCGCTCTGGCAGTGGAGAAGGTCACTTTCTTGGATACCTTCAAGGCCAAGGGATAGAGCTGCTGGATGTTGGCAGTGTCCAGGATGATCTTGGTCTTGTCTCGGTCGAAGCCCACCGCGGCCATGTCAAGGGCGTTCTCATAGGCCATGCGGCGGGTATCGTTCAAGCTGAGGTCCTGCTTGAAAAGGAACTTCTCATCATCCGTGAGCTGGAAATAGAGCTCCACATCGAAGACATCCTGTAGCCATTTGGTGAACAACCAAGGCAACAGGTGCCCCAGATGGGTGTCCCCAGACGGACCTCTCCCGGTGTAGAGGACGAAACCTTCCCCTTTCTCAAAGGCATCCAAGATGAGGTTGAAGTCTCGATGGGAATAGAATATCCCCCTCTTCAGGAGAGGATGGACATCCCCATAGGATGATAGCCGGTCCAGTAGGGCGTCGTCTATACGGGTGGTACCGAACCGTTCGACCAAGACATCGTAATCGATATCCCCTGTGACCTCCCATGGGGTGACTTTGAAATCCGGAACCATGTAGACACCTAGGGAAGCGAATACAGCGGTCATTCTTAAGTTTATCACCGGGAGGCCATCATGATTATATGCCATTCTGTCGATGATAAGTCGTGGAAGGAACCGTGCTGAGGCCGGGAAGTTATGACGATGACCGCTTCGACCGGTCGAAAAGGATTCCCTGGTTGGATATGGAGGCATTGTCCGACTCCCGAGTATTAGTAGTAGGCGCAGGTGCCCTGGGCAACGAGGTGGTCAAGAACCTGGCCCTCTCCGGTGTGGGGGATATTACCATAGTGGACATGGATCATGTGGTGCTGTCCAACCTCAACCGTTGCCTTTTCTTCCGTGGTCACGATGCTCAGCAAAAGGGGATGAAGGCTCAGCTGGTAGCAGATGGGGCCAAGGACCTGTTCCCAGAATGCCGCTTGACCCCTTGGGTGGGCAGAGTAGAGGATATGCCCTTCCCCTGGCCAGGCTTCCAGGTCGTGCTGGGCTGCCTGGACAATGTCATGGCCAGGTTGCATGTGAACGCCCACTCCTATCACCACGCCGTCCCTTATGTTGATGGGGGCACGGATGGTTTTCGCGGCAAGGTGCAAGTGGTCCTACCGCCAGATGGCCCTTGTCTGCAATGCGGCATGAATGGCAGTCACCAGAGGATACTGGAGAAGAGGTTCAGTTGTACAGGCTCGGACGTCAGCTTCTTCATGCCTAAAATGGCGGCAGAGATCACAACCACATCTGTCATCGCCGCCATCCAAGTAAGGGAGGCCTTGAAGATACTCTCCCAGCGTCCAGACATGTGCATACGTAACGTGCTGTTCTACGACGGAGAGAGGGGTGAGAGCATGGTCCTGGAGATGGAGAAGTCAGAGGGTTGTCAGAACCACCCGATTATGTAACGCTACATGTAACCCGTAGCCATTATATTTGCACTAGGCATCTAGAAATGAGGGATACGCATGGGAATACGTCTGAAAGTGAAGAATGCGGAGATGGGGAAGGAACTAACATTGGAGCTCTCCCCGGACGAAACCATCGAGGATGTCATCAACAGCGCCGCGGAGTATTGGAACAAAGACTCGGGTGCCTACATCATCCGTCGCGGCAAACAGATTCTCAAGGGGGGAATGAAGATCTCCGAGCTCGGGATCTTGAACGACGACGTGGTCGAGCTGATACCGGATCCAGAAGGCGGCTGAGACATGCCCAGCCTCCCCCATGACGTGTTGGTCCGAAGGCTTCTGAATGAGATCGGCACACTATGCAGCTACCTAGGGGCGTCCATGGATGTGGACCACCAAGCTTTGAAGGAATTCCCTTTGGAGATGCGTTTCAAGATGAGGAACGTGCCGGCATTCACCTGCCACGGAGGCCGGATCCGGAACATCAACGACCATACCTTCCGTTTAATCATCGGCGAAGAATATCCCTTTGAGAAACCCAGAGTACGCTGGGAGACTCCGATTTTCCACCCCAACATCATGGACCCCGAGGACGGTGGCCATGTATGCATCAAACTCTTGGACACCTGGACGTTCAACAGTTCCCTGGTCTCCTTCATCCGTGGAGTGGAACACCTGATCATGAATCCTAATCCCATGAGCCCTTTCGGCACGGATAGCTGCATGGAGGCTGCAAAGCACTTCTTGGGAGAGGAAGGAGAGAACTGCTGCTTCCAGGATGCCTCGGGGGCGAGTCGCCGATGAGCCCTCCCCGCGTCCTTTCTTGCACGGAGCCTCCCGTGCGTGAAAGGGCGCCTCCGGAGGAGAACCGCACCTCCACGCATCCTTGGTGCACGGCCAAGAACCTGGAGGTCTGTGAGCGTAACCGACCAAGCACCTACATCTACAAGATTGCGGATGAAAAGATCAGGAACCATGCCCAACAAGGATTGTCATCCTCTCATGAGGTCATGGGGCTAATGGTGGGGGGGCTCTTCCGTTGGCAAGACCGGGAATACACCCTGGTCAGGGACGTGGTGACCACCGATCTGGATTCCGATATGCTGGGAGTGCGTTTCCGTGCGGATGGATTCGCGGGTCTGATAGACTCCCTGGACGATCTTGACTTCAACTACCGTATCGTGGGATGGTACCACTCCCACCCCGGCATCGGGTGTTTCTTGTCCCACATCGACCATAGTACCCAAAGCGGCATTTTCAACCAGAGCCATCATTCCGCTTTGGTGGTCGATCCCAAGAATAAGGAGCTGGAAGTTTACAGCGGTACAGAGCTGACGTCCTTCCGCATCTACTGGGACCGTTTCCAGGACCCTTGCTGATCTTCAGACCCAGATGGCGTGCCTTTGACGCATGTTGCACTCGTTCTCCTCCAACTTGGCCATCAACAACGGCACGATGGAGTCGAAGAACAGAATGACGGCATCCTCGAAGAGGGTACCCAAGGGAGCCAGGACGACTTTCTCACCGTTATGTGGAACCTGCATCAGGACCACGGTGTTGGAGGCATGTGAGAGTTTGCTGTTCTCGTCCGAGGTGATACCTACAACTTTGCATCCCATGCGTCGGGATATATTTGCGGTTTGCACGATGGACATTGTCTCCCCGGTATGAGAGATGATTATCGAGAGGTCTTCCTCTCCCACGATGGGGGTGGTCATGTCGCCCACGAAGTGGACGTCCAAACCCATCTGCACCAGTCGCACCGCGAACATCTTTCCGGTGAGACCGGAACGACCCACCCCGTAGATGAACACCTTCCGGGCAGCCAGAATCGAATCTATGAACTCGTTGACGGCCTGGTCCGGCACCCCTTTCAATGTCTGGCGGATGTTGTCCAGGATGTAGTCAGATACTTCCGAGCGCATCACTCATCATCGTCCCATTCGTCGTTGACCTTCACTGCCTCGTCCTCCTCCTTGCGGCGGAGACGCAGTGCTTTGGCCACCTTCTTGGTCAGAACCCTCTCGTGGATGACTTTCATGTACATAGCGTCATGCTCCAATAGAGGTGAGCTGGAGATAATGGTCATCTCTGGCCTCTCCTCTACCAGGGCTTCCGCGAGATGCTCGAAACGGAGGTCTCCTTTCTTGATGGGAGTGAGACGACGCTCGTTGCCGTCATCGTACTCTACGCCAGCGAAATGCGCGTGCAGGGGGCCCTTGGTGTAGCTGGAAACCTTCTCAAAGAGTTCTATGAAGTCCTGGGAGTCCATGAGGGCACCGTTCTCACGGGCATGGTAGTGAGGGAAATTGAGCACCGGAACCACGCCCTCTACCATGTCGCAGATCTCCAGTATCTCATCCAAGGAGCCGAATACCTCTTGCCTTCCACTTACTTCCAAACCCAGACGAGGAGTCAGGCCGGCATCCTGCCACCACCCCATGATGGCTTCGATATTGTTGGTGATGTTCTCAGCTGTGACTTGAGGGTTTTGACCGTTGTATAGGCCCATGTGTGTAACCACGATATCGCCCTGAAGAGCATGAGTGAGCAGACCGGCGTGGCGAATGTTATCCATGCAACGCACGGTCAGCTCGTTGTTCGCCCCCAAGTCCATGTAGTAGGGGGTGTGAAGGGATAGGGATACGTCCAATTGGCGAGCCATCTTCCCGATGTTCACCAACTCGGCATAGTTGTTGGTGATGGAATAGGCCATGGTTATGAGAACGTCGTCCTCCTCTATCTCCATCCTCGGGTCACACATGGGCACCATGTCCTCGCCATCGTCACGGAGGATCTCGATCACCAATCCTTCCTCCAGATCACAGAGGCAACACCCCACTTCCTCTTCCTCAGGAGGACGCTCCAAGATGTTGGCCCGCACCATCTGGACCTCCAAGGCCGTCAGACCGAGGTTGTGAACATCCTCAATTCCATCCTTCAACGTGCGACCTTTGCAGGACAGGGCTATACCGGCGGGACCGAATCTAATCATGAGTTCACCTGGATTCTACTCCTTAGTAAGGACTATTATTTACCAATATCGTTGGAACGGAAGGAGTAGGCTCCCAAAGGGTCAATTACGGTTACCTTGATAAACTGATTGCAGTTTCCTTCGCCTACCTGATAACAGACCGTTGTTGGCCACCCATGATTCGCTGTCCAACTACGTTTGGAAAGGTTTATAAACAATCTGTATATTGGTGCGTTACCCAATGTCGGGAGAGTCAGTATCATGAAGAAAACCTTCAAGACAGATCCTAACCTGCTCGCTTTGATCGATGAGCTCAAAGCGACCACCAGGGACAACGGAGCTGCCATCTGGCGAGACATTGCTAAGAGACTTGAGAAGCCCAAACGCAACTGGGCCGAAGTCAACCTCAGCAAACTCGAGAGAAACGCCGAGGAGGGCGACGTCATAGTCGTCCCCGGTAAGGTGTTGGCGGCCGGTAACCTGAACAAGAAGATAACCGTAGCTGCCTACAGCTTCTCGGACAGTGCCAAAGCGGCCATTCTGGGTGCTGGCGGCAGAGACATGACCATCATGGAGCTGGTTTCTGAGAACCCAAAAGGCTCCAACGTTAAGATGATGAGGTGATTAGTGATGGTTACAATCATCGACGGAAAGGACCATATCCTGGGTAGGCTCAGCAGCGCTGTGGCCGAGAGGATAATGGACGGAGAGTCCATCGTGGTGGTCAACGCCCAGGACATCCTGGTCACCGGCAACAGGGACAACACCTTTGCTGATTACAAGAACAGGGTCGACAGGGGCCAGATACGTAAAGGCCCTTACTACCCCCGCCGTGCTGACCTCCTCTTCAAGAGGACGGTCAGAGGAATGATCCCCTTCAAGAAGTCCAGCGGTCGCGAGGCCTTCCGCCGGATACACGCCTATGTGGGCGTACCGCGCGAGTTCCAGGACCAGGACATGGAGAGGATCGAGAACGCCATGAGACTGAACACTGGCAAATACACCACCCTGGGAGCCGTATCCGGATTCCTGGGATCCAAGGTGAGGTGAGAGGCATGTCGGACATTATCAACACCAGCGGTAAGCGCAAGACTGCCGTCGCCAGAGCAGTCGTGAGAGAGGGAACCGGCAAGGTCACCATCAACAAGGTGCCCTTGGATGTGT
>JAQUUA010000060.1 GCA_028694055.1 Candidatus Methanomethylophilaceae archaeon | reverse complement strand
TGTGGCAACTTATGGCCACCTGCAGCTCGGGCCCCATGTTGCTGGCGTAGGCGAAGGTGTGATCGGCCAAGAGGAATGTGGCTGCGCCATGTCCCACCCCCATGGAGTTCTGCTTCCCGGCCATAGGCATGCGCAGACGCACCTCGTCTCGGCTGATGGAGACGGGCTCGATGCCATTGGCAAGCGCGAAAGGGGCCTCGGCGATGGTGGCTAGACGTTCCAGGATATCATCAGGGAAATCATCATTCACTGCGGAAAGCGTCCTATCCTTCATGGGTCGCCCATCAATATTGGCCATATTTAAATCGATTCATGTGCACCTCTCAGCAAATGATTTATGCGGGGATGGCCTAGCCAGGGAAGGAGAGGGAAGGGTTTGAACATCATATCGGTGAAGGAACTGAACGAGAAGGCCAAGACCCTCCTGGCGGCCTCTCCGGATCTTAACGATGTATGGGTGCAGGGGGAGATCTCCAACCTCACCAAGCACAGCTCCGGCCACTACTACTTCACATTGAAGGACCAGGACAGCGAGATCCGTTGCACACTGTTCCGTTTCACACGTTCCCGTCTGGCCTTCGAACCGGAGCTGAACATGAAGGTCCTGGCTTTGGGGTCCATGGAGGTGTTCATCCCCAAGGGGAGTTACCAATTCAACATCCAGGACATGCGTCGCTCCGGTATCGGCGACCTATACCTGGCCTACGAGGCCTTGAAGGCCAAGCTGGGGAATGAGGGGTTGTTCGACCAGTCACGCAAGAGGAAGCTGCCGCGCTACCCACTCCGCATCGGGGTGGTCACCTCCCCCACAGGGGCGGCCATACGGGACATCCTGCAGGTCACCGGCAGGCGCTTCCCTGCGGACATCGTCATCGCTCCTGCCCTGGTGCAAGGCGATGGGGCGGCAGCCAGCATCGTCCACGCCATCGAGTCATTGAACAAGTTGGACGTGGACGTCATGATAGTGGGGAGGGGAGGAGGGTCGATTGAGGACCTCTGGGCATTCAACGAGGAGGCGGTGGCTCGAGCCATCCATGCTTCCAGGGTGCCAGTGGTTTCGGCGGTCGGGCATGAGACCGATTTCACCATCGCTGACCTGGTGGCGGATGTGAGGGCTCCCACGCCCTCGGCGGCGGCGGAGCTTCTGCTCCCCGACCGGAGCCAAGAGATGCGCCACCTGCAACAGGTGACGGGAAGGGCGGAGAAGGCCCCGCGGGGATCCCTGGACCGCATGTGTTCCCGATACCGGTTGGCGGAGGCCCAGCTCTCGCCCCGGAAGGCCCTCATGGACCTCAGGCACCGGAACCAGCTCCTGGATGAGGCCAGCACCAGTATGGACAACCTGATGCTCAGGCGTCTGGAGCGTCAAAGGGCCCGCCTGCAATCGCTGGGCTCCTCTTTGGTGGCTCTGAGCCCATTGCAGGTCCTCTCTCGTGGGTATTGCGTTTTACAGTCCGCGCAGGGCAAGGCATTGGTGTCCATAGAACAACTGTCCTTGGGGGACAAGGTGACGGCGTTGTTGCGGGACGGAAAGGTCACCGCCGTCGTGGAGGAGAAGGAGGCGAAGAGATGACGGAAGGCAAGGACGTGGAAACAATGGGATTCGAGGAGGCCATGGCCTCCTTGGAGGAGCTGGTGAGCAAGCTGGAGAAAGGGGACCTGGACCTGGAGTCCAGCCTCCTGGTCTACGAGCAGGCCGTGGCTCTGCGGGAGAGATGCAAAGCCATCCTGGAACAGAGCGAGAGAAGGGTGCAGAAACTGATCGACGGACCAGAGGGGCCGGAGCTTAAGGACTTCGAGTGATTCACGGGTCCCAGACATACACGTTGCGGTCCTGGCCCCAGCGGTCCAAGGACATGAACAGCTCCGTGTCATGGAAATGGTCCTTGTGATACGCCAGACGTAGGGAGCCGGACAGCGAGCCATGGTTCAGGGAACGGCTGTTATAGCTACCGAAGATGTGCTTGAAGCCTAGGATGAGCACGTCCACCATGTCATGGCCACGGCAGACCTGCCAGGGGTCCATCCTTTTACCCAACTCCTGGCGCAGGGCCCGCATGATGACCTTCTTCTTCTCCTTCGCGAAATTGGATTGGGAATAGATGCAGTCCACCATCTTCTCCAGGTCCACCACCAGGGTGGAGGAGTGGATGAACCCGCAGTGGTCCAAGTCCCGGAAGCTGAGCTCATAGTTGTTGCGTAGGGAGAGGTACATCAGCAGGCCGATGGGGTAGCAGGCTTCCAGCAGCACCGACCGGACGTCCTTGCCCCTCTTCTCCTGGAAATCGCGCAGCCTGTCCTGGTCACCGTACTCCCAGAGGATGTTGTCCAAGGCCGGGGACTTAAATATCATGGTCTCCACATCATGGGTGTCGGTGGGGAATATCGGCAGGCTGTGCCGGGTGCCGTCCAGACGGTCGTAGTCGGCATCCACGATGCCGCTCACCAGGAGGTCGCCGCGGTCCTTGGCCATCTCCTTCACCGTCATCAGGACGTTGCTCTTGGAATAGGCGATGGCCAGACGGCATTCTTCCACATTGGTGAATTTCCCGTACAGCCGGTAGTCCGTGACTCCTTCGACCACTACGAAGGCACCCTTCTCAAGGCTGCGTCGCATGGAGATCTCGTTGGCGACGTCGAAGTGTTCGATGTATTCACGCAATTTCAGCCCTCAGTTCTTCCGTGAGGTCCCATTTGTCATGCACGATCTGCGGCGAATGCGTGGCCACGATTATCTGCAGCTGGCGCAGGCGGGATATGTCCAAGAGGATGGAGGAAAGCTTCTGCTGCCAGCTGACATGCAGTGATATCTCCGGCTCGTCCAATATCACCAGGGAGCCGGAGGAGGCGTTGAACAATAGACGATAGAGTATCAGTAATAACTGGGTCTCTCCAGACGAAAGCCTCTCCACATCCAATTGGGACCCGTCCGACAGGAGGACCCGTATTCCCTGCTGGTCATCGACCCTGATATTCTTGCCGATGAACATACTGTTGACGATGTCCTGGTAGACGGTCACAGACTCCGCCAGACGGTAGTGGCGGTCCACCATGGCGGAGATGTGGTCCATGAGTATCTCGTTGCCCTCACGGTCCTCGCGGATGTCAATGGGGCGTGGTGGGAACCGGTGCGGGCTGGGCACGGAGACCTCCAGGCCGGCATCACGCATGAAATCCACGCGGGCCTTCAGCTCCTTGGCCCAATGCAGGAGCTCATCCGCATCCATGGTCTGCGACTCCAATCGGGAGGGGAGTTCCCAGGGATCGGCCGCCAATGCCTCCTGGGCGTTCCGGAGCTTGTCGGCGAGCTGCTCGGAGTAGACTGATATGGCGGATCGGTACGTTCCGTCAAGGTTGGGGATGTACAGACGACGCGGACCAACATAGGTGACGTCCAGTAGGCTCCGGGCCTCAGGCTCGCTGACGTCGTTGACGATCTCGTTCTTCTCCAGGGTTATACCCATCCCCTCATGGTCTGGAATGAGGATGAGGGTCATGTCGTCGTCGAAGACGAACTCCGCTCGTTCGAACGGTACCTCCGCCAGGTTCTCCAGGTCGCCTCGGAAGAGGTCATAGATCATCCTTACCAGGGTGCTCTTCCCCAGGCCGTTGGGGGAATGGATGAAAGTGAGACCTTCCGGGCGTAGATTAATGGTATGATCGAAGGTGGCAAACAGGCCTTTGACGTGGACGGAGGTCAGTTTCATGGTATCCCCACTATCTTGCCATGAACAGATAAATACCTTGTGCATTTGAGCACTTTTCGCCCGAAGCTCCCTTTTGCAGGCATGAGGGGACAGTCCGATCTCCGAAGTTTATTTATCTCCTGTGAGATAGAGGGAAAAGCAGAGGAGATGCTCCATGGAGAATGACCAGAGGTTCGAGGCAGTGCAAAGCTCCATATCCCAAGGGGATCTAGAACAAGCCAAGGCCCAGGTGTGGGCCATCACGGAGCAGGACCCTCGTGACCCATACATACTGATCAAGTGCGCCTCTCTGTTGACGGTCATAGAGGATGGGAAAGGGAGCGCCGAGCTGTTAGACCGGGTGATGGATGTCCTACCTGCCCAGGAAGAGGAGAGGCTGTCCATTGCCACCGCGATGCGTGGCATGGGACGGGCGAGGGACTCCCTGAAGATATTGGACGGCATGGGTTCGAAGGACGGGAGGGTGACGATGGAAAAGGCCATGGCCTTGCAATCCCTGGGCCGTCATCAGGAGGTTCTGCAGGAGATCGGTACCATCCCTGCCCTGGAGGCCCGGCACCTTCTTTTGCGAGCAGAGGCCTTGGCCGACCTGGGTCGCACCGACGAATCAATCCTGGAGCTGGACAACGTCATAAGAGAACATGGAAAATCCTATGAGGCCCTGGTGCAGAAGTCCAACCTCCTCCTCCGCAGCGGTCGTCACAAGGAGGCTTTGAGATTCGCGGACTCCCTGGTCAAGGGCGACAAGAAGAACACTGACATGCTGGCTTTGAAGGCTTATGTCATGCGGATTAACGGCAAGACCTTGGCGGCGGTGAACTACGCCCATCGCGCCTTGAAGCTGGACCACACCCATGTTGGAGCCTTGGAGACCATGGCCCTTTGCCTCTTGGAGAAAGGGAAGAAGACCGAGGCCAAGATCATGGCCGGAGCCATATTCCAGAAGGACCCGGGGAACCCGGCGGCTTTCCGCATCCTGCAATCCTGCATCTGAGATCAGATCTGTTTTGGTCCTCTTCTGCCCATCTCCTTCCAGAACACCGGGGTGAGCATCACCAGGACGGTCATTATCTCTAGACGTCCCGCCCACATCGTGATGGTCAAGACAATCTTCCCCAATGGGTCCACGGATGCATAGCTGCCGTATGGGCCTATATAACCCACTCCGGGGCCGATGTTCGACACTGAGGAAATGGATGCGGACAAGGCCATGTCCGGTGTCAACCCCACCAAGGTCAGGAGCACTGTGCTGGACACCAACACCAGGACGAAGGACATCACCACCAGGATGATGGAGTTCAGACCGTCCTCGTTCAAAGATCCAGCATCGAACTTGACAGGCATCACCGCCCGGGGGTGCAGCATCTTCAACAGTCCGTTGTGGAAGTATCTGGCCACGATTATGATGCGGGCTGTTTTTATCCCTCCTGCCGTGGAGCCGCTGGAGGCTCCTACGAATGACACGAGGAACAAAAGCACGATTATCGGAGCCGGATAAAGGGCGTAGTCCTCAGTGGCGAAGCCGGTGGATGTGAACAGGGACACGGTCTGGAATAGAGAACCGCGCAACAAGGCCTCGAAGCCCCCGATATCCTGGACGCCGAAACCGGACCATCTCCATGCCACGGTGGCCGCGGTCAGGAGCAGGATTATGGACAGCACCCAACGGAACTCCGTGCTCTTCAGGTAAGATGGTTTACGCTGGTAAATGGCCCGGTAATGCAGATAGAAGCTGGTCCCTCCGAGGAACATGAAAGCTATAACCAGCCATTGCACCAGGGGGTCGTAATACCCGATGCTGGCTGCCCGGGGGGAGAAACCCCCCGTGGATATAGTGGAGAAAGTGATGCAGATGGCATCCATGCCTTCCAGCCCCATCAGCATCAGGGAAACGAACATTATGGCGGACAAAGCGATGTAGATGACATGGAACTCCCTGGCCGCTTCCTGGATGCGTACCGTGAAGTTGTGGATGTCCAGGCTCGGTCCTTCGTTCCGGAAGAGGTTGCGGCCACCGATCCCTAGGATGGGGAAGATGGTCACGAAGACCATGATGATACCGGCACCGCCCAGCCATTGGGTCATGCTCCTCCACAACAGGAGGCTGGATGGCCAGGACTCGATATCGGCCATGATGCTGGCGCCTGTGGTGGTGAACCCGCTCATGGATTCGAAGCAGGCGTCCACGGCACCCATGCCAGACAATATGTATGGCATGGCTCCCACGAACATGACCACTATCCAAGAGAACGAAACAATGAAGATGCCCTCGACCGGTCGGATGTTGGAGGATGTGCGGAAGAGCAGGACCAGGGGGATGGATACGGCAAAACACGTCAGTATGGGGAAGAGGAAAGGCTCCAAAGCCTCTTGGAAATACATGGCTGCTCCCAGGGGTAGGAGCATGGAGAGCGATGTCCACAGCAGCAACAGGCCCATTAGCCTTATCACCGTGCTCTCCCAGCGATGGAAGCGTTTGGTCAATACCATTTGGTCAGCATCCCCCTCTCAGATTTCAGATGGACGCCTCGATGACGGTATGGAACAGCTTCTCCAACTTGGACATCTTCACCTCGTAGGCAAAGATCAGGAGCTTGTCCCCCACCATCAATGGGGTGTTCAAGCGTGGGAATATGGCTTCGCCGTCACGCATGATGGCCACTATCCGGGAGCCCTCCGGCATCTTCAGGTCGCCCACGGGCATCATGGCCAATCCGCTCTTCTCATTCAATATGATACTGAAGAAAAGTTCCTTGGGGTGGCGCATCTGCAGGATAGCGTTCTCATCCGATATCATGCGCTTGGTGATCTCGTTGGCCACCACCCGATGATATCCGATGGCCCCATGGATGCGGGTCATGGCGAAGACATCCTCGTACTCGCGGCGGGAGTATCGGGAGATGACCTTCTGGATCCCCAGCTGTCTGGCCACCAGGCAGGCCAAGAGGTTCTTCTCGTCGCTGTTGGTGGCGCTGATGAGCACGTCCGCCGCGCCCACGTTCTCCGCCCTCAGTGCCCGAGGGTCCACGGCGTTGGCGTTGATGACCAGCACATGGTCGAACTCACGGGAGAGCACGTGGCACTTGTTCTCGTCTTTCTCCAGAAGCCGGACGTAGGATTTCTCTTTCTCCAGCAGTTTGGCTATACGACGGCCGATGATCCCGCCGCCCAGGATGACGAAGTCCTTGGCCTCCCTGGCCATGCCCATCATCCGGTTGAACTGGTCGATGCCCTCTTTCTTGCCCAGTACGCAGACCAGGTCCCCCTCCCTCAACTGAGTGGACTCGTTCAGGACGATCACCTCGTCCCCACGGTAGATGGCCACGATGGAAGCCAGATCCGGCAGGTTTAGATTGATGACTGCTTCCCCTAGGAACGAGCTGTGCTCCTTCCGTACAATGAACGTCACCACCAGGAGCCCCATGGCTTCCAACTCCTCATAGTCCACTGCATTCTCGATGAGGGCGATGCGGGCCATCTTATCGGCAGTCAGCAACTCAGGCGATATGATGTGGTCCGCCCCTAGGTATGTGCCGTTGGGTTCAGTCTTGAAAATGTATTCATGGTCTCGGATTCGAGCCACGGTCTGAATGTCAGGCTTGATGGCTTTGGCGGCCATGCAGGAGAACATGTTGGTCTCGTCCGATTGGGTGACGGCGAGTATCATGCTGGTGGATTTAGTGATGATCTTCTGCAAAACCACCGGGCTGGCGCCATTGGCCTGCAGGGTACCGACATTGAGGGATTCCTGGACATCGGTGACCTTCTTCTCGTCCAAGTCGACCGTGGTCACATTATGGATGCGGGACAGGGCATCGGCGATGGTGTACCCCACGTTCCCTGCTCCTATTATGATTACGTCCAAAGGCTTCCTCTC
>JAQUUA010000059.1 GCA_028694055.1 Candidatus Methanomethylophilaceae archaeon | reverse complement strand
GGTCCTCTCAGTTTTCTGCAGGCCGGGATGGGAAGGGTCGCCAGGCCCGTTGGAGACCATGATGCCATCGACTCCCAGGTCAAGTATTTCCTGGGCACCCATGTTGTAAGGTATGCGGATGACATTGAACCGCGATGCCAGGTCCCGGATGATTCCATGTTTGCATCCACAGTCCAGAAGACCGACGGTCAGGGCTTTGCCGCTGTCGATCCGGATGGTGCTCTTGGGCGACATCTCTGCCACCAGGTTGCTCTCGGAGGGCAAAGGCATGCCACGGACCTCTGCCAGTACTTCGTCGATGTCTTCACGGTAGGTAATGGCGCCGCGCATGGTTCCGCGGTCGCGTATGTTGATAATGAGGTCACGGGTGTCTATTCCAGAAATACCAGGGACGCTATTCTTCTTCAGGAATGCGTCCACAGTGTCTCCTTTGTACATGCGGGAAGGGTGCTCGCACCATTCCCTCACGACGAAACCATTGACATGAACAGCTTCAGACTGCATGAAATCAGGAGTTGTACCGTAATTACCGATCAAAGGGTAGGAAGATACAAGGATCTGACCGGTGTAGGAGGGGTCTGTGAGGGCTTCCTGATAACCGGTCATGCCAGTGTTGAAAACTACCTCTCCAAAAACATCCTTCTGGTGTCCGAATCCGATTCCTTCCACAACCGTGCCATCTTCGAGCACTAGGAAACAGCGTACCATCAGAGATTCATCGAATTGATGAACCATACTTAATACTTATCATGCTGTGGAGACATGCTGTTTCTTCTCTTGTCGGATAAGAGACAATCGTTGATGGAGACCTCCGAAACATACATCAGATTGAAGGGGGAATGACCGTTCATGCGACTGTTGCACCAGGATCCCGCCGGTGGAATAATGAAGATGCAGATAGAGAGCGAGGACGACATCTGGCATCTCTACAACGTCCTGGATGGCGGGGACCTGGTGACCGCTTCCACCCAGAGGAGGGAGGAGAAGAGCGCAGACAAGATCCGGGCGGAGCGGGCAGAGAAGAAGCGGATGACGCTGGGTGTGAGGGTGGAGAAGATCGAGTTCTCCGATTTCGACCTCCGTCTGCGTGTCCTGGGAACCATAGAAGAAGGTCCTCAGGACATTGGTCAACACCACACTCTGGTTTTCGAGACTGGAGACACCTTGACGCTTGCCAAGGAACACTGGAGGGAGACCCAGGTCGATAGGCTCCGCCGAGCGATGGAAGACTCCCGTAAACCCAGGATAGTTTTCGTGGCCATGGATCAGGATGAGGCCAGCATCGCTGTTCTCCGTCAGTTCGGCATGAAGGAGCTGGCTGTGGTGCGCTCGGGAAGATCGGGCAAGCAGTACGTTGAGAAAGATGCAGGGGGGGACTACCATCAGGAGATCGTGGCCAAAGTGGAGTCCCTCATGGAGCCGGGAACGCCCCTGGTGGTTCTCGGCCCAGGTTTTGCCAAGGAAGCACTCATCGAGGATGGGAAACAAAGATTCCCGGGGATCTTCTCCTCGGCAACCTCCTACCACACCGGACAGTCAGGCATGGCAGGAATCCATGAGATGATGAAGAAGGGCTTAGGGGCGGAGGTCTTGCGGGATTCCAGGGTGGCCACGGAAGTGAAGCTCATGGAATCGGTCCTCGAGGGGATTGCAAAGGATGGGCTGGCTACATATGGCCCCCAGGAAGTGGAGGCTGCTGCCAATGCCGGGGCGGTAGAGACCTTGCTGGTTCTGGACTCTCTGCTTCGAGAGAGGGACTTGGACTCCTTGGTGCGGAGCGTGGAGTCCCAGAAAGGGGACGTGGTGGTGGTTTCGGAGCAGCACGATGCCGGCCGGGAACTCGAATCTCTGAGCGGGGTTGCCGCAATTCTACGTTACCGTATTTGATGTTCTTCGCACTCTTATTGCTCGATACCGAAAATCTTTTTTATAGTAGCACGTATGCAGTTTGTTAATTTGTATCACGTCTCGGTTTTTGAGACTCTTATCACTCACAGTCACAACTGAGTAAATTATGAAGATACTGGAGGATGAAAATGCGAAATAAGGATTACGTGCTCACCAGACTAGCAAACCCTGTGAATCTTTGCGACACCACTCTCAGGGACGGTGAACAGGCCGCCGGTATCGTCTTCGCCAATCTGGAGAAGTTCCGCATCGCTAAGATGTTGGATGACATCGGTGTCCACCAGATAGAGGCCGGCATCCCGGCCATGGGCGGTGACGAGAAGAAGGCGATAAAGAAGATAGCCAGCATGGGGCTGGATGCTTCTGTTTTGGGATGGAACCGGGCCAGCGTCGAAGACCTCCAACACAGTCTGGACTGTGGTGTGGACTCCGTGGCCCTGTCCATGTCAGCTTCCGATATCCATATCGAGCACAAGCTCCGGAAATCCCGGGAGTGGGTGCTGAAATCCATCCAGGACGCCGTCAGCCATGCTGCTGACCATGGGCTGTACATCTCCTGTAACGCCGAGGACGCCTCCCGGGCCGACTTGGATTTCCTCCTGGAGTTCGCCCGCACCGCCAAGGAGGCGGGGGCGGACCGTATCAGGTATTGTGACACCATAGGTCTAGATGACCCCTTCAGCGCCTATGAGCGGGTTAAAGCCATAGTCGATCAGGTGGGCATCGATGTGGAGATGCACACCCATAACGACTTCGGCATGGCCACCGCCAACTCTGTGGCCGGCATCAAGGCCGGGGCCCGTTTCATCAGCACCACCGTCATGGGCATTGGGGAGAGGACCGGCAACACGCCTCTGGAGGAGATCGTCATGGCCAGCAAGCACATCCTGAAAAAGGACACCGGCATTGACACCGGCATGCTCCTTGACCTTGTGCAGTTCGTGGCCAAGGCCTCCAATCGGGTCATCCCTGCCTGGAAGCCCATCGTGGGTGACAACTGCTTTGCCCATGAAGCGGGCATACACACTGACGGTGTCATCAAGATGATGAGCAACTATGAGCCTTTCACCCCTGAAGAGGTGGGACTCTGCCGTCGCATTGTTATCGGTAAGCACTCTGGACGCAACACCCTGATATCCACTCTGAAAGCCAGAGGCATCAGCATCGACGATGAGATGGCCACGAAGCTTCTGGAGAGGACCCGTTCTGCCGCCGTGGCACTGAAACGCTGCCTGAGCGCCGACGAGCTGTACTATCTGTATCTGGATATCACGGAAGGCTCATCCGGGTTCAACGACGAGCTCTGAGGCATCCCTCAGAGTGAAAACTCATTCTTCTTCCTCTTCTATCTTTTCCACCGCGACCTTCTTCCGTTGTCTGCCGCCAGTGCGCTTCAATTTCTCATTCTCCATGGCCCATTGGAAATTCTTCAGCTCCGAGGGGGCGATGAGCACCCGGTCCCCCTTGCTGTACTTCTTCCCCGTGACCCAATTGGTGAAGGAGGACAAGGCCCGGTACTCGTCTGCATCCTCCACGATCTCCATGACGTTCTTCCTGCCTTTCATCTCGGAGTATGTGCCATTGTACGTGTGTAAACGCCCGTCGCGTAGCTCTCCCACCCGGTTGCAGACCGAGTCCAAAAGATAACGGTCGTGAGTGACCACGATGATGGTGCCGTCGTAATCGTTCAAAGCGGATTCCACGGCATGCCTGACAGGAATATCCAGATAGTTGGTGGGCTCATCCAGGACCAGCAGGTTCGTGTCCTCCAAAAGCATAAGAGTCAAGGCCACCCGGGCTCTTTCTCCACCCGAGAGGGTGGACATGGGTCTCTCCACGGTCTCCCCGGTGAGCATCATGCGTGCCAGGAGCCCTCTGGCTTCGGCTTTGCGGTCCACGCCTATGGCCTGCAGTATCTGTTCCTCTGCGGAAAGGTGCAGCTGCAAGCGTTCGTGGTTCTGGGAATAATAACCCACTTTGGCCCCCGGGGCCAGCCACAATTCCCCCTGACAAGGAATCTTCCCTATCAAGGCCTTCACCAATGTGCTTTTTCCTTCACCGTTGGGACCGAATATGCCCAACTTGTCGCCTTTATGGACCTCAATATCCACATCGTCGAATATCGTGCGATCTCCGAAATCCACCCTAAGGCCTTTGCCCAGTATGACGTTCTTCCCGGATTTGGAGGCGGCTTGGATCCGCACCTTGATTTCCGTCCTCTCTTCTGGAGCGCTCTTCTCCTCCAGTTTATCAATCCGTTTCTGGGTGGTCTTGTGCAGAGAGCTGAACCAATTGTTACGGTGCTGTTCTTCTGCAATGTCCTCCAGACGCTTCTTCTGGGAACTGTACCGGCGGTACTCCTTCTCTTGTCTTTCCAGTTCTAACATCTTCTTCATGACGAAGGCGCTGTAGTTCCCTTTGTAATCCCGGGTCCTCCCGTTCGATATCTCTGCCACGCGGGTGGATACCTTATCGAGGAAATATCGGTCATGACTGACCACCATGATGCTGCAGTGGCTGTCAAGCAGGTAGTCCTCCAGCCATTCCACGGTGTCCACGTCCAAATGGCTGGTGGGTTCGTCTAAGAACAGCAGTTCGCATCCTTCGGCTTGGATCAATACTCTGGCAAGCATGACTTTGGTCTTCTCGCCTCCAGAGAGGGTCTCCATCATCCGGTCCAGGAGTTCCCGGCCTAAGCCCACCCTTTTAAGGGCTTCAGCCAGCTTTTCCTCGTCCTCCAAGCCCATCCTTCCCAGCTCTGACTCCAAGGCGGCATACTCTTCAGTGACAGCGTTCCAGTCCAGGTCCCCTCCGGAGGCCATGGACTGATCCAACTCCTGCATCCTGACCTTTATGCCTTCTGCCCTTCCATAGGGTTTTCCCATGGCATCCCTGACTGTCAATCCGGGTGCAGAATCCGGGAATTGGGACAGATAACCGACTCGGTCTGTGCGACGAGTTATCTCTCCTGTGTCTTGGCGCATCTCGCCCAGCAAGATCTTCATGAACGTGCTCTTTCCCGCACCGTTGACTCCGACAAGACCGATGCTGTCCCCGCGGTTAATCTGCAGGTCGGCCTTGAGAAGGACCTTCAAGGGACCGAAGGATTTGGTAAGGGATTCCGCCTTTAGGAGCATCCAAAGGTCATAGGGATGGTCATATTTCATCTTAGTCCAGTATATTCATTCCACTGAAGGTCATCGATGAGGGAACGGGATGCGTTATAATCGGTGAAAGGCATCAAATGCTGGAATGTTTAATATATTCAAATTCCCAACCGAGTATCATGACTGTATGCAGGCCGTCCATCGGCAGACGGCCGCAGCTCAATATCTAGATTGCCGTAATATGTCTCAAGAGGAATAAAATGACGGAAAACACAGTGGAGATAATGGTAAAAGGAATGACCTGTGGAAAATGCTCCGGCAGGGTGCAGAAAGCCATAGAATCCGTTTCTGGCGTCCGATCGGCACAGGTCGATCATCAATCCGGGAAGGCCATGGTCGTGCTGGACAAGAATGGCGCAAGCACGGAAGCCATCAAAGAAGCAGTCAGGAAAGCAGGCTACGATCCGCAGTGAGGTGGCTAAGATGAAGGACAAGATCAATAAGCTCCGATTTGGGTTGGATGGGATGTCGAAAGAGGAGATGCAGAAAGCCGTGGGCGAGTTCTTGGACCATTTGGAGTCTGGGATAAACAGCGAGCTGCCAGGAAGCGTTTCCATGATTAAGCACCCCCTTTCCGAAAAAGTGGATTGGTACTTCACCTACGGGGACATGAAAACCGTGCCCATCCGTTGCCCGCGAGATTTTCAGGACCGGGACGATGCCCGTCTGGTGTTGATGTTGGAAAAAGCATAGTAAGAAGATGGTGGGGCCGCCCGGATTTGAACCGGAGTCAATGGCTCCCGAAGCCACAAGGATACCAAGCTACCCCACGGCCCCCCTCGGGTATCGCAGTGAAACCGCTTGTTGAATAAAAGGGTATTGGTGGCCGGCTCAGTCCATCATATTTCTGAGCACGGTCTGGAGTATCCCGCCATTGCTCACATACTCCAGTTCCACATCGGTGTCCACTCGGGAAACCACTTGGAAATCCACCGCCTTTCCGTCTTGGCCCGTGGCTCGGACCTTCACCTCACCCCGAGGACGCATACCAGACAGTTGGATATGGTAGACTTCTTTTCCATCCAATCCTAAGGTCTTCGCATTCTCTCCGGGCCGGTACTGCAAAGGCACGACTCCCATGCCGATGAGGTTGGAACGGTGGATGCGTTCGAAAGATTCCGCGATTACCGCCTTCACTCCCAACAGGTACGGTCCTTTAGCCGCCCAGTCTCGGGAGCTGCCGGTACCATACTCCTTGCCGGCAAGCACTATGAGGGGCGTATCATCCTGGATATAGGACTGGGAGGTCTGGAAGATGGTTCCCAGTGTTCCTTCCGGGAGTTTTTTGGACCAACCTCCCTCTTTGCCATCGGCCAGAGTGTTCTTGAGCCGGATGTTGGCGAAGGTTCCTCGCATCATGACCTCATGGTTCCCGCGACGGGATCCATAGGAGTTGAAATCATTTTTCATCACCCCTCGGGACACAAGATAGCGGCCAGCATCGCTGTTCTCGTTGAACGACCCGGCGGGGGAGATGTGGTCGGTGGTTATGGAATCCCCCAGGAATGCCAGGGCGCGGGCACCATCGAGGTCCTCTATTCCCTTCACCTGACACACCAGGTCGTCAAAGAAGGGAGGGTTGCGGATGTAGGTCGACCCATCGTCCCATTGGAAGAGATCCCCCTCTGGTACATCGATCTCATCCCAAAGCTTCGAACCCTGGAAAACATCGGCATATTTTTCTCGGAATAGTTCCGGACCGATCAGTTCATCCATGAGGCTGTTGATTTCGTTCTCATCCGGCCATATGTCCCTGAGATAGACCGGCTCCCCGTTCTGGTCTGCACCAAGGGGCTCTTTCTCCAAGTCGATGTCCACCCGGCCGCAAAGGGAGAAAGCTATGACCAGAGCCGGTGAGGCCAGGTAATTGGCTTTGACATGAGGTGACACCCTCCCTTCGAAGTTGCGGTTGGCAGAAACAACGGCGGCGGTGATGAGGTTCTCATCTTTCATTCTTTTAACCAGGGCCTCATCCAACGGCCCACTGTTGCCGATGCAGGTCATGCATCCGTAGCCAGTGTTATGGAAACCCAGGGCCTCCAGGTCTGACATCAAACCAGCCCTTTCCAGGTACTCAGTCACCACTTTTGAGCCGGGGGAAAGGGAGGTCTTGACCCATTCCTTGGGTCTCAGGCCATATCCGATGGCTTTTCGGGCCAAGAGTGCCGCCCCCAGCATCACTGAGGGGTTGGCGGTGTTCGTGCAGGAGGTTATGGAGGCGATGACCACACTGCCGTTGCCGAAGCCATGCCCGTCATTGACAGGAAGGCCGGCATCATGCAACACGGCGTGGAATCTTTGTTCGATTTCTGGCAAAGGAATGCGGTCCTGCGGTCGACGGTGCCCTGCCAGGCAGGGAACCACCTGCGAGAGGTCCAGCTCCAATACGTCGCTGTATTGTGGGTCTTCATCGTACCAAAGGCCCTGTGCCCGGCAATAGCTCTCAGCCAACCGGACCAGGGATTCATCCCTGCCGGTGATGCGCAGGTAATCAATGGTCTTCTCATCCACGGGACAATAGCCCATAGTGGCTCCATACTCCGGCCCCATATTGGCCAGTGTGGCCC
>JAQUUA010000058.1 GCA_028694055.1 Candidatus Methanomethylophilaceae archaeon | reverse complement strand
GTGCCATCCTGTTCTCTATCATGTGGCTAATGGCCATTTACGCCGATGGTTCTTAGGTGTTGGGCGCAGAGACCCTCAGCGACCTGGGTCACCCATCCCGGGACGGTCATCCCATGTTCAACGCCGCCGCTGTTATCGCGGGGGTGCTGCTCTCGTTCTTTGCCTTGGGGATGTATCAGAACCATCAGAGCTACCTCTTCGGCAGGGCGGCTATGCTGGTGGCATTGGTGGCTTCCCTGTTCCTCATAGGAGTGGGCATCTTCCCTATCCATGTGACTCCGTACCACACGATAGTCAGCTACGCCTTCTTCGGGCTGATGATCGTCGCCCTCTCGCTTTGGACCGTCCACGACTATCTTCGCGGTGGTCAAGCCCAGTATTTCGCTGGCTTCACAGCTGTTCTCCTGGCTATCAGCTTGGCCTTCCTGGCTCTCACGGAAATAGGCATGGCAGAGGCGGTGGCCGTGGTATGCATCATGATATGGGCGGTGGTGCAGGGCATCCGCATGCTGAAGCTGGAGGAAGCCTGAAATAGAAAATTGGAAAAGGGTTTCAGAGCCTTTCCAGCTCAAACCAGTACTTCACTTCCTCTCCGTACCCCAAAGCCAGCATGGGCAGGAGAAGTATGATGAACACTAGTGCAGACAAGTCGCTGATGGCATCCAAGTAGGCTGCTGCAGCCACTAGAACCAACTGCAGGAGCATGAAGGCGAAAGCCACCTCCCATTTCCACTGCGTGCCCTTGGTGAAAGCCCCTGCGATGGCCAGGAAGACGAGGGCCACGGCCAGGTAGCCACCGATGACCACCATCTCCCCTCCTCCGAAATAGTACATGGACAAGGCCATGGACAAGAGGGCGCCGATGATAGCTAGGTAGAACACCACTATGGCCTGATTCGGTCTGAAATCCATTTTGACACCTTTCCCGGTAATATCCATCTTCGTTTATAATCTGTTTCCCGCCCTTCAGCAGTTCTCCGCTTTCAGTATGGATACGTCTTCCAGTGGGCGGTCCCTTCGGTCCTTGGCGACCATTGCGATGCTGTCCACTACCTCCATGCCCTCCATAACTTCTCCGAAAACGGGATGCTTGGCGGCGGGGTAGGCGGAATTGTCCCAGTCCAGATAGGTGTTGTCCACCAGGTTGATGAAGAACTGGCTGCCGCCACTGTCGGGTCTACCGGTGTTGGCCATGGATATGGTGCCCCTCCGATTGGAATGACCTTTCACGAACTCGTCGGGGATGTTGTATCCCGGCCCTCCGGTGCCGGTGCCGGTGGGGTCGCCGCCTTGGACCATGAAGTCCTTGATTATACGATGGAAGATGGTCCCGTCGTAGAATCCCTGCTGTACAAGTTTACGGAAGTTGCCGGCAGTGATCGGCATATCGTCGTATAGTCGGATGGTGATGTCGCCCATGCTGGTGTGGAGAACCACTTTTCCCATGCTTTCCATGCGTTTGGAATGGTGCTCGGGGCTTTAAGGGTTTACTCAGCTGTAGATGATACCCAGATCCTCTTTATCCTCCCTCTCCACCTCCAAGGCCATGGACAGGTACTCCTTGGCGTAGCGCCGGATGGTCAGCTCGCCTGCCACCACGGTGACGGCGATAACACTGAATATCAGCCCCATCCACAGGAATATGCCCTCGGTGTAGCCGGGGAAGAAGTAAAGGATGGCAAGAAGGGCGGCAGACAGGGTGGCCTGCAGTATGGCTGGCTTCAAGGAGTTCAGACGGTCAACCTCCATCATGATTATGTTGCCGTAACCTACAGCAGACTGCACGCTCATCCATTCCCCCAGCATGTTGGGTGGCAGTATCCTACGGTCCTTCTCCTCGATGGACCTCAGCAGACGATAACGGTACATCTGCTTGTGGGATATCATGAGTGTGGACACCACCGTGGGAACGGAAAAGATGGCCAGTATCAACGAGATGTAGAACACACCATTGAAGAACACAGTTTCCGTTATCAATCCCATCACACTCCATCGTTTTTCCGGTTCAGAACGGCCCCCGGTAACCGAATTTGGCCATGAGGAGGGCACTAGCCACAAAGAAGGCCGCACTGAGGATCAACACCGGGGCATCGCTCAGAAGATGCCGCACGGGGTCTTGTTCGGGATCGACCTTGTCCAAGTGGAGGTCCCAGCAGTCCTCTTCCTCGATATCATGAATATGGAGGCAACCCTTCCGGTAGCTTCTGACGCTGCCTTTCATCGGTAGATAGAGGAGCACTTCCTTCCAACCGTCGGCACTGGGATCCCTCACCCTAGTTTTAGGGATTCGCATGTGCCGGCCGGGAGATAGGAAACGGGCGAAATCGTCCAATCGCTCCATGAGTGCACAGGACATTGTAGCCATAAAAAATACTCGGTGCGGATTGTAAATTGGTATTCATATTCCGTTCACAATTGAAAGGAACCCACATAATCCAACGATACCGATTTTAATTCAATAACTTCGACAATAGTCTATTATAGTGCATAAGTTGAATACCAGACGGTAATTTTATGACGACAACTGCTAGTGACTCTTTGGCTTCGGAACCCCAATACCAAGCATTGAGGAAATGGAACCTCGGATTGGGCGCCTTGCATTTTGTGCAAGCTCTGGTGATGCTCATCATCAGCCTAGGCATCAATGCTAATCTGCCCATCCAGACCAGTTTCCTATCCTACACTGGAACCGGATTCACACCTGTGACAGAGGTGGTGGTGAACATCCCCATCGGTGCAGCAGTATCCGCTTTCCTGTTCTTGTCCGCCCTGGCCCACTTCACGATGGCCTCGCCTTGGGTTTACCCTTGGTACGCTAAGAAGCTGAGCGAGAAGATCAACTACATCCGCTGGTTCGAGTACTCGCTGTCCTCATCTTGGATGCTGGTCATCATTGCTATGCTCTGCGGCATATATGATCTCGGAACGTTGGTTCTCATATTCGGCTCCTGTGCCGTCATGAACCTCTGCGGCCTCCTTATGGAGATGCGTAACCAGGGCCGGGAGAAGGTGGACTGGACCCCGTTCTGGGTGGGCTGTGTGGCCGGCATCCTCCCATGGATTGCCATCATACTGTACTTCCTGGGTGCCCTGCTCAACTCCACCGGTGATGTGCCGACCTTCCTGTACTTCATCATCATCTCCCTGTTCGTGTCCTTCAATGTCTTCCCCATAATCATGGTGCTGCAATACACCAAGAAAGGGAAGTTCCAGGACTACCTCTACGGGGAGCGCGGGTACATGATCATGAGCCTGGTGGCCAAGACCCTCCTGGCCTGGCAGGTCTGGTCCGGCACCCTGCGGCCTTTGATGTAGGCCCAGAACCCAGAAACATCTTCCTTTTTTTCTTATCCTCAGACCCAGTCCCGTATCTGATGCTGCTCATTGAAGAAGGCGCGACGGGAGAGGGCCAAAGCGGACATCGATGTCACTATTCCTCCTCCCACCACCATCAGGAATATTACCAACTGGAACTGCGCGGCCACCAGCGGGTCCGCCCCGGCCATCACCAATCCGGCCATGGCCCCGGGGATGAGGATGATTCCAAGGGTCTTCATCCGGTCGATTGTGGGTATCAATGCCGCCCGAGTGGATATCACCATGGCCTCCTCCATGGCCTGGGATGAATCCGCGCCCAGGGCCAGTTTGGCCTCGATCGACCCGCGGTTGAGCTGGAACTCCCTTACGATCCTCTCCATGGACACAGAGCATATGTCCATGGAGTTGCCGAAGGCCATGCCGGCTAACGGGATGATGAACTCCGGCCGCAGGGGCATGGCTCCAGTCAATAGGAGCACCATCAATGCCAATACCGAACCGGCAGCGATGGATATGCTGGTTATCCGGAAGGCTTGGGGCATGCTAGGGACTCGTTTGGCTGACCGACGGCCACTGATCACGGCCATGGCCAGAACCATTAGCACCGCCCCTCCTATCCACAGTCCCCCCTCCTGTTCCCACTCCATCAGAGCCAAAAGAAGCACGGAGATCAACCCCAGCTGCAGACCACCCATAACGAAACCTTGGCCCAAATCTTTCCCGATGCCCAGGTTCTTCCAGTTGGACAGGGCCACGACCATGAAGAACAGCACTGAGACCATCGCCAGAACCAACAGGCCCTCCCCGGGAGTGCTGGGAAGTCCAGTGCTCAAAAGGCCTCACCCCATTGGAAATCGTCCCTCTGAGTCATCCCCATCAACCGACCCCCTTTGAGGTTAGCGATGTTGTGGGAAACCCTCAGGGCTTGTTCAACGTCATGTGTCACCCATATCACGGTCGTGCCCCCGTCCTCATTCATGCCCTGCACCAGCTTCTCCAAGATGGAGACGTTGCGGGGATCCACTCCAACCGTGGGCTCGTCCATCAACAGCACCCTGGGGCGCAGGGGGAGAGACCGGGCAATGGCCACCCGTTTCCTCTCACCACCGGAGAGTTTTCCGGCATCCCTGTCTAAGAAAGAGATGGGCATCCCCACGGCCTCCAGATACCTTTCCGGGGACTCGTCCGGCAATGAAAATAGACGGATGGTGTAGAGAATGTTCTCCCTTACCGTTCCTGGAAACATATAACTGTCCTGAGGTATGAGCACCGCCTCGCGCCGCAGGGCGAGGGGGTCGATTTCACTCACATCCCGGCCTCGATAGAGGATTTTGCCCTCGTCCGCATCGGTCAATCGGTTCAGCATCCGGAGCAGTGTGGACTTGCCGCTGCCAGATGGCCCGACCAGAGAGGTTATCTTGCCCTCAGGGATGTCCATGGTCAAGGAACGGAGTATGGTTTTCCCACCAAGGCATTTGCTAACGTTCTGCAAAGAGTATACGCTTGACATCGTCTATCCCTGGCCGGTGCTTGTGGCCACGGCCGAATGATCGCCATAGCCGGGCAGGATTATAAAAGGAAAAGGTTTAAAAAAGTTTGGAGAAGGATCTCAGAGATCCTTGGTGTTGAACCACCAGTCGTAGCCGGGGCCGCCTTTGCGCTTGTAGGCTTCATCCACGGTCGCTGCCGGAGGTATGATGACCTTGTTGCCCAGCATCTCGCTGTTGGGCCAATTCTCTGGCATCGAGACTCCCTTCTCGTCCGAGGTCTTCAAGGCCTTCAGGGCCCTCAGGACCTCGTCCACGGAACGTCCCACTTCCTGCGGGTAGTAGATGATGAGACGGATTGTGCCTTTGTCATCAACGATGAAAACAGCCCTCACAGTGTTGCTGGCCTTTCCAGGGTGAACCATCCCCATGGTCTTGGCCATGTCGCCGTGGTCAGCGATTATGGGGAAGGGTATGTCCACATTCAGGTTGTCCTTGATCCACTCCACCCATTTGATGTGGGAGAACACCTGGTCGATGGAGAGCCCGATGAGCTCTGCCCCCAACTCCTTGAAGGCCTCGGCCTTCTTGGCGAAGGCCACGAACTCGGTCGTGCATACAGGCGTGAAATCAGCGGGGTGGCTGAACAACACGAACCATTTGCCCTTGTAATAGGCTGGCAGTTTGATGGTTCCGTGCGTGGTCTTGACCTCTACTTCGGGGAACTTGTCCCCGATGAGAGGCATGCTGCTTGTGTCTGTCATTCCTTAATCACCTCAATATTAACGGTCTAAAGCTGTCTTGCATCCTATATGGTTCTATCGAAGCATTTCACAATTGTGTTGAAGGTTCTCAACTACGCTCGGGTTCTCTCAGTTCGAAGCCCGCCCCCTTCCAAGCGCCCAGCCCACCCAAGAGCACCCAACTTTCATCGTATCCTCGAGAGATCATTATACTGGCAGCGATGGCGCTTCGATACCCGGAACCGCAATAGTATACCGTGGGCATCTGTCTGTCGATTCCTCTGACGGCCTGGGAGAAGGACTCCAAAGACATGATGCGAGCTCCGGGTATGATACCGGAAGCGGCCTCATATTCTTCCCGTACGTCCACTAATTGCAACCCCTCTCCAGCGTCCATCCTGGCCTTGAGTCCCCTAGGGGTCAGAGAACCCATGCTGGCCAATGGACGACCCTGCTTGATCCAAGACTCCATGGAATTAAGCAGGTATCCTTGGATGTCATCATAACCGATACGTCGCAGATGCAAAGCCGCCTGCATTATGGAAATAGCATCCTGGCCTACAAGCACGATTCGGACATCCAGAGGGATGACGAAACCAGCGTAAGGGGCCACCCCGTCCCTCAGTATGTTGACCGCTCCTGGAATATGGGCAGCGGAGAATTCCTGCGGGTAACGGGTGTCCAATACCATGGCCCCATCGTCCTGCAGTCTGGCGACATCTGATGGAGTCAGCGCTCTGAGGTCTGCCATGGAGCCGATGGACGGAGGCCCATCCAAATTGTGACGTTCCATGTTCTGGAAATAGGGGGCCCTTTCCATCTCCTCATTCATCTTGTATCTCAGGAACTCCTCCTGACCCAGCGACAGTAGGGGGTTGTCCCTCTTCTCCAAACCGATGGTGCTCAGCTCCCTCTCAGCGATAGCGTGACCACACACCGAGCCGGAACCATGCGCAGGTAGGATCATGACACTGTCACCCAAAGGCAGAAGCCGCTCATGGATGCTTCTGTACAGTGACAATGAGAGTTCCTGACGATGCTCTGGGCCCGCCAGGTCTGTCCTGCCCACCTCTCCCACGAAAAGAGTATCACCAGTGAAGACGGCCACCGGGCCTTTGCCTTCCTCCACCACGAAGGAGAAGCTCTCGAAAGTGTGACCAGGGGTGTGGATGGCACGGACTATCAAGTCCCCCAAGGGAAGTGCCTGTTCATCCACCAGTGCTGAACCGTATTTGAAGTCCAGCTGACTTCCATGATAGACCTCCGCTCCCGTGGACTCTGCCAGTTCCTTCGCTCCCGAGACCAGGTCCTCATTACGATGGGTCTCCAGGATGTAACGAATCCGCAACCCTTTCTCTCTGCTTATACGAAGGTAGTCTCCGATGTCCCGCCGCGGATCCACTATCGCTGCCTCCTGTCTGGAGGATACCAAATAGGATAGATGAGCCAGCCCCTCGGTCTTGATGGTGATGATATTCATGATTGTCTTCCCCAGCGAGGCATGCCAGTCAAGGTCGATGCCTTTCTAAGTCTAGTTGAAATAGTGGTCTGATGGCATAAAAAGTGTTTGTGGCTGCACGACTGACTCTGGATGCTGGATGTCTATTAAAAGAGGGATTCACTTCTGAATATGTGAAAGGATAAAGTATTACTATTGACAATAATATCCTGTATTCGAAGGTGCATTTTTGATTCCGGAACCTCCTCTATCGATATTAACCGTTCACGATGGCAGCCTGCCATTGGATGGTATCAGCTTGCCACTGAATGGAGGGGCGAGGGTGGAATCGAGCATGGAAACGGACATCCGGTCCATCGAGGAGCAGATAAAGCAGATGGTTGCGGATGTGGTCATCATCCTGCACCGGCCCCCTATGATCGATGGTTTGGCTATCGCAGAGGGCCTTCGCTTCCAACGTCTGGGCATACCGATAATACTCATCGACCCCACCGGAAGCCCCGGATTCCATCGCGCGGCCATCAGCGCCGGCGCGGATTTTTCCCTGGGTGGCATGGACGAC
Organism: Candidatus Methanomethylophilaceae archaeon; assembly: GCA_028694055.1. GTDB lineage: Archaea > Thermoplasmatota > Thermoplasmata > Methanomassiliicoccales > Methanomethylophilaceae > JAQUUA01. Next base: position 243 of record JAQUUA010000058.1, on the reverse strand, counting down.
CCCCCATGGAAGGAAACTCTGGCCAACAGCATCGAGGAAGCCGTTTCATTGCGGAAATGCCAGGACGTCTCCTGCAAGAGCGGCGTTCTCTGCGGTCACATCTTCCAAACCCTGCCGGTGGGATTCGCCCTTCTGGAACATGTCAAGGGTGAAACCGGCATGCCGCCGGAATACCGATACTTGGCCATGAATTAGGAGATTCAGCGGCTTATGGGCTACCCCTCCCATGATCTGATTTGCCTC
>JAQUUA010000057.1 GCA_028694055.1 Candidatus Methanomethylophilaceae archaeon | reverse complement strand
CAATGCGAACAATCGCTGGGCGGGAAGCATGAAAGCAACATCCAAGGCGATGCCCCCTAAATCGCCCAGATGATTATGCAACCTCTCTAACTCTGACAATATCGTTCTTAAGCAGCGGGCCCTAAATGGCAATTCCAAATCCCCTTCCAGGGCCTGGCAATAGGCCAGGGCATGGGCCACTCCATTGTCACCAGAGATGCGCTCCACCAATCGTATTGCTTGGGATGGGTCGGCGTGAGTGAGCATGGACTCCATGCCTCTGTAGCAGTAGCCGAGCATCACTTGCATGGCTTCAGTCGATTCTCCCTGAACATGGAAACGGAAGTGTCCAGATCCGATGATGCCAGCGTGAACAGGTCCGACAGGCACCTGCATATGGCCGTCCTGTTGGGCCGGTAGGAAGTAGTCATCCTGACCACCGGTAATTGGTTCGATCCATCGCCCATCGGGATGCCTCGTACGGATGGGCCGGAGGTCAGGATGACCTTCCGGGATGACGCCATCCCTTTCAGCCAATGCCCGCTCGAACCAAGAGGCCTCCGGGAATCGGCGGCTGAGGGACTGGTATCTGTCTCCGATGGGCATCCGGAGGTTGACCAGATGTCCCCTGGAGGGAGAAATGATCACCCGGAGCTCATTGCCTTCTTGCTCCGGAACGACGTACAAGCCGCATAGCCTTCCATGCCGGCCCCGATAGAAGGCATAGAGGTCTTGGAACTGGTCAGGATCCGTGATCACATCATCCACCAATCTCCTAACGCTTCCACTGACCGGTGCGAACGCGATCATATGTCCCTTCTCCATCAGAGGACACCTCCGATCTGTGCCGCGACATCCTGCAAGAACTCTAGAACCGGTCCAGGGAGGACCAGGCCTAAAGCCAAACCCATGATCAACAGTATGCCCATTGGAAGCAAGCGGGAAAGAGGTGACGGAGACGGTTCCAGCCCCGAGTCCCCACCCAGCATGGGTACGAAACGGTAGGTGAAGGCCACGAACACCATCAGCAATAATACCAGGAATAGGGCGGCAACCAGGAAATCTCCGCTCTGTAGGGCGGCGTAAACTATGATTGCTTCCCCTAGGAATATGGGGAAAGGCGGCAAACCCACGATCCCCAGGCAACCGGCGGTGAAGAACCTTCCTGACCAGGGGATGGACTTCAACACACCGGTGATGGAGGCGATATCCCTAGTCCCATACTTTTGCACTATGTCCCCGGCGCTGAGGAAGAGCATGGACTTGGTCAATGAATGGGCCGCTATGTGTATGACGGCCCCTACCGTGCCCCACGTGCCGCCGATGCCCAGGGCGATGGCCACGATGCCCATGTGCTCGATGCTGGAATAGGCCAGCATTCGCTTCAGGTCGGTGGTTATGGAGATGAAGAGGGCAGCCACTGCCACGGACACCAATCCGAAACCCAATAGTAGCGAGGAAGAGAAACCTGGCACCGCAGCCTCGGTTATGACATGGAAACGGATGATTCCATACATGGCGCAGTTCAACAGCAGGGCGGACATCATGGCGCTGACAGGCGAGGGGGCCTGACTATGGGCGTCCGGGAGCCATGTGTGCATCGGAGCCAGACCGGCCTTTGTTCCGTAGCCAGCGATTATGAAGATGAAAGATAGCTTCAACAAGGTGGGGTCCAAGGTGGCTGCCACACCTTTGAGCACCGACCAATCCAATGCCCTTGATGAATCACCGAAAACGTCCAATGAGGAGGCGTACATCAAAGTAACGCCCATCAGAGCCAAGGCGATGCCGACCGAGCAGATCATGATGTATTTCCAAGCCGCCTCCAACGATTCTTCCTTCTTGTAGAATCCTACCAGGAAGGCCGAGGCCAGGGTGGTGGACTCTATGGCGATCCACATGAGCCCTAGAGAATCAACCACCAGGACCAACAGCATGGTGAACAAGAACAGTTGGATGAAGACATGGTAGAATCGACTGTCACGAGGTGTCAGCACGCCTTCATGCAATTCATGGCCTATGTAGCTCAAGGCATAGATTCCAACCAGGAACGAGATCACCGCCATCAATAGAAGGAATATGACTGAGATATCGTCGATATACCACATGCCGGCATCCAACGGTCCGTTCTGAATCACGCCATATGATAGGTCCAGTACCTGGATGAGCACCAATCCCAAGCCCAGAAGGCTCAGACGACCTATCCATCTGTTGGATGGAGCCAAGGCGCAGAAGAGTGCGAATAACAATGGCGTACACAAGAGCAGGGAGACCATCATGTCAATACCTCAACCTCTTCAGGATGCTGGTGTCGGAGGTCTCAAAGGTCTCATTGATGCGGAAAGCGAACATCCCCATGATGATGACGGCCACCAACACATCGAAGAATATCCCCATCTCCACGATGAGCGGCATACCGTGACTGGTGGATATCACTGCTAGGAACAGGCCGTTCTCCATCATCAGAAGGCCGATGACTTCGGTCATGGCCTTGCGACGGGTGATCATCAGCAGGAGTCCGATCAAAGTAACCGCCAAGGAGATGGCCAGACAGTTCCTGGTAATGACCTCGGTGAGGCTGATTACCGGTTCGGTGACGAAATAGGCCAGGACCACGATGGCTGCGGACAACAAGAGGGATCCCGGTATCCCCAGCAGAGGCTCCAATTCCCTCTTCACTTTGATGCGTTCGATGGAGTAGTTCAGGAAGCGAGGGATTATGAACACCTTGAGCAGCACGATTATGGACGCTATGATGTATAAGTGCTCAGAGCCGGTCTGGTAACCCACCAGCGCCGCCATGCCGGCCAGCATCAAGGACTGCAGCGTGAATATCCGGATGAGCTGACCCATTCGGGGAGTCGTCATGGCCATGAGCGATGCCAGAAGGATGCCCACTGCCAGGATGTTCAGGGAATTCATCATTATCTCAGTCATTCCATCAACTCACAGTATGTAGAACGCCATCAAGGCCAGCAAGGCCAAGGTGAAAGAGGTGGTCAATAGGTTGGGCAGTCGGAAGAGACGCATTTTGGCCATCTGGGACTCCAGCAAGGCGATCAAACCCAGGGCTAGAATCAGCTTGAAGATGAAAGCCAAAGATGCAAGGGCGAGGGAAAGAGGGTCCAGGGCGCTGGAGATGCCCCAGGGGAGGAAGCCATTCACCAGTATGGTGATGAACACCGTCAGTTTCAACCATGAACTGTACTCCATGAGAGCCAGGGACCTTCCCGAATACTCCAGGACCATGGCCTCATGCACCATGGTCAGTTCCAGGTGGGTGGCCGGGTTGTCGAAAGGCAGGCGGGCGTTCTCTGCCAAGGTCGTGATGCAGAAGGATGCGGCCGCCAGAATCAACGTGGGACCGATTATCAGGTACCCTCCCTGACTGATGAATTGGGCGGTGCTGCTTAGCTCGGTGCTACCTGCCAAGGCGGCCAGACTGAAAATGGATAGCAGCAGGGCCGGCTCGATAAGAACCGATATCATGCTGTCACGGCTCCCTCCCATCCCGCCGAAGACGCTGCCTCCTTCCAAGGAGGAAAGTACCAGCATGGCGCGGGACAGCATCAGGATGTAGATCGCAAGTATCATGTCGCTGCCTGGGCCCAGGACGGTCACATGCAGGACTGGCAGCATGGATGTCGTGAGGATCACGGAAGCGGCAGATATCAGAGGTGCGACCCGGAATAGCCAACTGGCATCCTCGGACACCTGTTCATCCTTCCTCCATAGCTTCCGAAGGTCCCTGTAGGGCTGTAATAGAGAGGCGCCCCTCCTTCCCTGTGCCCGAGCCTTGAGGAGACGGATCAAGCCCACTACCGCCGGTGCGGATACCAATAGTGCAAGGAACTGCAGGGTTGATATTATGAAGAGTGAATAGTCCATGATATCACCTCAATGCCACCATGAGCACCATTAGAACAGCCAATATGTAGCCCAGGTAGGATTGCACGCTCCCTCCCTGCAAACGCCTGACGGCTCGGCTCAGATCAAGATACGATTTTGAGAGGGGAAGATATACTCGCTCCCAGAAATGGTCAGGGAAATTAGAAGCGGGGAAGAGGCGTCCTTCAACAATTCCGGATCGTGTTCCCAGGACAGTATGAAAGACCTTCGCAACCGGTTGTGAGAATGACATGGCGCTGTATTGCATGTCCGGGCCAAGGTCGCTACCGCAGTCCCAAGTACGTGACCTGTTCACATTCTTGTTTCTTCCCCTGCATACCGCAGTTATCAAGACCATGATGCTGAGGGCCACGACAATGACCAATGGATCGATTTCGCCCAGGGTGAATGGAGGGGAGAGGACGATTCCCGTGGGGTGGCCCACCATGGCAGTAACGGACGGGGACAGGACAGAGATAAGAGGAACAGCGAAAGCACCAGAAGCCAAGCAGGCAACTGACAAAACCCCTATGGACATCAAGGAAGAACCATTGACCGATTTGAACTCCAGATGCCTCCTGGGCCTGCCTAGGAACATCAGACCATAAAGGCGCAGGTAGGCGGCAGCACCCAGGGCCCCGGACAACCCCAGTACGGCAACTCCCAACGGGAGTGCCATCCGGTAAGGTTCCGCCCCCAATGCGAAACCTTCCATCATGGATTGAATCATCAACCATTCGCTCACGAATCCATTGAAGGGAGGAAGGGCAGCCATGGATAGCACGCCGATTAAGAAGAGAACAGATAACAATGAATGATGCCGTGCCAACCCTCCCATCCCTATGAAATGTTCTGATCCGACAATTTCCTGGGCATCTGATACCCCCAGTACTGACAATGATTTGAAGAGGGAGTGATAAAGGGTATGCAAGAGCGCTGTGAGTAGAGAAAGAGAGGCTGCAACGGTCGCACCATGGGCGGAGAAGAGCATGGAAAGCCCCAACATCAACACCACAAGCGACATGTTCTTCATGCTGGAATATGCCAGAACTCGCATGGGAGCATCCTGCACCAGGGCTTGCAGGGCGGCATAGATGGCGCTCACGGATGCCAGGCCCATGATGACCAAAGCCAAAGTAACACTTGATTCCGAGGCTACGAAATAGGAGTATCCCAGCTTCACCAGGAGGAATACAGCCACATTGGATGAAACGGCGGAGACCAAAGCCACGGAATGGGGAGGGGAGTTCTGGTAGAGGCCCGGCATCCAGACTTGGAATGGAATGAGGCCGAGCTTGGTTCCGAAACCCAACAACAATAGGATCATGATTATCGAAGAGCTGAACACACCCATGGCTGCTGCCGACCCATTCCAATCAGAAACCAAGAATGAACCGGAATGTTGAGCCAAGAAAAGAACAGCGCACAGGATCACCAGTCCACCCATATGGGTGATGGCGAAATACCTCCAGCTGTGCTTGCCATTTTCTCGCTGGAATCCACAGAGAAGGAAGGTGCTCAGGGACAAACCCTCCCAACTCAGAAGCAACAAGAAGATGTCATCTGACATCAGAGCGGTGCTGCAGAACAGCATGAGCAAAGGAAGCTGTGATACCGGAAGAGGCCTATCCATATCGGTGTCGGAACCGAAACGATGCAGGCATATCGACATGAATACCAAGGCTGAGAAGCTAAGGAAGGCAGCTGACAGCTCACCCAGCCGAAGGGAGTATGCCCCGAACACGCTGCCGAAAGGAATGTCCAAGACACCGGGCCCCCAAATCATAACTGCAGGGAGCGCGAGTACCGCTGCCGATGCAGAGAGGGCGGCGATGATGTACACATACCTGCCCCTGTAAATCAAGGAGAATAAAAAGACTGCTAGAGGTAGAAGGACAAGGCAGGCTAAGAACGACACCATGACCATCAGAGATCACCACGGGGACGGGAGAGAAGCCTGGAATTTATCGTTTCAATCGCCTTCGAATAATATACAAGGAGCCTGCACTATGACACCTTTAGATAAACGTTTCGCCCCTGCTGGAGTATGTTAAGGGCTCGCAGTCAATGTAACCCATTTCCGATGAATGACCCTTCACCAGCTTTCTGCTTCTTTTTTCCATCACAATAAGGTTAAATCCTCAAGTCCGGATTTGTGCAACATGTGTGGTAGGTTTTCCCTGTTCCCCAATGAGGACCTGCCTATCCGCTACGCATCGTCCTCAGATGTCCAGGTACAGCACCGATACAACATCGCCCCCGGGCAAAAATCAGTGGTGGTCCTGCAGAATGATGGTGCGACAATAATGAAAAACATGAAATGGGGCCTCCCGATCGGAGAACGAAACGTCATAAATCTCAGAAAAGAGACCCTTATGCAGAAGAAGCATTTCCAAGGGCTCTTCGAAAACCAACGCTGCCTCATACCTGTCACAGGGTTCTATGAATGGCGACCTTCCAAAGTCGGTAAGATCCCTTTCTTCTTCCACATCCCTGATCTCCGGACCTTCTCGCTAGGGGGGGTGTGGATGCAAGACCAGATGGGTGAACAGGAGTTCGCTGTAATCACCCTGCCATCTCAACCACCGGTGTCTCAGGTGCATCACCGCATGCCGTTGTTCATTGACCAGGCCCAGGAGGGTGAATGGCTCAATGGGACCGCAAAGCAGGCCATGGGGCTGATGGACATCCGGGCTCAGACAACACTCAGGATGCATCAAGTGGCACCCACAGTGAATGACCCTATCAACGACGGCCCACAGCTGGTGCAACCTGTGATGCGGCTGGAGAACTGGTCCCGATGACCGGTCAGTTCTTGTAACGCACCCTCCTGAGATAGAAAACCACTCCGATCAACATGGACATCGCCACTGGCAAAAGGATCAAACCCCAGAGTAGCTCTGTTCCTTCCTCTATGGGGATCATGGATGCAACGAGTCCGGATGGGATCATGGTCAATAATGAGGATGGTTTTGAATTAATAAATATGATGTTAAGGTGTTTCGATGATTCTTCTTTGCCATCCTGGGATTCACCTCTTCAGGCCGTCCTCCTCTGGAAGAAGAAGCTTGCCAGGGCCAGCATCACAATGCTGATTGCTGTTCCGACGCTTACTGTGAAGAGAAGGTCGCTGCCTTCCATCAACATGGGCATCAGCACAACCACCGAGAGCTGGTTTCCGCCGTAGAGGACCAACAGTATGCCCACAAGTATGCTGGGGGAGAACACTCCTATCAGCACACCTGCCGAGCAGGTTATGGCCATCATGGACAAGGCTGTGAGGGCCGTTTCCGCCACCATGTCCAGGTTGGTGATGATGTCGGTTTCATTGACCACGGTGTCAGTGACGGTCCCCAAGAGAATGGCCAGGAAGGCAGCTATCGCAACACATAGGTAGACCGCCATGAACTTGGCGATGACCATGTTGCTCCGTTTCAGAGGGCGGACGAAGAACAGGTCGTAGGTGCCTTTCTCCCTGTCGTTCAATATGCTGATGACAATCATGACGGAAGAGAGCATTCCACCTATGCTGCCTACCATCACGGCCACGAATCCGGAGATGGAGATGCCCTCCAGATCCGGAGAGAGGACGTACAGCAGCAAGGCCATGACCGGAAGGCCCACCCAGAGGGTGAGCATGACCTTTGAACGATAGAATCCGTTCAGCTCATCTTTGAACAAGATCGAGAGGCTCATTCTTGACCACCTCCGTTGGCATAGGCTATGTAAAGCTCTTCCAGGCCTTGGCTGGAGCGATGAACGGACCGGACCAAACAATCCTTCTCCACCAGATGTCTGATGATGCGGTTGCTCACAGCGTCCTCATCCGCAGAATCATCCAATCGGACCGACAGACGATGCTCTGCGACCAATTCCACATATGAGATGCCTTCGAGTTCGTCCAAGGACTGCCATACCTCGGCCGGGCACTCCACCTCCACGCTTATGGAACGTCCATGGTCCATCTGGGCGCGGAAACCCTCCATGCTGCCGCAATAGGCCAGACGGCCATCGCGGAGAATGCCGAGGGTGTCTGCCACATCCTGGATGTCGTTCAGGATGTGCGAGGAGAAGAAGATGGTCGTCCCTTCCGCACTCAGGCGGCGGAACAATCTTTTGAATAGCACCCTGGCCTCGGGGTCCAAAGCGGACATGGGCTCA
>JAQUUA010000056.1 GCA_028694055.1 Candidatus Methanomethylophilaceae archaeon | reverse complement strand
GAAGTAATCCTCTCCTTCCGGAGAATCGATCCTGGCGCACGCCAGCTGCCGGTCTGGTAGCTGGAAACCCTGTTTCTTCATCCCTCTCTCCATGCTCTGCAGGTAGTCGGTGGCTATCTGGTGACCGCAGCCCCGGGAGCCGCAATGCACGCTGATGGTGATCCCTCCCTCCACCAGGCCGAAGGCGGCAGCGGCTCTCTCATCGTAGACCTTTTCCACCCTATCGATCTCGAGGAAATGGTTCCCTGAGCCCAAGGACCCCAGCTGAGGTATGCCCCTTTTTCGGGCTTTATCACTGACCTTCACAGGATCGGCCTCCATCATCCTCCCGTTCTCCTCAGTGGCAGGAAGGTCGGAGTCCCAACCGAAGCCCTTCTCCACTGCCCATAGAGAGCCTAGTCTCAGCACCTCGTCTATCTCAGCCTCCGCCAATCTAGTCACTCCTTTGGAGCCCAGGCCGGAAGGGATGGATCTGTACAAGGCATCCACCAGTTCCTTCAGTTTGGGTCGGACATCCTCCTCCCTCAGGGAGCTGCCGATTAACCGGACGCCGCAATTGATGTCGAAACCGATGCCTCCGGGTGATATGACTCCCTCTTTGAGGTCCATGGCGGCCACACCGCCAATGGGGAATCCATAGCCCCAATGGATATCGGGCATGGCCAATGAGCTGCCCACGATTCCCGGCAAGCAGGCCACGTTGGCGGCCTGCTGGGGAGCATTGTCCTGCATGATGGAAGGTATCATTCCCTCTGAGGCGAAAATGACGGCATTGGTGAGCATCCCCTCCACAGTCCCCTGCGGTATCTCCCAACGGTACTCATCGATGCGTTCCAACTTACCATTCCATTGCATAGGATCACTCCAAGTTTCCCATAAACGCTCTGACATTTAGAGGATTCTATGCTAGAGAGAAAAAATGAGGGGCCGGGACCGAGATTTGAACTCGAGTCAGGGGATCCACAGTCCCCAAGGATAACCAGGCTACCCTACCCCGGCCATGATTTTGATGGGGAATACGTTGCCATAGATAAAGGTTTTCTCGCCTTGGCCACATCCAGATATCCGTCCTTTCGGAGGTCATGGACGAAAGCGTTAATATCGGGAAAGCGGTAAGCTGGTGCATGAAACGGGACGTTATCTCCGTTCTGGACATGCGGGATGACATCGAGCAGCTCATCGACCTGGCTGCCAAGCTGAAGAGGGAGAGGGGTCACCACGAGAAACCCTTGGATGGGAAGACCCTGGCCATGATTTTCGAGAAATCGAGCACTCGTACCCGGGTGTCGTTCGAGGTGGCCATGACCGAGTTGGGAGGCCGGGGCATGTACCTCAGTTCCAACGACATGCAGATCGGAAGAGGGGAGACAATCTCCGATACCGCCAAGGTCCTCAGCCGCTTCGTACATGGGATAATGTACCGTGCCTTCCGCAATGACATGATGAAGGAGCTGGCCGCAAGCGCCACCGTCCCGGTGATCAATGGACTGGACGACCTGGAGCACCCCTGCCAGATACTGGCAGACCTGCTCACAGTCAAAGAGGCCTTCCAGGATCTTGCAGGCCTGAAGATGGTCTATCTGGGCGATGGAAACAACGTCTGCAACTCGCTGATGCTGGGCACCGCCTTGACCGGCATGGACATGGTGGCCTGTTGCCCAGAGGAACGAATGCCCGATCCCAAGGTCTTGGAAGAGGCCCAGGCCGTGGCATCCCTGAGGGGCTGCTCCATAACCCAGGACAGCGACCCCCTGCGGGCCTGCCACGGCGCACATGTCCTATACACGGATGTTTGGGTGTCCATGGGAGACAGCATGTCCCTGCAGGAGGCCCAGTCACTGTTCTCAGACTATCAGATCAACCAAAGGCTCCTGGATGTCGCTGACGGCAGGTGCATCGTCATGCATTGCCTCCCGGCGCACCGGGGCGAGGAGATATCCGCAGAGGCCATGGATGGTGAGCGGAGCGTGGTCTTCGACCAGGCCGAGAACCGCCTCCATGCCCAGAAAGCCATCCTCTGGACCTTGCTCAGATGAGCTGAGCGGAGACTATGTCCTCCACGATGTCCAAGAACTCCTCTTCTTTACCCAGAGGTATGGTTGCGCCGGCAGCGATGTTGTGACCGCCACCGTAACCCCCGACCAGCTCTGAGGCCACACGCATGGCGGCGGAGAGGTCGAGCCCCCGGTCCACCAGGCTGCGGTCGGCGCGGGCGGAGACCTTCACCTCTCCGTCATCGGTGTGGGCGAAGGCGATCATGGGGATGTCCCGACGCACGCCGTTCGAGCCCAAGAGCATACCGGCGGTGATGCCCACGATGGTCTCCCTCACCTCTCCTCCGGCATGGAAGAACTGCACCCAGCCCCTCTCCTTGATCATGTTGTTGTCACGTACCATGCTCAAGGCCATGGACAGTTGCTTCTTGTGCTCGCTGCGGTTATCCCGGGCCTCCCGTACCGCTTGGGCATCGCCCAGACAGATGCGTAGGCCGATAGGGGCATCGTCATAACGTCCACAGGAGTTCAGCAGGGTGGCGAACTCCTTGGCGTCCCGGAGCTCGCTGCCTCGGGGTTGGGTGGGTAGGGTGTAGGTCTCCCCGAAAAGAACGCCGGGGTCCAATCCTTGGGAGGAGAGGAGATGGGCTATCGCTTGGCGGACCCTTTCCCTCTCGTCTTCATCCAGGTCATTCCAGCATCGCCATCGTCCTTGTCTCTTGAGGTCTACCCCCAAGTCATCCAGAAAGCGATGGCATCCTGTGTTGTTGTTGCTGAGGCCAGGAAGGGGCGTGTCACTGGCGAATTGCAGGAACTGCACTAGTGGCCGGGTCTCGCGGCCGAAGAGCCGCAGGTCTTCGTCCACCTGCACCAGCCCCATGGCCTCCGCGTCTTGGAGGATGGCTCGGTTGCATCCCATGAAGCGTCCTGTGCTGGAGTCCTGGAAGTCCCCTGCCGCCCCCACCACAGCCAGATAAGACAGGTCCATGTTGGCGGGGTCCATCTCCCTGGCCACCATGTAAGTGACGCCTGCCCCGGATATCTCTTGGCCGCCATCCAGATGGTAAAGGTTGGGGTTAACATGCAACACGTTATCGACTTGCACAGGCGAGCCATGCTCGTCCTTCTCTGGCACATGATGGTCGCTGATGAGCACGGACGGGTGCTTGAAACGGGATACATATCCAGACCCCAGGTCCACTACCCACACCAACTCGGCCGAGGATGAGTTTATCAGTTCCACCGCCTCATCGTCCATCTTCTTGACGAATACGACGTCGTGACTCTTGCCCGCCCGTTCCAAGGCGGCGCTGGCTATGGCCGCGGCACTGATGCCGTCGGCATCAATATGTGCAACCACCAATGCCGTCTCGGACTCATTGACGAGAGAGGCTGCCTCCCTCGATTTGTCCTGGAATCTTTGGAAATCATTCATCGGTATCAAACCTTTCTGCAAAGCTCCTCCAAATGAGGATAGATGATGTCGGCCAGATCGGCCAGATTAACGGTGTCCGCTCGATTGTATTCCATCAAAAGATGCAAAGCGTCCCGGTCGCCCCGACGTTCCCATCTGTTCCATAGGCGCACCGCTTCAAACCCGTCCACGTCCGCCAGTGAAGCATCCCTCTGCAAGCCCATCAGGGTCTCGATCCTCTTCAAGCCTCCCGTGATGCCTAGACGTCGACAGCCGAAGCGGAGGTCGAAATGCGGGATTTCCCAATCCAGATCCGGGAAGTTGTTCCTCAGGATGGGCACATCGAAACAGCTGCCGTTGAAAGTGACCAGCATGGAGGCCTTCTGAAGGCTACGCTGCAGATTTTCAGCATTCAGGTCTCGGCCTTTGACCAGAACATCGGTCCCTCGGGGGCCATGCACACCCACCACTGTGATGGTGGAGTCGTGTCCCAACCCATCGGTCTCAATATCCAGGAAGGCGACTTCGTCCCGGGCTTGGCGGTATAACCGCCAATGCTCCTGCCTTGGCAGCAATGGCGAGAGCTCTCTCCATCTCTGTTCAGAAAGCATGCGGTCTGCAGCTGACAGCAGGATGTCGGCATCTCTCTTGCGGTCCTCATTCATCCCTTTGATTTCAGTGCATTCACGGAAGTCGTCCCAATCATGGATCCCTTCCTTCCAAAGGGTACGTTCCTTACCGGGGCCCACGCGGGGCAGTATTTGGAACGTCCTTCGTATCATGCTTCTCCCATCCCCCGGTAGCATGAAAACCTTTCGTCCATACATGGTAGATGTGAATGGTTTATCTTATCTGTGTCATTATACGCTGTATATGCAAACCAAGGAGCTGATGCCCGGGGTGAGGATCAGCAACGACCGCTGCCTGCTACTGAATGACACCGTGATGGTTATCTCCGATCTCCACTTGGGATACGAGAGTGCAATGGAGTCGGAAGGTCTGCACCTTCCTCGTATCAACACCCAGGGCATGCGGGACTCGCTTCATCGTTGCCTGCATCGCTACGAACCGGAGACCGTGGTCATACTCGGGGACATCAAGCACGATTTCCGTCGACCGGACCATGAGTGCCGCAATGAGATACTGGAGATCCTGGAGCTGATATCCGAGACCGCCGAACCAGTCCTGGTCAAGGGCAATCATGACAACTTCCTGCAGAACATACTCTCCGGCACCAGGTTCCAACTGCTGGACCGTATGCAGGCGGGCCGTTTCCATCTGGAGCATGGGCATGAGGACGGCGGTTCCCGGCCGGTGGTCATAGGCCATGAGCACCCTTCCCTGCGTATTTACGATCAGATAGGGGCGCATGTGAAGTTGCCATGCTTCCTATGGGCGCATCAAGACCAGGTTCTGGTCATACCTTCCTTCAGTCTTTTCTCGGGCGGGAATGACATAAGCTCAGGGGACAACGATGTGTTCATGTCCCCGGCGCTACAGAAAACCAGGGCTGATGACATCGATGTCTACGCCGTGAGCGAAATCGGCTTGATAACGCTGGGTGCCCTGTCTTCCTTGCAAGGATTACGGTTGTGAGATTTATTCATCAATTGTTTAATTTATCATTTCTATGGATGCTACATCCATCCATAAGAGAGTTTATTAACAATATTTTCATTCTAAATTCCAACATAGTTTCATTGGAGGAACATGTACATGAGTGCGGAAATGGATGCATTGATTGAGATCGTTGTCAAAGGAAAGATCAAAGAAGCAAAGGACGCCACCCAGAAGTGCCTGGACGCTGGTAACAGCCCCCAGGACATCATCTTCACGGCCCTAGCCGGTGCCATGGAGATCGTCGGTGAGAAGTACGCCGCCAAGGAGTACTTCCTGCCCCAGGTCCTGCTGTCTGCCAACACCCTGTACCAGGGCCTGAACCTGGTTCTGCCCATGCTCCCCGCCGGCGGAGGCGCTGGAGCCGGAACCGTTGTTCTCGGAGTGGTCGAGGGTGACGTGCACGACATCGGAAAGAACATCGTGAAGGCCATGGTCACCGGTACCGGTGCCACTGTCATCGACATGGGCAAGGATGTCCCGATTAAGGACTTCGTCGCCAAGGCCAAAGAGACCAAGGCCAAGATCATCGCTGAGTCCACCCTCATGACCCCCACCCTGGCCGGCATGAAGGAGATGGAGAAGATCCTCAAGGAAGAGGGTCTGAAGGGACAGATCGTCACCATGGTAGGCGGCGGTGCCACCTCCAAGGAGTTCGCCGACCAGATCGGTGCCGATGGATGGACCTACGACGCTGTGGCCGCCTCCAAGATGGCCACTGAGTTCTTGAAGCACTAAGCGGAAACGCTTCCCAAACCTTTTTTTCTAATTTTCTTATAATTTTCCAGGATCATCATTTTTTTCTCAGAATTTGTTTTCAATCCGATGTGGATGGCATGCCTGCTTTGATTGTCATATTCCGTTAACGATTGATATTGCGTTTATGTTAAATAATTAGATTCCATTCAAAGCCCAGAGGAGGAGAATTAATGTCAACTATGACTCCCAGAGAAAGAGTACTGGCAGCTATGAGGATGGAAGAGATGGACCGCCCCCCAGTGGCTGTGTTCACCCAGAGTGCCACCATCGGACAGATGGAGGCCACTGGTGTCTTCTGGCCCGCTGCCCACAGCGATGCAAAACTGATGGCTAAATTGGGTGCCGCCCAGGCCGAGGTTCTCGGTTTCGAGGCCGTTCGCGCCCCGTTCTGCCTAACCGCCGAGGCTGAGAGGCTGGGTGCCAAGGTCGATCCTGGAAAGCAGGACCGTACCCCGATGCTGAAGGAGCACCCCTTCGTCATGAACCCTATGGAGGGCGTATATGACGAGCCGAAGATCATGGATGCCCAGGAATTCCTGAAGGGCGGACGCCCGGCTGCTTGCCTGGAGGCAATCAGCATACTGAAGAAGCAGTACGGTGACAAGTACCCCATCATCGCCGGCAACACCGGACCTTTCACCCTGGCTGGTCACATGGTGAACACCGAGAACCTGGTTTTCGCCATCTTGATGGAGCCCGATGAGGTCGTGAAGTGGATCGATGCCGTCAACCCCATCTGCCAGGCCTACAGCCAGGCATTGGTGGACGCCGGAGCAGACATCGTTCAGATGAGCGAGCCCTCTGCCTCCACCGACCTGCTGTCCCCAGACATGTTCGACGACTACGCCGGCAAGTACATCAAGGACAGCCTGGCCGCTATCGACGGTGGTTATTCCGTCCTGCACATCTGCGGTGACACCTATTCTCTGCTGGACAACATGATCGGCACTGGTGTGACTGCCCTCTCCATCGAGGAGAAGGTGGACCCCGCCAAGGCCGTCGAGAAGGTAGCTGGCAGAGCGTCCTTGGTAGGAAACGTCGGTGTGGTGCACCCTCTCTTGCAGGGTACCCCGGACGACTGTTTCAAGCACGGTCAGATCGTTGCCAAGGCCGGATTCAACGTGGTGTCCCCGGGTTGCGGACTGTCTGCGCTTATCCCCAACGACAACCTCAAGGCCCTGGTCAAAGCCGTCAAAGGCTGATCGGGACTGGTTGTTCCACAAACCCCTTCCATATTCTCATTTTCTTCATGCAAATTTTATTAACCGCGTTATCCGTTTACAGCCTGAGGCTCGGAAATGGTTTACGGAATTGCTCTCGACTTAGGAACCAGCGGGTTCAGGACCCACCTTGTGGACCTGGACAAGAATGCCAAGATTGTGTCCACTGCCATCACCATGCGCCACCCGCTTCCGGGGGCGAACATCATGGACCATCTGCATTTCTGGATTGGAGCGGGCTCGGATGTGGGACATAAAATCATCCGTCAGACCGTGGACGAGCTGGTGAAGCTCCATGCCGTGGATTACAAGGACATCAAGAAGATATCCATCTGCGGCAACCCTATCCAACTCTCCTTATTCGAGAACATAGAGGTCCGAGATTTGGCTTATGCCGGTAAGAACAAGCTCAAGGCCCTAGGCGTCATCAGTCCTGACCGTCGCGGTCATGTATCCAATGCCGGCACTATAGGCCTCACATCACTGGATCCGGAGACCGAGGTCATAATTCCTCCTGCCATCCGACACGAGATCGGCGCAGACGCTCTGGCCATGATCATCAAGTCCGGCCTCTTGGACAAGAAGGAGACCTGTATGGTCACCGACTACGGAACCAATGCCGAGATGGGTCTGTTCCATGAGGGTGAGCTGTACTCTGGCAGTGCCGCTGCCGGGCCGGCCATGGAGGGCCAGGCAGTGGAGTTCGGCATGCTCGCCGCCCCTTTCGCCCTATCGGATGTCGACTTGGATACAGATGGGATGTGGAAGAACATCGTGTTGGATGAACTCCTCCGTCCTGTGGTTGCCGCCCGCGTCGATCCCGTCACCGGTCGGACAGAGAGGTTGTCACCGGTCCGTGCCATCGGCATAACAGGCACCGGTGTGGTTTCAGCCATGGCGGTGGGAATGGATTCCGGAGTGGTCAAGCTGCCCAACATCGATTCCCCCGATCGGCTCATCCATCTGATGGATGGCATCAACTTCACCGAGGCGGACATATTGGAGGCCGGTAAGGCCATGGGCGCCATACGCGCTGGCCACCGCACACTCATACATGAGGTGGGGATACCGGACGACGCCATCAAGACCATGTACATGGCTGGAGCATCTGGCACATACGTAGATGCCATAAAG
>JAQUUA010000055.1 GCA_028694055.1 Candidatus Methanomethylophilaceae archaeon | reverse complement strand
AGTGGATGAATCCTCCGCCTTCCTGGGTTCTCTGCTGTTCCTTATCCATCCCGCCACGGTCTCCACGTCCTCCATAAACATCCAGGATGAATCGGTTATTGCCGTGCTCATAGTGCTGTCATTGTCCTTGCTGGTGCTGGGTTTCTGGCGTTCAGCATTGGCCATTTCCGTGGCGGGTGTTGCTGCCAAAGCCTTCACCGCCTTCCTCATACCATACATGCTCATCGCCGATGGCGAGCGCGACCGTCTTCTCCGTGGGGGGGCCCTGCTCCTTCTGGTAACGGCGCTCGTCACGGCCCCGTTCCTACTGTTGGCCCCGGAGCAGTTCCTGGCTTTCCCAGAGTACTACATCTCCCAAGCGTTGGGAGGAGGAGTCACGGACGGGATGTCCTTATGGCGGTTCCTCACGGACGCCGGGGTGTCCATACCCTCCTCCTCCTACCTCATGGCTCTGCTGGCATCCTATGCCTTGGTTCTATGGGCCATCCAGAAGAAACGTCCAGACCCCTTCGCGGCCGGTTTCCTGGTGCTGCTGCCATTCTTGTTGTTCTTCCCGAAGATATACCCCTATTACATGGTCATGGCCTTGGCTCCCATCTGCCTCCTGGCAGGGAAGAAGGCGTCTCTGGTATGGCCCAGCGTGGCCATATACCTCGTCAGCGTGGCTACCATGCACTTCGTGACCCTGGACAACCAGCCGCTCTGGACGGGGGCAGGGGCCTGGGCTCCGATCCTACTCAATCTATTTCTATCCGGTCTGATGATATGGACTGCCGCCCGCCTCCTCAAGGAAGGCCGCCTATGGAAATGCCCAAGCAGTGAGGATCTATGATGAGTGGTTCTGGTTTGTGTCCCCGGGGCGCCTGCCCCTTGATGCAGAGGCTGAGGTCGCATCCCTGGATGCGGACCGAAAGGAGGCGCCTTTTGGTTCTGTTCCTTGCCGCCACCATATTGTACCTTTCCTTGATCGCGGCCTTCAACACCGTGTCCTTCGGCCAAGACCTCATGGGGCCAGGGGTGGACGCCCATCCTGACGTGCCTTTCTACCAAGAGAGGACCCAGGCCATCCTGGATGGCGAGGTCCCATACCTGGACTTCGATACCGAGAGCCCCCCACTCATCATGTATCTCATGATTCCGGCGGCCTTGATGGGCAACTCCCTTCTGGCCTACGCCCTGATGTTCAGCGGCTACGCCTTCATCACCGCCGGGCTGATATACACCGGCTTGAGGCGGTTCGGTAGCGAGCGGGCATGGATGGCGTCGGCCATGTTCCTCTTCAACCCCATCACCTGGACCACAGCAGTCATATTCATCCAGGACGAGATGGTGGTGGCCTTGTTCTTCGTCCTGCCGCTCCTGCTTCTGCTCTGCCAGCAAGGCACCTGGAGCGCCGTGGCCTCCATCCTGGGCACCCTCACCAAGGTCTTCTCCGGTGTTCTGGTGCCGCTGGTCATCTTGAAACAGAAAGGCCGGGAAAGGATGAAGGCCTTGATCGCCTCCATCGCCACTCTGGGGCTGGTGTCCCTTCCCTTCCTCATCCTGGGAGGGGAGGAATTCCTGTTCTTCTTCCGTTACTATCTCTCGCAATCAGGAGTAGACGGCCAAAAGGAGGGCATAAGCCTCTGGCGTTTCCTGCATGATGCGGGGCTGTCTGTCCCGGGACCGTTGCTGCAGCTGTTGTTCGTGGGAGGGACCATCCTGGTCCTGTATCTGATCTGGAAAAAGGATATGGAGCCGATACGTGCCGGTTTCCTGTTGTTGATGCCTTTCTTCCTGTTCTTCCCGAAGATCTTCACCTGTTATTTCATCATCCCTTTCGCAGTGCTCTGCCTGCTGTCCTGGGATGACAGACGGCCGGCGGCGTTGATGACGGTAGCCGCCTTCCTGGCCTTCTTCTGTCAGTTCTTCGAATCATTCGAAGGTTCGGAGAGCTTCCTGCCCACGGACGGCATGTGGATGGCCCTGCCCATCGCCATGAGCCTGACGGTCCATGCCATTTGGGTGCTGGTCATCCGCATGCTGCTGCAGGAACCGGCTGTCAACGACTGTCCGCCCGTTCCCGGTATGCCGCCACGTTCTGATCCTTGAGCACCCCTAGGGCGCGAGCCACCGGATGGCACTTGGCACGGAGCAGGTACACTATAGGGCCGACCCCGGTGTCGGAGAGGGCCTCGAAGTTGGCCATGCCTTTGGAGATGATGATATCGCAGTCCTCCATCTCCCGTCTCAGATCCTCCCCGGTCCGATCCAAGTCCAAACCCACCGCGAACTGTCCGGTGTCCACGACACGGTCGAACACTTTGTCGATGCCGGAACGGGCGGCGTCTTTACGGGTGACGTCAGTGAGTATGGGTTGGCCTTTGACAACGCCCACGACCTCCGGCCCCACCCTCTGGATCTCCTGTATCAACGGGATGTCGAACACCGACTCGCCACAGTTGTCCAGGAGGTAGAGCACCTTGCGGGAACGAAGGATCGTTTCCCGCATCTTAGGAACATCGTTGACGTCCAATCCCTGATCCATGAGCCCATGGAACACGTCGAAGAGCTGGTCCGGGTGCTGGATGGCTATGCCGGGGCCGAAATCCATGACGTTTCCTACGATGGACCCCAGAACGGCGGCCTGCAAGCGATCCTCGGCGGCATCCAGATAACGATGCAGCTCCGGCAGCAGAAGCGTCGCCACTTGGTCGGACCTCTCCTTCAATTCTTGATAGGGATCGTCCGTGCCCAGAGCAGCGTAGGCAGCGGCATGGGCCTTGGTGGCCATGTGGGCGGAGTTCACCTGTCCATCGAATCCGGCAGAAAGGATGGATAGGGCGGCCTGCAGCGGTTTCCGGCCGTCCTCACCCTCCACCAATCGGGACTGGAACACTATGCGCTTCAAGAGGCATGGCACACACTCCGGGTCCATTCGCATGTCCCACCATAACCACGGCGGTGCATAAACAGTTTCCTAACGCCGTAAAAGGCTCCGACCCTTGCTCATGCTATGGAGCATCAACAGAGCGCTGGAAAGGCATATCCCCAGGCCCACCACCAGCATGGCCCAGGCCAAATGCATGAGCTGGGCATGGAAGAGCATGAAGAGCGAGACCTGCACCACGGTGAAGAACAGCAGCACCCAGATGTATCCGAAGGAATCCATGGACAATCCCAGGATCATGAACAGGTTGGCCATCCCGAACAAGGACATGGATATGGCCAGGATGCCCAAGTAAGCGGAGGCCCCTTCGTACTCCGCCCCGTACAGTACAGAGATGAGCGGGTCTGCCAACAGCATGTAACCGGCCACCATGCCCAAGGAAAGGGCGATGTTGATGCCGAAGGCCTTGAGCACGATCTGCCATACGTCCTCGCCCTTGGTATAGGAATCGGATACCTTGGGCAGCATGACGTAGGACACCGCTCCGGGTAGGAACAGTATGACCTTGGCCAGATTGGAGGATGCGGCGTACAGGCCGGCGGAGACGCCATCGAAGAAGAACCGGGCCACCACCACGTCCACGTTGGTGAGGATGGTGATGGCCAGAACGCCCACCATTGCCGGAACGGAGTACCGCCACAGGCCGGCCAGCGGGAAAGGGTCTCCTTTCTGGACGATGTACCCGCGCATCAGAATCAAAGGGATGAGGGTGGAGGCCATGGCCCCCAGGGCCACGCCCCAGAGGGCACCGCCGATGCCGAAGCCCAGTAGGACCAGCAACCATCCGGCGCCTAACTTCACAACGGCTTGGGCGCTGAGTTGGCCCCCGAACTCGTTGAACCTCTGCAGCCCCTGCAGGGGGCCGGCAGCCACCGGGTTGAGCATCCGGAAGAAAAGGGAGACGCAGAGCAGGGCCACCACCATCAGTGACGACAGTGCCAGGGCGGACATCAGCATGCCCGAGAGGGCCAACATGGCACCGGAGGCCAGGAAGGAGAAGGCCGCCACCCACACCAGGGTACGGCGCATCAACCAGGAGATCTGCCCGTCCTTGCCCTCGGCATGGAACTTGGATACATACCGGGTCATGATGTTCTGCACCGAGAGGGCCGGTATGCTCACTATGTACAATATGGAAAGAACCGCCGCCAGCTCCGAATAGGCGTCTGCGCCCAGGGAGCGCCCCATCACTATCTGGAACAGGTAGTCGCTGCCGCCGGATACCAGGGTGGCTAGGAACATCACCGCCGCTGCCCCGGTGATGCCGCTCCGTGCACGTGACGATCCTTTCAAGGCCCACCCCATCTGACTGGCGCTTAATAAACCATACCCGGCTGGCGGATGGTATTTTTATGTCGGAAGGTTATGGGATAGACGATCTGATGAGCGATGACACCGTCGACCTGAAAGTAGCCATGGCGCACCGGCAAGCGGAAGCAGGCCTGGGTAGGGCCAGATTGGACAGCGCCGCCCGGGCCGCCCTGGGGCTGGAGATGGGAGACGTCATCGAGATCGTCGGCAAGAAGCCCGCTGTGGCCAAGGTTTTCAAGGGACTACTGGAGGACGAGGGCAAGGGCATCATACGAATCGACGGGCTCACCCGCAGCAATGCCGGCGTGAGCGTGGACGAGACCGTGCGGGTGAGGAAGCTGGACCCCCGTCCGGCGGAGAGGGTGGTTCTGGCCCCCAACATCCCGGCCGGGAAGAGGATAAAGTTCGGGGAAGGCGTCTCGGACCTTTTCCGGAAGGGCCTCATGAACCGTCCCCTGTTGAAGGGCAACGACATACTGGTTCCCAACATCGCCTTGGCTGGCAGCCGGACCACCTTCAGCGTGGTGACCACCACCCCCACCGGGACGGTGATGGTGGGGCCGAACACGGACATATCCCTGCGGGAGGAGCCCAGCACGGCGGAGAAGTCCGTGCCTTGGAGCGTTACCTACGACGATGTGGGCGGCTTGGACGAGGAGCTGAGACGGATCAGGGAGATGATCGAGCTCCCCCTCAAGCACCCCGAGCTCTTCGACCGCCTGGGGATCACACCCCCAAAAGGCGTCCTCCTTTACGGATTGCCGGGAACGGGCAAGACCCTCATCGCCAAAGCACTGGCGCACGAGTCGGGAGCATCCTTCTACCCTATACTGGGGCCGGAGATCATGAGCCGTTACTACGGCCAGAGCGAGGAGAGGCTACGGGAGATTTTCCAAGAGGCGGAGGAGAACTCCCCTAGCATAATCTTCTTGGATGAGATCGACTCCATCGCCCCCAGCCGGGACTCCGACTCCGGGGAGCTGGAGAGGAGGGTGGTGGCCCAGTTGTTGACACTCATGGACGGCCTTTCCGGCAGAGGAGAGGTGATCGTCATCGGAGCGACGAACCGAGAGAACTCCGTGGACCCGGCCCTCCGGCGTCCGGGACGCTTCGACCGAGAGATAGAGCTAGGGGTACCGTCCCGCAAAGGGAGACGGGACATCCTGGACATCCACCTGCGCGGCATGCCCCTCACCGAGGACGTGGACATCGATGCCTTGGCGGCGGTGACGCAAGGATTCGTGGGAGCGGACCTGGCCTCCTTGGCCCGGGAGGCGGCCATGAAGAGGCTGCGCAAGAAGATGCCGGAGCTGGAGCTGGACAAGCCCATCCCGTTGCAGGCCCTGGAAGACCTCAAGGTGGACATGGACGACTTCCTCACCGCCCTGAATGACATCGAGCCCAGCGGGATGCGGGAGGTCATGGTGGAGATCCCCAAGGTCACATGGGCAGACGTGGGGGGATTGGAAGACATCAAGAGGGACATCGAGGAGGTCTTCATCCCCAGCGAGTCGCCACGGGCCTACGAAAGGCTGGGCATCAAGCCGGCCAAGGGCATATTGCTATACGGCCCTCCCGGTACCGGCAAGACCCTCATCGCCAAGGCCGTGGCCAACCACTCCGGAGCGAACTTCATTTCCGTGAACGGGCCGGAGATCATGAGCAAATGGCTGGGGGAGAGCGAGAAGGCCATCCGGCAGATCTTCCGCCGTGCCAAGCAGATGGCGCCTTGCATAATATTCTTCGATGAGCTGGACTCCATCGCTGGGGTACGGGGGCGGGAGGGCAATCCGGCCTCGGAGCGGGTGGTGAACCAGCTGCTGACCTCCATGGACGGGGTGGAGAGCCTCAAGAACGTCACCGTCATGGCCGCCACCAACCGGCCGGACATGATAGACCCCGCCCTCCTCCGTCCTGGTCGCTTCGACAAGATGGTGCTCATCGGCCTGCCGGACCTCCAGAGCCGGGTGCGCATCCTGGAGATCCACAGCCGCCGCATGCCCCTCCTGAACGTGGACCTGGTGGAGATAGCCGACCGCACCAAAGGATTCGTGGGGGCCGACCTGGAGGCCTTGTGCCGGGAGGCGGGATTGAACGCCTACCGGGAGAACCAGGGACTGGAGTTCGTGGAGGCCCGGCACTTCCGGGCGGCCTTGAAGGCCTTGAAACCTTCTGTGGACCCGGCTCTGGCCAAGACCTACGAGGCCATGAGCACGGAGATGCGGAAATGGAAGGTATCCTTCGGAGACATGCCCCTCTACCAATGACCATAAATATCCCGGAGGGGCTTTGAAGCACGGGATGCGAAGATGAGGAAATTCATCACCGAACTGGTGGGCAAGAGGGTCATGACCGATGACGGCCTCTTCTTGGGACGTATCGACGACTTCGTAATGGAGTCCAACTCCGGAGCCTTGGTGTACCTCCTGCTCAACACCGAGGGACGGGAGATGGAGATGTTCAAGACGGACGAGAAGGGGCGGGTCGTCATCCCCTATAGAGGCATCCAATCCGTCCGCGACGTGGTGGTAGTGAACACCGATTGAGACTTCTCAGAGCCGTTTGATCATGTAAGGGGCCTGCAGCTCGTAGCCCAATCCACGGTAGTAGCGGCGTACGCCGACACCACTGATCACCCTCAATGAATCTGCGCCTTGGGAGCGGGCGACGTCTTCCGCCCTCTCCACCAGCTCCTTACCGAATCCTCGATGCTGCCAATCCTTCCCCTGGCTGCCCAGAGGGGCCATGCGGCCGAAGACCTTCAGCTCCCTCAGCATCGCCTGCCTGTCCCCGTTCATGCGCAGGCGGGCGTAGCCCACCAAGGCGTCCTCGTAATCATAGGAGATGAAGAACTCCTCCCCGCCGGAGGCCTCGTAACGTAGCAGCCTTTCCTGAATGGCACCCGGGTCCACCATCTCCCGGCCTTGATGGCCCACCTCCCGGCAGCGGATGCAACGGCAAGAGCGGCCTTGCTCGGCCATCCTTTCCTGGATGAGCTCCCGGATGTTGCTCTTCATGATGCCGGCAGCGATCTGCGGCACCGGGATGTCCCTCTGCACCCTTTGGATCCGCACATACTCGGGGACCAGGGACTTCATGGCCGCCATGAGGGCGGTGCCGGTCTCGGTGTCGTAAGGCTCGTACTCCCCGCTCTTCCAGCTGTCATAGAGCGGCGTGCCGGGTATGACCAGGGTGGTGTAGAACTTCAGCATGTCCGGTCGGAAAGCAGGGTCATCGAACAAGCGTCGGAAGGCCTCCAAGTCCTTCTCGGGCGATGAGCCCGGCAGACCGGGCATGACATGGTAACAGACCTTCAGCCCGCTGTCCTTGGCCCTGCGGGTGGCCTCGGAGACCTCCATCACACCATGGCCCCGGTTCACGGAACGCAGGATGTCGTCATCCAGGATCTGGACCCCCAGCTCCACCCGCGTGGCCCCTAGACGCATGGACCAATCTATCTGGCTCTGGTCGAAGACATCGGGGCGGGTCTCCACCGTCAATCCTATGCAGCGATGCTCGGCATCCTCGTTCCACTCCTGTGCTTGGGACAGGCTGTCGCTGTCACGGCCGTTCATGGCATCGAAGCACCCTTGCACGAACCACTCCTGGTATCCTTGGTCCCGGCAGGTGAAGGTCCCTCCCATGATGATGAGGTCGATCTTGTCTGTGCGATGACCGATGGCTTCCAGCTGCGTGATCCGGTCCTGCACCTGACGCCGGGGGTCGTAATCGTTGCGCATGGCCCGACGGGCCGCCGGCTCCTTGCCGGTGTAGGATTGCGGGGAACCGAGGTCCGTGCCTCCAGGACAGAAGGAGCATTTCCCATGCGGACAAGGATGGGGAGAGGTCATCACCGCCACCACCGCCACCCCGCTCATGGTGCGCATCGGCTTTCGTATCAGCAACGGGAGCAGGGAGGCCCGGTGCTCATCCGGCACATGGGCGAGGATCTCCGAGTTGGCAGGCACCGCCTTCAAACCATAGGTGCCGCAGAGCTTCACTTTTGCCTTTTGAAGACCGTCACGGTCCTTTATTTCCCCGGAAAGCATCATGGATATGATGCGCTGATGGAATCCTTCTTGCATCTGAT
>JAQUUA010000003.1 GCA_028694055.1 Candidatus Methanomethylophilaceae archaeon | reverse complement strand
TTCACTCCCTGATGGCGCAGGGAATCGGCGATGGCTTCCGTGGTGACCACCAGGTTGTAGAGCTCCTCCCGGGCGGCACGGGCCTCTCGGCGGGCCTCCTTCTTCTTGTCCGCCACCTTGAGCTCGTAGTACAGCCCTATGACGATGACCGTGGCCAGAAGGGCGAATGCCAGAAGGCGGAGCTCCATGGATAATTCCATCAAAACCGTATCTGAAACAGGGATACTTATCCCTTGCCACTGCATGCAGGCTGAGCCGCATGAGAGAATGAAAAAGGTGGCTGACAGCGTTCCAAGCTTCCCGTGCGCTCGCGCAGCACAGTACCACAAGGAACGCGGGCGGGCTTAACTACCGGGTTCGGAATGGGACCGGGTGTGACCCCGCCGCTATGGCCGTCATACCATATCCGAGCATTACTGGATGGTATAAAAACTATTCGGTCAGGATCAGCGGAAGCTGGTCTCCTCGTGCTGCAGGACCTCTTTCCAAAGCTCCAAGGTGCGCTGCGCCTCCTCCTCGTCCACCTTCTCGATGGCGAAGCCGGCGTGGATGAGGACCCAGTCCCCCACCTCCGCCTCCACCATGGTGAGGTTGGTGCGCCGGATGACGCCGCCGAAATCCACATCCGCATCATCGCCTTCGATGGACACTATCCTACCGGGAACTGCCAGACACATCTCGACCACCTATGACGTCATGATCTTCAAAATGGCTTCCGCCGGTTGTCCGCCAGTCTCCTGCAGGGCCTTCTTGGCCGTGGCAGCGTCGCAGCCGGTCTGGGACATCACCAGCTCCACATCCTCGGCGGGAGCCTCTTCCGCCTCCTCTCCTCCGCCCTGCTGGCGGGGACGGGTGACGGCTTCTCCCATGACCTGGTAGGTCTTCTGCCCCTGGACGCCCATGACGCTGACGCTGGCGTTCTTGATCACATACTCCACGGTGGGGGTGCGGATGACGACTTCCTCCACATTCTCGATCTCCTCCGTGGTTATGCCCATCTTGCGCATGGCTTGCTTCATCTGACGGGGGTTGACCTTTCCGATTCCGGGCATCATGGTGACACCCCATTGGATAACCCGCTAATTAAGGTTTTTAATCGGCCCCATAGCTGGTTGAACGTCGAGGATGCCCATGCCAGATGGAAAAAAGGAAGGGGGATTTGGTAAAGGGTTTCCGCGGTCCGCTCAGAACACGTTGAGGTAGCGCTTGATCTCCCAGTCGGTGACGAAGGTGCGGTAGGAGTCCCACTCCTCGTTCTTGATGTGCACGTAGTGGGAGAACACGTGCGGTCCAAGGACCTCCTTCATGAACTCGCTCTTCTCCGTGATGTTGATGGCGTGACCGAGGTCTCCCGGCAGGCTGTCGATGCCTTCCGCGGAGCGCTGCGGGGCGGACATGGCGAAGATGTTCTTCTCCATGGGTTCCGGAGGCATGATGTCCTCCTGTATCCCCTTCAGTCCCGCCATCAGCATGCAGGCGAAGGACAGGTAGGGGTTCCCAGCGGGATCGGGGCAGCGGAGCTCCATACGGGTGCCGGATCCACGGGCGGCGGGCACACGTATGAGGGCGGAACGGTTGCGGTTGGCCCATGCCACGTAACAGGGCGCCTCGTATCCCGGCACCAGACGCTTGTAGGAGTTCACAGTGGAGGTCAGCACCGAGGCCATATCCTTGGAGAACCTCATGGTGCCACCGATGTAGCACAGGCACTCCTTGCTGAGGCCGAAGCGGGCGTCCGGGTCGTAGAAGATGTTCTTACCCTCGGAGTTCATCAGGGACTGGTGCACATGCATGCCGGTCCCGTTCTGTCCATAGATGGGCTTGGGCATGAATGTGGCGTGCAGGCCGTGCTTGCGGGCGATGGTCTTGATGCCATAGCGGAGGGTCATGATGCGGTCGGCGACGGTCAGGGCGTCGGCATAGCGCATGTCCACCTCGTGCTGGCCTTCCGCCACCTCGTGGTGGGCGGCCTCCACATTGTATCCCAGGACGTCGAAGTACATCATGATCTCCTTGCGCACGATGTCACCTTGGTCCTGGGGGATGAGGTCGAAGTACCCGAAGCGGTCGTTGGGGACCACCACAGGGTTGCCGTCGCAGTCCGTCTTGAACAGGAAGAACTCGAACTCCGGTCCCACGTTGTAAAAGTAACCCATCTCCTCCGCCTTGGCGATGGCCCTCTCCAAGACGTAGCGGGGGTCACCCTCGAAGCGGTTACCGTGGTGGTCGTAGATCTTGCACATGAAGCGGGCGGTCTTGTAGGGCGTGTCACTGGTCCACGGGTAGATCTGGAAAGAGTCCAGGATGGGCATGGCCCTCATGTCGGACTCGTCGATGGTGGCATAGCCAAGGATGGAGGAGCCGTCCAGGAAAACCCCTTCGTCGATGGCCCTCTCCGCGGAGGTGGAGGGTATGGACACGGTCTTGATCACACCGAGGATGTCGCAGAACTGCATCTCGATGAACTTCACCTTCTCCGTCTCGATGAGGGAGAGGACGCTTTCCTTGCTCGTATGCTCGGACAATGGGCTCATTATCTAACCGAATTAACAAATTACTAATAAACCTTTTGCTTGAACTACAATTGTAAACAGAATACTAAATTCATTAGACATATGTATAGTATAATCGCATATTCTGACAAAAAATGATATCTCTATTTAATTAAAGGAGGGAAATTCCCTCCGTAATAGACAAATGTCTTGCCCTTATCGTTTAACTTAGACGGATTCCGTCCATGATGCTTTGTAGAATCTCTCTTGCACAGTCGCATCGAGAAACGCCGCCTTGAGAGAAGCATTGCTTCCCTCCTCCCCTCCCACCCAAGGGGGTCAAGGACTCCTGCAACAGGCGCTTACAGTCCAACGATGAATCTTCCGGGGCGGCCAGTACCACGGAGATGCCGTCATCCACTGACAGCAGGACCGCCACCTCCCCGTTGGAACGGATGCTCTCCGCCGCCTCGGATAGTTCCGCCCGGTCTGCCATGGGCAGAACGCCTGACCGGACCTTGATATCGCCCACCTCCTCCAACGGCAAGGCGGCCAAAACTTGCCGGGCGTATTGCTTTAGAGCTCGGCGTTGGCTCTCGGAACGTTCCTTGGCGTTGCGGGCGGATCGAGGCAGGTCTTCCACCCGGCTTCCCAATGCCTCTGCGGCCTGCAGGGCATGATTGGCCAATGCCAAAGCGGTGGCCGTGGCCTCCTCTCCCACCAGGAACTCGATGGCCGTGCCGTCCTTGCCAGCGGAGGCCATCCTGATGATCAGGAAGGCCTCGATCTCACCGGTCTCCATGACGTGTATGCCGCTGCATGCCACCCGGTCCTGGCCCACCTCCACCACGGAGATCTCGTCCCCCTCGATGCGTTCCATCTTCACCCGCACCTCTTCCGGGTCCAAATCGTCCCGGTGCAGACAGGAGCGCAGCACGCTGAGGTTCTCCCGCACGGCTTGGTTGACCTCGTCCTGCACCGTCAGCAGCAGGTCCCAGTCCAAATCCCCTCGGACGATGAGCTGCTTCTGCCCCTCCTCCAACGAGATCTTCACCAGTTCCATCTCCGGTCGTTGCCTTTGCAGGGCGCTGAAGAGCATGTGCTCCGCGGTGTGCGCCCGCATGAGCTGGTAACGGCGTTCCCAGTCCACGCTGCACCAGACCCTCGTTCCCGGTTGCAAGGGGCTCCCAGGGATAAGGTGCCATAAGATATCGTCCTTGGCCCGCAGGTCATGGACCGGGAGTCCTTGCACAGTACCGGTGTCCTTGCCTTGCCCTCCTCCTCCGGGATAGAAGGCGCTGACGTCCAATGCGACCCAATCCCCGTCCGTGGCAGTTACCGTGGCCTCGAACTCGAACATGTATGGGTCCCGCTTGTAGAGCTTGACAGTCATCTGAACGCACTCCTCTTGCTCCTACCTCAACTCGACAAGGTTATTAATATGTAACAATTATACAAGTGGCGTCCGCTGGTATGGATATGATCCGGGGGACCGTAATCGGTGTGGATGATGGCCGTCGCGCAGGATTTTGATGAGTTGGACAAACGGATAATCGAGATGCTCTGCACTTCCAGTCAGGGCTCCTTCCGTCAGATAGCCAAGAAGCTGGGGGTCCACCCCACCACCCTCATTCAGAGGGTCAAGGCCCTGGAGTCCAAAGGAGTAATCAACGGCTACCGGGCCAATGTGGACTACATGCGCCTGGGATACGAGTTCATGGCCATGGTGCACATCTATGTGGAAGGGGACATGATCCAGGTGGAGAGCGACATCATGGATATCGACCAGGTGGTCTCGGTCTTCGATGTCACCGGCGACTTCGACTGCATCGCATGGGTGGCCTGCCGGGACCGGGAGGAGTTCTCCAACGTGGTGAAGAGCATCCTCTCCATACCCGGGGTGCGCAAGACCAACACCTCGGTGATACTGAACGTGGTCAAGGATCCGTTCCATTTCATACCCAAGCTCATGGAGCCCGGCCCCCATGAATGATGGGACCAGACACAAAATAGTTTTAATATGCCTTTCCATTAGCCGATGCTAGGATAACTTTCTTAGAGGCATCCATATGAAGAGGACACACACCTGCGGGGAACTGAGGCCAGAGCATCTGGGGCAGGAGGTCTGCCTCCAAGGCTGGGTCCGGTTCTCCAGGGACCACGGAGGGGTACTTTTCTTCGACCTCGCCGACGCCTACGGCATCACCCAACTGGTATACGACCCGGAAGACGTGGATGACGGGGTGGACAAGGAGGCCCTGCTGGGCATCGTCCACACCTTCAGCCGGGAATCGGTGGTGTCGGTCAATGGCCTGGTCAGGGAGCGTGTCCCTGGGACCGAGGACGACCGCAACGCCACCGGCAGGGTGGAGGTACTGATCACGGATGCCGAGCTCCTCAACCATTCCCGTGCCCCGCCCTTCGAGCTGGGCGACCAGAAGGAGTTCCTTCTGCCGGGGGAGGACATGCGTCTCCGCTACCGCTACCTGGACCTGCGCCGCACCGAGATGGCGTCCGCCCTGCGCTTCCGGCACCGCTTCGTCTCCCTGGCCCGCCGCTTCCTGGAAGAGGAAGGGTTCGTGGAAGTGGAGACCCCTATGCTCTGCCGCAGCACCCCGGAAGGGGCTCGGGACTTCCTGGTCCCTTCCCGCGTGCACCCCGGCAGCTTCTACGCCCTGCCCCAGTCGCCACAGCTCTTCAAGCAGATGCTGATGGTGGGCGGCCTCGACCGTTACTATCAATTGGCCCGCTGCTTCCGGGACGAGGATTCCCGCGCTGACCGGCAGCCGGAGTTCACCCAGCTGGACCTGGAGATGTCCTTCGTGGACCGTGATGACATCATTCGAGCCATCGAAGGCATGATGGCCTACATCTGGAAAGGGCTGTATGGCGTGGAGTTGCAGACCCCGTTCCCACACATCTCCTTCGCCGAGGCCATGAGCCGCTACGGCAGCGACAAACCGGACCTGCGCTTCGGCCTGCCCCTGGTGGACGTCACCGACATCGTCCGGGACGCACCCTACGAGATATTCCAGAGGATATTGGCCAAGGAAGGGGTGATCGTCGGCGTGAACGTCAAGTCCTCGCTCGCTGGAGCCGAGGGCGTGGGACGCAACGAGATCGACCGCCTCATCGCCTGGGCCAAGAAGCAGGGCATGGGCGGCATGACCTGGATGCGGGCCACCGCGGACGGTCTGGACAGCAACATCGTGAAATACTTCACCCCCGAGGTCATCGCCTCCCTGCGCCAGTCCATGGATGCGGAGGAGGGGGACCTGTTGCTGTTCCTGGCGGGACCGCAGAAGCGGGTCCTGGAGGCCGGCGGCCTGCTACGGCAGAAACTGGCCGAGGACCTGGGCCTGATTCCGGAGAACAGCTTCCAATTCCTTTGGCTGGTGGACTGCCCCATGTTCGAGAAGGACGCCGTGACCGGCCGTCTGGATGCCTTCCACCACCCCTTCGTCCGCCCCTGCGGCGACCTGGAATCATCCCAGATGGGGGGAGAGTCCTACGACCTGGTCCTGAACGGCGTGGAGCTGGGCAGCGGTTCCCTGAGGAACCATGACCCGGAGGTGCAGAGACGCATATTCCGGCTCCTGGGCATGTCGGATGAGAAGATAGAGGAGGACTTCGGGTTCTTCCTGGAGGCCCTTTCCTACGGGGCACCGCCGCACGGCGGCATCGCCCTGGGGATCGACCGGGTCATCAGCATCCTGCTGGGAAAAGAGAGCATCCGGGAGGTCATCGCCTTCCCCAAGAACAAGAAGGCCCAGTCCCTGGTGGACGGTTCGCCGCGGAAGGTGGAGGACGAGAAGCTCAGCGAGCTGCAGATCATGTCCGTGGCCTTCGATGACCTGGACCTGGAAGACCTGGAGTGAGGGCTCAGCGCCGGCTCTCCATGGCCTTCCGCACCGCCTCCACCACTTGGGAGGAGGAGTATTTCCCACCGGAGGCCTTCATGACCTCCCCGATCACCCGGTTTGCGGACTTCTCGTTCTTGCGGTAGTCCTCCATCACTGCAGGGTTCCGGTCCAGATAATCTTCGATGGTGCCTTCCAGCTCCTCCGCCCCGCTCTGCAGCAGGGTCAGCTCCTCCCCGGTGATCAAGGCCCGTAGACGCATCTGGCACTCCTGGTCGTTCATCTCCCCGCGGGAGCAGGAGGCCACCAGCCCGGTCATGGCGTCCCGCATCTCATCATCCAGACTTTCCAGCTCCGACCACAGGGAGCTGATGGTCCCAGTGATCCAGGGGAGGACATCGGCCACCGGGACCTTCTCCGCCATATGCTCGAAGAGCCTTGCCAGATCCATGGAGGTCTGCACCAGCTGCCGAGACATCTGGGGATTGAGCCCGTAATCCCTCTGGAAACGTTCCGCCGTCTGCAGGGGCGTCTCCTTCAGGGCCAAGGCCCGGGCCATGTCCCCGATGTTGAAGATGCCCAGGTCGGGCTCTCCGATGTAACCGTAATCCTCCTCGAACTCCTTCTTGCGGGCGGCCAGGGTGACCTTGCGCTCCTCATCGAAACGACGGGTCTCCCTCTCCACCTTCTTGCCGGCCCGCAGGAGCTTGGTCTGTCGTACGGCCTCGAATGTCAAGGCCCTCTCCACATTCTTGAGGCCGGTGACGTTCTTGACCTCCACCCTCTCATGGCCGACGGAGATGTTGCAGTCCGCCCGGACGCTGCGCTCCCCGTCCTCGGGCAGGTCGATGACGTGCCGGATCTCTGTGAGAAGGTCGCTGAGGAACTGCCGGGCCTCCGCCGGGCTGCTGATGTCCGGCTCGGTGACGATCTCCACCAAGGGGATGCCGCTGCGATTGTAATCGATGAGCGAGGACTCCTCCCCGGCCCGTCCCACCCTCTTGATCTTACCGGGGTCCTCCTCCAGGTGCACCCGGCGGATGCGGATGTCCTTGCCCTGGAACTTGTACACGCCGTGCTCACCCACAGGGGTGTCGTACTGTGTGATCTGGAAATGCTTGGCCAGGTCGGGGTAGAAATAGGTCTTGCGGGAGAACCAGGTGCGCTCCGGTATGCGGCAGCCCAGCATCTTGGCGAGCATCAGGCCCATCTCCATGGCCGCCCGGTTCATGGACGGCCGCGAGCCGGGCATTCCCAGACAGGTAGGGCAGACCGCGGTGTTGGGCTCCTGGGCGCTGGTGGGGCAGGAGCAGAAGAGCTTGGAACGCGTCGGCAGCTGCACATGCACCTCCAAACCGATCCTCATGCCGTCACCTCCGGGGCACGGAGGCGGAATGCCTCCTCCCAGCGCTGGGCGATGTCGAAGAGCAGGCCTTCCTGCCAATGGTTGGCCACGAACTGCATGCCCACCGGCATCCCCTGGGCATAGCCGCAGGGCATGGATAGGTGCGGCATGCCGGAGATGTTGGGCGGGATGGTCAGATAGTCTGCCTTATAGACCTCCAGGATGTCCATGTCATCGATGGCGTCGAAGCGGGGAGCGGTGAAAGGCATGGCCGGGGTCAGGAGCAGGTCGTGGTCCTGGAACACCCGTTGGTACTCTTGGATGATGAGCTCACGCACCTGCAGGGCCTTCATGTAGTAACGGTCCCGGAAACCCACCATGCGGGCGAAGGTTCCCAGCAGGATGCGGCGTTTGGCCTCCCGGCCGAAGTTCTCGGAGCGGATGCGGGAGAAGTATTTGTCGAAGTGCTCGGTGATCTCCTCGCTCTGCACCCCGTAGCGGAGGCCACAGTACCGGGCCAGGTTGGTGGAGGCCTCCGAGCATCCCAGGACGTAGTAGCTGGGCATGGCGAATCGGAAGGAGGGCGTTTCCACGGTCTCCACCTTCAGACCCAGGTCGTCCCGCAGGCGGTCCAGGGCATCCTGGAACGAGCGGGAGACCTCATCGGAGACCCCTTCCAGGGCATCCTTGGGCACGGCTATGCTTCTCACCGGGGCGCTCTTCCCCATGGGAGGCTGGGCACAGGACGTGGGGTCGCGCGGGTCCGGGCCTGCGATGTTCCGCAGGTGCATCTCCAGGTCGGCGGCCCTCCTGGATATCAGGCCCACCTTGTCCAAGGAGTTTCCGTAATCCAAGAGCCCGTGTCTGGAGACCCGCCCGTAAGTGGGCGTCAGTCCCATCACGCCGCAGAAGGCCGCCGGGCAGGAGATCGACCCTCCCGTTGACACTCCCAGGGCCACATGGCCATCCAGCACGGCAGTGGCGCAGGCCGCCCCTCCGGACGACCCGCCGCAGGACCGGTCCAGGTCGAACGGGTTGCGGGGAACGCCGAAGGCGGAGTTGGTGGAGAATGTCCCGAAACCGAACTCGTCCATGTTGGTCTTGCCCAACAACAGCCCTCCCGCCTGGCGCATCGCCTCCACGGCATGGGCATCGAAGGCCGGACGGTACCCTTCCAGGATGCGGGAGCCCGCCCGGGTGGGGAGACCCACGGTGGTGAGGTTGTCCTTGGCGGAGAAATGGAAATCGAACTGACCGTCCTGCAGATGGTCGAGGTCGGGATTGATGGCGCAGAACATCCGGTATCGTTCGTTGATGCGGCCCAGGTCAGGGATGGATGAGCGGGAGAGGCTCAGAGCAAAGGCCCCCTGATATAGTCTTGATAGGTGCGCATGTCCCGGAGGAGCACGGCGGGGTCATGCTCTTGCACCGGCACATCGTCCCTGAGCACATCCTCCACCGGTATGGGGTTGAAGTTGAACGACCCGCTCTCCGGCGCCTCGTCCAACACCGAGAGGTAGTCCAAGACCTTCTCGAGGTCGGAATGGAAGGATACCAACTCCTCCTCCGTGAGCTCCAGACGGGCCACCTTGGCAACCCTCGTTACTGTATCCCTGTCCATCAAATATCACCTGGATGGGAGCGTTTAATCGAATGGACTTATTTAATCTCACCTATTTGGCGCTCGGCGCGGGGGGAAAATCTTTAATGCGGCCGTGATATGCTATGACGATAAACGATGGCAGACGCGGAAAAATCGATGAAAGACGGCCAGAAGGAGATGGAGAAAGGCGACTTCAAGAAGGCCTACAGCAAGTTCAAGAAGGCCACCGAGGAGGACCCTTCCAGCGCCGAGGCCTGGTTCCACAGGGCGGAGGCCGGCAACCTGGCATCAGGGATGTTCGGGGCCAAGATCGGTGACGAGGACATCATGGAGGCCTACAAGAAGGCCATCGAGCTGGATGCGGAGAACACCGATTACTACAGTTCCTACGGCTCGTTCTGCATCTCCATCGGCAAGTTCGAGGAGGCCGAGGGGGCCTACAGCGAGGCGGCGGAGATGGACGAGTCCAACGCCTCCCGCTATCTGGCGGAGTTCGCCGTGGACTACTACAATGCCGTCCTGGCCCGCTATGGCGAAATCATGGACGACCCGGCCGCCCGTGCCCCCTATGCCAAGAAGGCCTTGCTGTTCATGCTCAAGGCCTTGGAGATGGAGCCGGAAGAGGCCAAGAAACTGCTCTGAAAACCCTTCCCTTATTCTATTCCTTTATGACGCCCAGCTGCAGCAAGGCTTCCCGCACTCCCTGCGAATGACGTCCTCGGGTGACCAGGGTGGCGGCCGCCTTGGCACCGGGAGACGCATTGGCCAGCGCCACCCCTTTGCCACAACCGGACAGCATGCTGATGTCGTTGTCGGAGTCCCCGATGGCCAGTATCTCCTCGGTACCGATGCCTAGGAGCTCTGCCGCCTTCCTCACCCCTTTCATCTTGCTGTGGTGCGGCGCCAAGAGGTGCACGGCGAAGCCGGTGGCCTCCACCCGGATGTCGAAATCGCGAAGCTCCTCTGCCACCACTTCAGCGTCGGCATCGGGCATCAGGGCCACCTCTGAGACCCTCCAATTGTCGGTGAAGAGCCTCTGCACCGACATCCGGCCTTGCAGATGCCTAAAAGCCCGTCGGGATTCCTCCCCGTCCTCCAGGACATGGATGTCCCGACGATAGGAGACCACCCCGCCGGTCTCGGCCACCACCGGGCCGCTGAGGCCGATGAAGGATGCCAGACCATGGGCGATGGGCAGGACGTTGCCGGTTGCAAGGATCACGGGCAACCCGGCGGCCTCCACTTGGCGCAGGGTGTCGATCCCCAGGGCCTCGATGCGCTTGGAGGAGTCCGTTATGGTGCCGTCGACGTCCACCGCCAGGGCTTTGAACATCATTTGCGCAGGTCACCCATGGTGGTGTGCCGCTCCGCGAAGGCGTTGTGCTTGTGGATGGATTCCTCGCTCTCGCTGCGGACGGTCAGAATGGAATTGTCAGGGAGCTGCTTGTAACGCTGCACGATCTTGCGGAGCACGTCACGAACCACGTCCTCCACGAACTTGGGGTTGGAGTGGGCGTTCATGACCACCGCCGCCTCGTCGTCTCTCTTGAGGATCTCGTATGTAGGAGAGGAGAAGGACTCCTCCACCAGGTCGATGAGGTCGTTGGCCTCTATCTCTATGCCTTCGTCCACTTCCAATAGCACGGTGCAGACGTTGCGCTGGTTGTGGGACATGGTGGGCACGTCGCAGTTCTGGTAACGGCCTTCGCGGCGCAGGTTATCGGTGACGGTCTCCATGGCGCAGGGACAGGCGGTCATGCCGATGACCTCCACGCCCACAGTCTTCCGGATGCCTTGATCCCTCTCGCCGCTGGCCTTGCCTATGAGCTTGTAGAACTCCAAGGTGCTGCGGCAGTTGGGGGTGGCGGCCTCGCGGAAATAGTCGGCGGTGATGAGCACCTCCCCGTAGTTGGCGTACTCATGCTTCTCCATGAGCTGACGGCACATGATGACCGCCAAGGCCTCCACCCCTTTCACCGGGTTGCGGACGCTGTCGTCCACGATCTCCCGGATGATCTCCAGGTTGCGGGACAGGTGGGAGCCCTTCTGCTGCGACGGCAGGTCCACAAAGATGTCGATGCTGCAGGTGAGGGTCTCGTTGATGAGATTGACAGTCCCGTTCCTCTTCACCCTCACGGGCTTCTTCACTTTTGTCACACCGACCTTGGTCAGCTTGAAGCCGGCATCGAGTCGACGACTCTGCACGTCACATACAGGAATCATATAAACCGGTGGGCGATGTCCATGAAAAACTTAAAGATGTTGTCATAGACTAGTTTATTGGTTGAAGGCGTATACGCCTCGATGCGAGGTCCGAGATGAATGATCTGGAGGGGAGAGGGGGCATCTGCGGGGTGGACGAGGCCGGCCGGGGGCCGGTGCTGGGCCCGCTGGTGGTGGCGGCGGTTTCCGCGACGGACCAGGAATCACTGAAGGTCCTGGGAGTGAAGGATTCCAAAGAGCTCAGCCGCGCCCGTCGGGAGGCCATATACCACGAGATCGTGTCCTCCTTCCCGTACCGCATCGTGGTCCGGGAGGCGGCACAGATCGACCAGGACCGCAGAACCATGAGCCTGAACGAGCTGGAGCTGCGGATGTTCGCTGAGGCCGTCGGTCCCTTGGCCGCCATCCGGGTCTATGCCGACTGCGCGGATGTGAACGAATCTTCATTCGGCCAGAGGCTGCAGGCCCTGCTGCCCTCCGGCATGGATGTGATATCCCGTCACAAGGCCGACCGCGACTATCCGGTGGTCTCAGCGGCCTCCATCCTGGCCAAGGTCACCCGCGACCGCCTCATGGATGACCTCTCACACAGCATGGGGGTGGACATGGGCAGTGGCTACCCCAGCGATCCCAAGACCATAAGTTTCTTAGAAAAATGGATAAATGATAAGGGAAATCCGCCTCCATGCGCCCGTGCGTCCTGGGAGACCACGCGTCGCCTGCTGGCCCATAAGCGGCTGAGCAGAATAACGGATTGGTGATTGCAAGTGTCGATGATTGCTCCCTTGGAGGAGATGGTGGAGAGGTTCAACCGCAAGACCTCTAGGGACGAGAAGCTCAAGGAAGAGCTCATGGGCATCGAGAAGAGGATCAACCTCGACCTAGGGGATGAGCATTTCTGCTTCATCCTGAACGACGGGGAGGCCCATTCCCTGCAGAAAGGGATGTTCAACGAGCCCGATGTCACCATAACCTCCGACCCGGTGACCCTCACCGGTTTGATCGAGAAGACCATCCGGCCCATGCGCGCCTACGCCCAGAAGAAGTTCCAGGTCAAGGGGAAGCTGGAAGACCTCCTTCATCTCCGCAAGCTTTTCTGATCCTCCTGCGGCGGGTGTGATAACTATAAATATCAATTCCATTTTAGGGTATTTTAGAGCGGGGTGGGGTAGCCAGGATATCCCGTCGGGCTCATAACCCGGAGACCGGTCGTTCAAATCGACCCCCCGCTACCATCTTCTTCTATTGATGTCTGGCGACAATCATTTTTATACGCGTCCCATCATGCTCTATTAGGGGTGCGTGACGTGAAGGCCGTAATACTAGCCGCTGGTCACGGCACGAGGCTTTGGCCTCTGTCCGAGTCCATGCCCAAAGTCCTGATTTCCATTGGCAACCGGCCCATAATCGATTATGTTGTGGACGCCCTGGTGGCCAACTCCATCAAGGATATCGCCGTGGTGGTGGGATATCACAAGGAAGCCATCATGACCCACCTCGGGGACGGGTCGCAACGCGGCATAAAGATCACTTACTATCAACAGAACCGTCCTTTGGGCACCGCCCACGCCCTCCTCTGCGCCCGTCCCTTCCTGGACGAGCCTTTCCTGGTGGTCCCGGGGGATAACCTCATCGACCGTCAGGTGGTGAAGGACGCCTTGGAAGCCAGCTCCGGGAACGTATTGGTGCTCACCCGGAGCAACATGTCCAGCGAGTACGGGGTGGTGACCACGCACGGGAAGAGGGTGGTGAACATCATGGAGAAGCCCAAGAACTCCTCCGCCAACGTCATCAGCACCGGCATCTACCTCCTGCAACCGGAGATACTTCCCATGCTGGAGATGGAGCTTTCCCAAGGCATCAACGGCATATCGTCGGCGGTGGCCAAGAACCTGGAGCGCATCGACCTGGAAGGGGTCATGACCCGAGGGGAGTGGCGGGACGCCATCTATCCTTGGGACATACTGCACATGAACAGCCGGGCCATGGATTTCCGGGGCCAGACCGTGCTAGGGAACTTGGAGGAAGGGGTTACATTGAAGGGCCCGGTGCATATCGGCAAGGGCACCCGCATCCGCTCCGGTTGTTACATCGAGGGCCCGGTGCATATCGGCGAGGGTTGCGACATCGGACCCTTCGTGAGCGTCTTCCCGGGCACCAGCATCGGCAACGAGGTGCAGGTGGACCCTTACTCCCTGATATCCGGCAGCGTGGTGTATGACGCCGTGAGCGTAGGCAGCCACTGTCATCTTTCCCGCAGCCTGGTGGGACGGAACACCACCCTGTCTTCCTCCTGCCATATGGACAGCGGGCCGGCCCAGATAGTCTCTGGGGGCAACCTGTTCCCTCAGGAGGACATCGGTGCCATCATCGGCCCCGGTTCACATTTCGAGGCCGGTGTGACGGTGCGACCGGGAATTATGGTAGGCAACGGATGCCGTGTGCATGCCGGGGCCACCTTGAGGGAGAATCTGCGTTCCAGAACGGAGGCCTTCTGATGTGCGGCATCGTGGGATACTCCGGCGACAAGATGGCCACGGACATCATATTGGACTCGCTCATACGCTTGGAGTACCGTGGCTATGACTCCGTGGGCGTGGCCATCGTCAACCATGACATCGTGGTGTACAAGGAGAAAGGCCAGGTGTCGCAGCTCCGGGACCTGGTGCCCAGCATCGACGGTTACACCGGCATCGGGCATACCCGCTGGGCCACCTGCGGCGTACCCTCCAGCGAGAACGCCCATCCCTTCAAGAGCATGGACGGGCGCATAGCCCTGGTGCACAACGGGATCATCGAGAACTACCTGGACCTCCGCAAGGAGCTCAGCGCCCAGGGATACGAGTTCAGCTCCCAGACCGACACCGAGGTCCTGGTGCACCTGGTGCACCGTTATATGGACGGCGACCTGCACATGGCCCTGCGCCGTGCCCTGCAGGACGTCCGCGGCACCTATGCCATCGCCGCCGTGGAGTTCGGCTCGGACCGCATCGTGGTGGCTCGCAAGGAGAACCCTTTGGTCATCGGGGTGGGCATGGGCGAGAACTTCATCGCCTCCGATGTCACCGCCATCCTGGAGCACACCTCGGATGTCATCTATGTCATGGACGGCGAGACCGCCGTCATCTCCCCGGAAGAGATCCACCTCTTCAGCCCGGAGGGGCAGGAGATCAAAAGGGAGGTCAACCGCATCACCTGGACCTCCGAGGATGCCAAGAAGGAGGGTTTCGAGCATTTCATGCTGAAGGAGATATTCGAGCAACCCAAGACCGTACGGGACACCTTGGTGTGCTACCTGGACGGCTTGGAGGCTTCGGACATCCTCCCCCCCGTATCCCCCAGCAGCGTCACCATAGTGGCCTGCGGCACCTCCTACCATGCCGGCATGGTGGGCAAATACGCCATCGAGGAGCTGGCCAACATCCCGGTGACCGTGGAGCTGGGATCGGAGTTCCGCTACTCCTCCGGCACCGACAACAAGCCGTTGGTCATACTCATAACCCAGAGCGGCGAGACCGCCGACACCTTGGCCGCCTGCCGGGAGGCCCGCCGTCGCGGATGCCACACGCTGGCGGTGACCAATGTGCTGGGATCCACCATAACCCGGGAGGCGGACTCCGTGATCATGACCAAGGCCGGGCCGGAGATCAGCGTCGCCGCCACCAAGACCTACACCGCCCAGCTGGTCTCCCTCTACCTGATAGCCTTGAAGCTGGCCTTGAACCGGGGAGCCATCGACGAGATGGGCCTCCGTGAGCTCAAAGCACAGCTGCGCAGCCTGCCCACCCTCATCGAGAGGGTCCTGGACCGGGCGGATTCCCTGCAAGACGCCGTGGAGGTCATGTCCCGGGCCCAGCATGCCTTCTTCATCGGCCGCAACATCAACTTCCCCAGCATGCTGGAGGGGGCCTTGAAGCTGAAGGAGATATCCTACATCCATGCCGAAGGCTATGCCGCCGGGGAGCTGAAGCACGGCCCCCTGGCCCTGCTGGACCCCGACACGCCCTTGGTGGCGGCCTGCCTGCGCGACCACACCTACGAGAAGATGATATCCAACGTCACCGAGGTGGCCGCCCGTGGCAGCCCGGTGCTCATCGTGGCCTCGGACGGGGACGAGCAGGTGCATCTGCTCACCGACCATGTCATTTTCGTCCCCCGCTGCCCACCCCTGCTCTCACCGGTGCCGCTGGCAGTACTGCTGCAACTCCTGGCCTACCATGTGGCCAAGGCCAA
This sequence comes from Candidatus Methanomethylophilaceae archaeon, assembly GCA_028694055.1. GTDB lineage: Archaea > Thermoplasmatota > Thermoplasmata > Methanomassiliicoccales > Methanomethylophilaceae > JAQUUA01. Next base: position 24,278 of record JAQUUA010000003.1, on the reverse strand, counting down.
GGGCATGCCTATCGACAAGCCTCGGAACCTGGCCAAGAGCGTCACCGTGGAATGATCAGCGGATGGCCTGGGAGCAGGCATCCAGACGGGAGCAGTGGTCGCACTTCCCCTTCCGTTGGTGGTTCCTCCTGACCTCGCCGCTGAGCTCCAAGGCCTCCATCTCCTGCAGCTTCTCCCGCACCAGGGCCTCCAGGTTCTCATCGTAATCCACATCGAACTCCTGCTCTGGGTAGCGGATGATGCCTTTCTCCACCCTTTTGCCGTAGACATCGGAGACCAGGATGCAGTAGGCGCCGACCTGCAGTATGTGCGAGAACAGGGGGCCGCGCGGCGTGCGGCCGCTCTTTAGCTCCAAGGGCACCAAGTCATCCCCCTGGCGGAGGATGAGGTCGGGACGGCCGGAGAGGCCGGAGGCCTCCGAGCGCAGCACCGGGGCGTTGTCGTCACCCACGTACACCACCTGCCCTTCCAGGTTCAGCATGCCTTTCATCATCGAGGACTGCCGGCCTTGCTCCCTCTCGAAATATGCCATCAACAGGGACAGGACCAACCAGAACAGGGAGAAGAACCCGTAGACCCAGTCTGGCACGTTGCCCAGGAGGACCAGGGCGATGATGTTGAAGGCCAGCAACAGGGATATGATGCTGAGCACCGTGACCGCCACCTCGTGGAAGCTCTCCATGCGGTATCTTCCTTGACGGCCGCGGTGGATGAGATAGCCGGCGGCCACCACCATCCACAACAGGGTCATGCCCAAGAGGATGTACCGTTTCGGTGCCAACGGCATGCTGGGCAGGAATATCAAGAACACCAGCGTGAGATTGACCAGGACGGCCAATGATATCAGGAGCGAGAAATGCCATTCCAGAACGGAACGCTCCTGATCGAGCGCCCCTTGGAACCCTTCCGATGAATCCTGGTGTTCAGCGATGCCTCTCTCAGTGTCCTGGTTCTGCATCCGCACCTCCCGGCTCAACCACCAGGAGACCGGGCAGTAGCCGTACTTCTCTAGGTCTCCTGCGGACTGCATTCCTTCTCCTCGAGCATCTGCTCCAGAATGGAAATGTCCGTGATGTACACCCCGTCCGGCATCTCCAGGTCATCCAGGTAGCCGAACCAGTACACCACCAGTCCAGGGCCGAAGAGCTCCGTGTAGGGGACCAGCTGCTTGCGGGCGTTGAAACGGAACTCGGTGTTGTCACCGAACGTGGCCTTGCTCTCTATCCAGCAGATCTCCTTCCCATCGAAGATCTTGGGCTCGTCGAAGAGGCAGTCCGGGGTCTTGGTGTATATCCCCCGCAGGTCCTCCTCGGTCCGATAACCTACGCCTTGGGCATCCAGCCAACCTTCCAGGAGGGCTTCTCCCCAGTGTCCCCTCTCCCTCTGCTCGTCATTGGCCCAAGGGGAGTAGATGACATCCTTCTCGGTGGCCTCCTCGATCTCCCGGCGGATGCGCTCGTCCTTGACGTTCTCCGGCTCCCGCACAAAGGACCAGAACTCCTTCTTGGAGTAGCCCATCTCCTGGAACATCATCATGGCCGTCAGGATGGGGGGGAAGCCACGCTTATCGGCGATCTCCGCCAGGCTGCGTCCGGCCTTCCAATCCTTCACCATGTGGTGGCAGTTGTTCTTCACCTTGTAGAAGTTCTTCTTCACGTCCCGGGTGGTCTTCTGGGTGAAAAGCACCTTCAGGAACTCCCGGTCGTGGCCTTTGGCACAGAGACGGTCGATGTCCTCCGGGCACTCCAGCTTGTTGTATATGTTGCGGTATTCTTGGAATTTCATGCCATTTCCTCAATGGAACGCTCAGCAGGTGAGCCTCTTGAGCTGCTGCAGGGCGTCGTCGGCGGCCGCCAGGGCCACATCCCGCACCATGGAGGTGGGCGGGCAGTAGGCGTTCTCGAACCGGCATATGAGGTCATCGATGCATACCCTCTCGGTGATGGCCGCGGTCAGCCAGTTGATACGCCCGGTGAGGTCCTCGCCGGCCATCATCTGCGCTCCGATGATCAGCCGGCTGGAGGGATCCACCAGTATCTTCACGGTGTAAGGGGAGCCGCCAGGATAGTAACGTGCCCGGCTGTGGCCTTTGGCCTTGCCGCAGACCGCCTTCAGGCCGTACCAGGATGCCAGACTCTCGGAGAGCCCGGTCCCGGCCACCTGCAGGTCGCCTATGACGCTCACCCAGGGGCTGGCCACCGCTCCGTGGGTGGCGTGGGAGCCGGCGGCGTTGCTGCCGGCCACGATGCCCTGACGGACGGCACTGGAGCCCAACTGGCTCATGGTGGGCCCAGGAGCCACGGCGGACTGGCATTGCACCACGTCCCCGGCCAGGTAGACGTCCGGGACCAGTCGGCCCCGGCGGTAGGGCTGCATGGTGGGCGAGGTCTGCACCGCTCCCAAGGAGCCGATGTCCAGCTCCATCATGCGCGGTATCTCCAGGTTCGCCCGCACCCCGGTGGCGAAGATCACCATCTGGCAAGGTATGGTCTCCTCCCCAGCCTGCACGGCTTGGGCCTTGCCCTCGCCCTGCACGGACCGGATGGGGCATCCCATGAGGAAGCGCACCCCTTGGGACTGCAGGTAGTTCTGCACCGGGTCGGCCATGTCCTTGTCGAAGATGCGGGGTATGACCTGATCCATCATCTCCACGACCGTCACCTGCTTGCCGGACTTCTGCAGGGACAATGCTATCTCCAGACCGATGACGCCGGCACCGATGACCGCCACCTGCTCCACGCTGGGCAGGGCGGCCTCAATGGCCTTGCCATCGTTGATGGTACGTACCACGAAGACGTTGCCCAGGTCCTTCCCGGGTATGGGGGGCACGAAGACCGTCCCTCCGGTGGCCAGGACCAATGAGTCGTAGGGCAGGGCCTTGCCACCAGCGGTTACGGTCTTGGCGACACTGTCCACGGCGCTGACCTTGGTGAGGTTCAGCACCTCTATCCCCCTCTCCTGACGATAGTACTCTGGATCGTGCATAATGATGCTGTCCCAGTCCGTCAGGCCTTCCAGGACCCAGGGTATGACGCAGGGGGAGTACGCGATGTGCTCGTCCTCCGTCAACACGGTTATCTCAGCTTGTGGGTCGATCCTCCTGGCCGTGGATGCGGCGGTCATGCCGGCGGCCCCGGAACCGATGACGACTATCTTCCTCACCATCAATGCACCTTCTCCAAGGATAGAGGGGAAGATATTAAATTATTCATACGGTTGGCAGGAGGGAGGCAGCATACAGATGGCACGGGAGAAGCGTTCCCCCCGGGAACTGGAAGCGCTATGGAAGGAGAAGGACATGTCCCAAGGCCGGACAGTGGACACCATGGTGGTGATCCTGCGCACCCGTGGCTGCTGCTGGTCCAAGAAAGGGGGATGCCACATGTGCGGCTACAACTCCGCCTCCTCCCCCGTGGTCAGCAGCGAGGACCTCATGGCCCAGCTTCAGTCGGCCATGGACCGCTACCAGAACGAGCCGTTCGTGAAGATATACACCTCCGGGAGCTTCCTGGACGAGCAGGAGATACCTCTGGATGTGAGGGATGAGGCCTTCCGTCTGTTCTCCGGCACCGAGAGGCTGCTCTTCGAGAGCCGCCCGGAATTCGTTAACCGTGAGACTGTGGCCGGTTTGCCGGGGCAGGTCACGGTGGCCCTGGGGCTGGAGAGCGCCAACGACACCATCCTGCAGGAGAGCATCCACAAGGGGTTCAGCGTCGCCGACCACCGTCGGGCGGCGCAGGTCCTCCAGGATGCCGGGCTCGGAATACGCAACTACGTGCTGCTCAAACCCCCGTATCTATCGGAGAGGATAGCCATCCGGGACGCCTTGGAGACCATCCGTTTCGCCTCCCCGTATTCCACCGAGATATCCGTGAACCCGTTGAACGTGCAGCGCGGGACCGTGGTGGAGAGGCTGTGGAAACGGGCCGAGTACCGTCCTCCGTGGATATGGTCCTTGATGAAGGTCATGGAGGAGGGGTGGACCGAAGGAGGCCCCCGCATCATGTCGTCTCCCTCGGGAGGAGGTACGGCGCGAGGCGTGCACAACTGCGGTTCCTGCGACCAAGACCTGCTGAAAGCCATCGAAAGGTTCTCATTCAATCAGGACGTGGGGGAGTTGCAAGGTCACGACTGCGACTGCCGGGGGACATGGGAGCGGACCATGGAGGCCGAGACCGCCCTGGGCACCTCGGTGGACCTGGACCGGGGCCTGAAGAACGACCTCGCCGTTTAAGGAGAGTTTGGCAATGGAGTACGACATCAAGAAAGGATGGTACAAGAACATCGAGGGCCCAGCCCTGGAAGAGCTCATGCGCAGCGTCTTCGGCAACGTCAGCCGAGAGGGGGACGCCTTGGTATCCAGCTACGGGGCCTTGCGCTCCATCACCGTGAAGGTGCTGAGCAAGACCACCCTGGACCTGGTGACCGCCGCCGGCAGCGTGGTCTCGGACGAGGAGATCCTGGACAGCAAGCGCCGCTTGAACGAGTTCGTGGAGAAAGCCACCGGCTTCAACGCCAAGCAGCGCATGAAACGGGCCCAGCAGAAGGCCAAGGAAGGCTCCCTCTGAGCCCGGTCCCGCCCCCTGCCCATACGCCGGGGGGCCACCGTATCTTTTAAATATCAAAGTACTATTCGGAACGAAGATTGAACACGTAAGGCTGTTCGACCACACGCCATTGGGCAATGCTCCGTCATCCCATGTTCATACTCATATCGATAATGCATTTGTCGAGATGAATCCGGCGTCACGGTCGTTCCGATCCTCTATCGTGGACAACCAGAAAGCAACAAAGGCGAGATCAGCGAAGATACTCTCGCCTGGTGTGAGGAGATATTCATGCCGCAAAAAAGACGTCCTAAACGAGGTTCAAGAGCGTACGGTCCCAGGAAGAGGGCCGTCAGGGAGACTCCCAGGCTGGATTCGTGGCCAAGCAGCGATGGTGCCCCGAAAATCCAGGGTTTTGCCGGTTACAAGGCAGGAATGACACATGCGTTCATAGTGGACAAGAGGGCCAAGAGCACCACCTCCGGACAGGAGGTCCAGGTGCCCGTTACGGTCCTGGAGGTCCCCCCCATGAAAGTGGCGGCGGTCAGGCTCTACGAGAGCACCGCCTATGGACTGAAGACCGTGGGCGAGGTATGGGCCAACGACTTGGACCCCTTGCTGTCCCGCCGTCTCAGCGTTCCTAAGAATCACAATGAAGAATCGTTCGGCAAGTATGCGGACATCGACTTAGAGGATGTCCGGGTGATCGCCTACACCCAGCCCCGTCTGGTCAAGGGTGTGCCCAAGAAGGTCCCGGAGCTCATGGAGCTGCGGATCGGAGGAGGCACCATAGACGAGCGGCTGACCTTCGCCAAGGGCATCCTGGGCAAGGATGTCGGCATCAAGGACTTCGCCTTCGACGGCGCGGTCATCGATGTTTCCGCGGTCACCAAGGGCAAGGGATTCCAAGGCGCCGTGAAGCGCTGGGGAGTCAAATTGCTCAGCCACAAGAACAGCAAGCACAGCCGCATGATCGGTAACCTGGGCCCCAAGCGCCCCGGCTACGTGAGGCCCACTGTGCCCATGGCCGGTCAGATGGGATACCACCAGAGGACCGAGTTCAACAAGAAGCTAATCAAGATAGGGGAGAACGGCAGCGAGATCACCCCCAAGGGCGGATTCCTGCACTACGGCGACGTGGTGAACCCCTATGTTCTCATCCATGGCTCCGTTCCCGGACCGGCCAAGCGCCTGGTGCGGTTGCGAGACCCGGTGAGACTGCCCAAGAAGACCAGCACTGAAGCGGTGAACGTCACTTACGTCTCCACCGAATCCAAGCAGGGGGCCTGAGGATGGCGACCAAACAGAGAACCACCAATGTATACTCCTTGGAAGGAGAAGTCGTGAAGAGCGTGCCCGTCCCGGCCGTTTTCGAGACCCAGTTCCGCCCCGACCTCATCAAGAAGGCCGTGGTGGCCGCTGAGGCCAACCGCCGGCAGGCCTACGGACCTTCCCCCGAATCCGGGATGAGGCATTCCGTCAGCACCTGGGGCAAAGGACGTGGCGTTTCCCGTGTCCAGAGGCTCAAGGATGGCCGCAAGGGCGCCCAGTCCCCCAACAACGTCTCCGGACGCCGGGCCCACCCGCCCAAGCCGGAGAAGGACTGGTCCAAGAAGATGAACCAGAAGGAGAGGACCTTGGCTCGCCTGTCCGCCTTGGCTGCCGTGGGCAGCGAGGAGGCTGTGCGCGACCGTGGGCATCAGTTCGCCGACGGTGTGAGCTTCCCCGTGGTCATCGAGGACCGCATGCAGGAGCTCATCAGCACCCAGGAGGTCTACGCCGCCTTGTCCAGCATCGGTCTGGACTACGATGTGGACCGCGCCAAGGACGGACGCAAGATCCGTGCTGGCCGCGGAACCATGAGGAACAGGAAGTACCGCACGCCCCGCAGCATACTGCTGGTGGTGGCAGAGCGCGACCTTCCCCTCTTCAAGGGCGCCGCCAACCTCCCCGGTGTGGAGGTCGAGGCGGTCTGCGGTCTGAACTCCGACGTCCTGGCCCCCGGAGGGGACCCGGGACGGTTGACGGTGTTCAGCGAATCCGCCATCAACGCCATAGGAGGCTGGGAGCAATGAAGAAATCCAGCATACTGATCCATCCCTATGTGACGGAGAAGTCCATGAACCACATGTCCGGAAGCAAGACCCAGCAGTTCACCGACGGCAACAGGATCGAGTTCCTGGTGCACCGTGACGCCAGCAAGCAGGACATCAAGGCGGCCTTCGAGGAGCGCTTCGATGTCAAGGTTTCCAAGGTCTGGACCCGGATCGAGAAAGACGGCAAGCATGCCATTATCAAGCTGGGTGACGGCTACTCCGCGGAGGAGATCGGCACCCGGATAGGAGTAATGTAGGGGGTACTGAGATGGGAAAGAGACTAATCACACAGAGGAGGGGCCGCGGAGGCTCCCAGTACCGCTCCCCCAGCCACAGGCACGTGGAGAAGATCCAGCACCCCAAGTTCGATGAGGTCAGCGGACCCATCGTGGACCTCATCCACGCCCCTGGTCGCAGCTGCCCATTGGCAGAGGTCGCCTTGCCGGGCGGCAAGGACTACGTCCTGGCTGCTGAGGGCATGAAAGTGGGAGACAATGTCACCATCGGCGATACCGGGACCATCAGGCCCGGCAACGTCATGATGCTCGCCAACATCCCGGAGGGAACGTTGGTGCACAATGTGGAGCTGCTGCCCGGAGACGGGGGCAAGCTGATCCGCACCGCCGGCACGTCCGGCACCGTGGTCAGCCGGGGCGACAAGGTCGTCGTCCTCATGCCCTCCGGAGCCATGAAGCAGTTCGAGCCCCGCTGCCGGGCGGCAGTGGGCATAGTGGCTGGAGGCGGAAGGGGAGACAAGCCCTTCGGCAAATCCGGAAAGAAGTACCACGCCCTGAAATCGAAGGCCAAGATGCACTTCAAGGTCAGCGGTGTGGCCATGAACCCGGTGGACCACCCCCATGGTGGAGGTGCTCACAAGCACGTCGGAAAGCCCAGCACTGTCAGCAGGAACGCCCCGCCGGGAAGGAAGGTCGGTCGCCTTTCTCCTAAGAAGAAATCGAGGAAGTGATAACAATGGCCAAAAAGAAGATCATCGCAGGATCGGCAAAGGCTTCCCGGAGAAAGTCCAGGAAGAAGGCGAGCGCGATACAGGCCAGAAGGAAGAAGGAGTTCACCTACCGTGGCTTCACCATGGAAGAGCTCCTGGAGATGTCCTTCGAGGATGTCCTGAGCATCATACCCGCCCGTGCCCGGAGGACCTACGTCCGCGGACTGAACCCGGAGCAGCAGGTCTGCTTCGACAAGCTGAAGTCCGGCGAGGGAGTGGTCAGGACCCACCGCCGCGACATCCCCATCATCCCCCAGTTCGTGGGTCGGACGGTGGCGGTGTACACCGGCAAGGAATTCAAAGAGATAGAGATCAAACCCGAGATGATCGGTCATTTCCTGGGAGAGTTCGCTCTCACCCGGAAAAACCCTGCGCACTCCGGACCTGGAGTGGGTGCTACCCGGTCTTCCAAGTTCATGCCGCTGAAGTAGGTGATTGCTGTGAAAGGTTACACAATGTATGCTGATCCGGACGTCACCGCCAAGGCCATCGGCAAGGAGCTGCCCATATCCCCCAAGTTCTCCCGTGAAATCTGTGGGATGATACGCGGCCGCAACGTGAACGATGCCATGCGGATGCTGGAAGAGGTCATCGAGCTGAAGAGGGCCGTCCCCTTGAAGAGATTCAACAAGAGGGTGTCCCACAAACCCGGCGTCGGTCCGGGACGTTACCCGCAGAAGGCCGCCGGGGCCATCCTGCAGGTCCTGCAGAGCGCTGTCGCCAATGCCGAGTACAAAGGCTTGGACAGCGAGGAGATGGTGATTTCCACCATATCCACCTCCATCGGACGTGTGCAGCAGGGCTACATGCCCCGCGCCCACGGCCGGGCGACGCAGTGGAACCAGCAGATGGTGAACATCGAGGTCATCCTAGAGGAGGTAGAGTAGAATGGCATCAGAACGTAAATTCGTGGCTGAGAACATCCGTCGGGTCCTCCTCAAAGAGTACCTCATGAAAGAAGTCAGCCGCGCCGGCTTCGGTGGATTGGATGTGCAGAGGACCCCCATGGGCACCCGCGTCATCCTGAGCACCGAGAGGCCTGGATTGGTTATCGGAAGAAGAGGGGCGACCATCAACAAGCTCACCCGGGACATCGAGGAGAAGTTCGGCTTCGAGAACCCCGGGATCGAGGTCACCGAGGTGGCCAACCCCAACCTCAGCGCCCAGATCATGGCCGAGAAGCTGGCCTTCTCCCTGGAGAGGGGCTGGCACTTCCGCCGCGCTGGTCACTCCACGGTACGCCGTATCATGGAGTCCGGGGCCCGTGGCTGTCAGGTGGTCATCGCCGGCAAGCTCACTGGCCAGAGGCACAGGACCGAGAAGTTCAAGGACGGTTACATCAAGTTCTGCGGAGAGCCCAAGATACAGTTCATAGAGCATGGGTTCGCCGTGGCCAAGCTGAAGCAGGGAGTCATCGGGGTCACCGTGGAGATCATGGCCCCCGGCGCTGTCCTGCCGGCGGACATCTTCGTGGTCTCCAAGACCGATGCCGCCCGCAACCTTCCCCACCTCTACGAGGCGGAGCCTGAGGGCGAGGACCCCCTGGCCGCTGTCGACGAGGAGCTAGCCGAGGAAATCCCGGAGGGAGAGTAGATGGCACTGTTGAAAACCTCTGAAATCAGAGAGATGAACGCCGTGGAGCGCAACGCGAAACTCAAGGAGATCCGCAACGAGCTCATGCACGAGAGGGGGGGGGCGGCCATGGGCGGTGCCCCGGCCAACCCCGGCCTCATCCGTGCCTTGAGGACCAACATCGCCCGCATCCTGACCGTTCAGCTGGAGGAGGAAAAGAGATAATGGCGGAAATCTGCCCCGTATGTGGATTGCCGGGCGAACTGTGCATGTGCGAGGAGATCGCACGTGAGCAGCAGAGCGTCCGGATCAGCATAGACAGCCGTAGGTACGGCAAGACGGTCACTGTCATCGAAGGCATCGATGAGAACGACATCGACATCGACGACCTCGCCAAGCAACTGAAGACCAGATGCGCCGCCGGCGGCACCGCCAAGGACGGCCGCATCGAGCTCCAGGGCGAGCACCGCAAGAAGGTGCGCGCCGTGCTGGAGGACATGGGCTTCCAAACGGAAGTCAGGTGAGATGAGGAAAAGTGATCTCATGCGAATGGAACTCATAGGGATGGAAACCAAGGTCATGGGCCAAGGCTGCCACGCCGGCATCGCCGGCCTGGTGGTGGACGAGACCAAGAACACCTTCGTCATCGACGGGGGGGACCGGGAGCGCATCATCCCCAAGAAGGGGAACGAGTTCCAATTCACATACCAGGGACAGAAGACTGTCATCCAGGGTTCAGAGATACTGCACCGACCAGAAGACAGGATAAAGAAGGTTAGGTGAATCTTATGGAAGTTAAAATCAGAGACATCGGCTTAGACGTCAACCCTCCAGCATCCACTTGCCAGGACGAGAACTGCCCCTTCCACGGGAAGCTGCCCGTTCGCGGGCAGGTCCTGGACGGGAAAGTGGTCTCCGTCAAAATGGACAAGACCGCGGTGGTTGAGCGTAACTACATGAAGTACCAGCAGAAGTACGAGAGATACGAGAAGCGTACCAGCCGCTACTCCGTCCACGCCTCTCCCTGCCTTGAGCTCAAGGTGGGAGACGAGGTGAGGTTCATGGAGTGCCGGCCCATCAGCAAGACCGTTTCCTTCGTGGCCGTGGAGAAGAGGTGAAAGGATGAAGGGAATATCTGGAAACCAGACCAAGGGCATCCAGACCGGGACCAACCTGGACGTTGTGGACAACACCGGCGCCAAGGTCATCCAAGTCATCGCTGTGCCCGGCTACAAAGGCGTGTCCCGCCGCCAGCCTAACGCTGGCGTGGGCGACATCATCATCGGCTCCGTGAAGAAGGGGACCCCCCAGATGCGGAGGCAGATCGTGCACGCCGTGGTGGTCAGGCAGAAGCGCCCCATGCGCCGCCCCGACGGGACCATGGTGTCCTTCGAGGACAATGCCGCCGTCATCACCACCGAGACCGGTGAGACCAAGGGCACGGACATCAAAGGCCCGGTGGCCAAAGAGGCCGCTGAGCGCTGGCCGCGGGTATCCGCCACGGCCAACACCATACTGTGAGGTACTTAAATGATAGCCAGTAGCAAAGCTAGGAAACAGAGGAAGGCCCATTTCAACGCTCCCGTGCACATCCGCCGGAAGATGTTGGCCTCCCCTCTGAGCAAGGACCTCAGAGACAAATATGGCAAGAGGTCTGTGCGCGTGGTCCGCGGCGACACCGTTCTGGTGGTCCGCGGGTCGGAGGACGTCCGGGGCACGGAAGGAAAGGTCCTGGAGGTCTTCACCAAGGATGGCAAGCTGTCCATCGAGGGAGTCACCCAGGAACAGGCCGACGGCACCGCTGTGGCCCGTCCCATCCACGCCTCCAACGTGGTAGTGACCAAGCTCGAGCTCAGCGACGAGTGGAGAAAAGAGAAGCTCCTCAAGAAGAAGGAGGCTGCGATATGAGCAATCAGATGAAAAGACTCACCGCACCCCGCACCTGGCCCCTGAAGAGGAAGGTCAGTGTCTGGGTGACGAAGCAATCCCCGGGACCGCATTCCATCGAGAACAGCATGCCCGCCACCTTGGTGATCAGGGACCTGCTGAAACTGTGCGACACCGCCAAGGAGGCCAAGCGCATCATCGGTAACCGGGACATCCTGGTGGACGGAAAGCCTGTGAGGGACGGCAAGTTCCCCATCGGCCTGATGGACGTGGTCTCCATACCCAAGATGGATGCCAACTACCGCATGCTCCTGACCAACAAGGGCAAGTTCACCCTGCAGCCCATCGACGCCGAGGTGGCGGGATGGAAGCTCTGCCGGGTGGAGAACAAGACCGTGGTCAAGAACGGCAAGTTCCAACTCAACATGCACGACGGGAGGAACATCCTCCTGGATGAGAACAAGTACCGCACCGGCGACGTCCTGAAGCTGGCTGTGCCCTCCCAGGAGATCCTGGAGTCCTACCCCCTGGGTACGGACGCCGTGGCCATGGTCATCAGCGGCAACCACGCCGGTGACACCGCTGTGGTGGCTGAACTGAACATTACCCGCCGCGCCACTCCCAACGTCGTCACCTTCAAGGACGGCAGGGAGACCGTGAAGGAGAACGTGTTCGTCATCGGCACCAAGACCGCCGCCATCAAACTGCCGGAGGGAAGCGCCCTATGAGCGAGACCATGCGGCAGCCACGGGTGGAGAAGGTCGTGGTGAACATCGGCGTGGGCGAGGCCGGCGAGAGGCTGTCCAAAGCCCAGAAGGTCATCGAGATGGTGACCGGCCAGAAATCCGTGCAGACCATTTCCAAGACCATCAACCGCGACCTGGCCATCCGTAAGGGCATGCCCCTGGGATGCAAGGTCACCCTGAGAAGGGATAAGGCGGACGATTTCCTGCGCCGGGCGCTGGAGATCAGGGAGCACCGTATCCCGGTGTACTCCTTCGACCCCGAGGGCAACATGTCCTTCGGCATCACCGACTACACCGACTTCCCGGGCATGAAGTACGACCCGGAGATCGGCATATTCGGCATGGATGTCAGCGTGGTGCTCAAGAGGCCCGGCAACAGGGTGACCCAGAGGATGCTCCTCAAGAGGCGCGTCCCCAGGGGCCACCGTCTGAACCGGCCAGAGGCCATTCAGTTCATGAAGGCCAACTACAACGTCGAGGTGGTAGAATGAAACCCAAGAAGGAGTTCGGCAGGAGCAAGGGCTGCACCCGCTGCGGCAGAAGACGCGGCATCATCCGAAGGTACGGCATGCACCTCTGTCGCCAGTGCTTCAGGGAAGTCGCCCCCCAGCTGGGGTTCAAGAAGTATTCGTGAGGTGACAATATGCAGAGTGATCCATTAAACGACGCCATGTCCGTCATGCGCAACGCCGTGTCCGTGGGCAAGAGCGAATGCTATATCCGGCCCTCCTCCAAACTCATCGGCAGGGTGCTGAAGGTTATGCAGGACCATGGCTACATCAACCAGTTCGAGTACATCGAGGACGGCCGCGCCGGCCAGTTCCGCGTCATGCTCAAAGGCGCCATCAACAACTGTGGCGTCATTAAGCCCCGGTACTCGGTGAAGAGGAACGACCTGGAGAAGTTCGAGTCCCGCTACCTGCCCGCGCAGGACTTCGGGGTGCTCATACTGACCACCACCGAGGGAGTCATCACCCACACCGAGGCCAAGGAGCTCGGGGTGGGCGGGAAGCTGCTGGCCTACGTATATTGAGGTGTGAGAATGACTGTTACAGGTTTGATTGAGAACCACATCGCCATACCCAAGGGAGTGACCGTCAAGTTGGACGGGCGCGACCTGGCGGTCAAGGGACCGAAGGGCGATCTGAGCAGGCACTTCGCGCACCCCCGGGTGAAGATGTCCGTGGAGGACGACCAGATCGTCATCCGCTGCGAGTACCCCCGGGTGAAGGAGAAGGCCATGGTGGGCACCTATGTGGCCCACGTGAAGAACATGTTCCACGGTGTGACCGTGGGCTTCGAGTACCACATGAAGATCGTGTTCAACCACTTCCCCATGAAGGTGGCCGTGAAGGGCAAGCAGGTACAGATTGACAACTACCAGGGAGGGAAGTCCCCCCGTTTCGCGGACATCGTGGGCAACTGCGTTGTGAAAGTGAACGGAGCGGACGTCAACATCACCGGCCCGGACATCGAGGCCTGCGGCCAGACCGCGGCCAACATCGAGAAGGCCACCTCCCGGAGAGGATTCGACACGAGGGTGTTCCAGGACGGGATATACATCGTGGAGAAGTCGCACAAGGTGAGAGAATGACCATAAACAAGCTCACTGACCTCCCCAGCCTGAAAGAGGAGCACGTCTCCGTCCTGGCGGACATGAACATCGAGAGCCCCTTCGACCTGAAGGAGGCCATCGCTGATGCTGATGGCGCCAAGACCGTCAAGGAGGCCCTCAACGGGGTAGGACCGAAGACGGTGGACAAGTGGAAGGAGCTCTTGGCCGACCTGGACGAAGAGACCGTGGTGGAGGAGGACGACCTCATCGTGGAAGAGGGCGAGTATGTGGTGAAGGCCAAGCCTGAGCTTGACGCCGTCACCGTCGCCCAGCTCCGCAAGAGGGCCGAGATCTCCGGCCGCCGCCCGGCATTCAAGAGGCAGGAGTGGTTCCGCTACGCCAAGCTAGGCGAGAAATGGCGGAGGCCCAAGGGCATCCACTCCAAGATGAGGGAGGGCCTGAAGCGCCGTCCCCCGCTGGTGCGCGTGGGCTACCGTGGCCCCAAGGACGTGCGCGGCCTGCACCCTTCCGGATTCGAGGAGGTGCTGGTGCACAACGTCGCTCAGCTGGAGGTCCTGGACCCTAAGACCCAGGCCGCCCGGGTGGGAGGCACCGTGGGAACGAAGAAGAGGATCGACATCGAGGACCGGGCGGACGAGCTCGGGATACGGATCCTGAACAGGATGGGATAGACATGGATCTGAGAAACCAGAAGAGAATGGCCGCCAGCGTCCTGAAGTGTGGTGTGAACCGGGTCTGGATAGACCCCAACCGCATCGACGAGGTCGCTGACTGCATCACCCGGGCGGACATCCGCACCGCGGTGGACTCCGGTTCCATCAAGGCCCTGCCCAAGAACGGCATATCCCAGGGCCGGACCCGCTACGCTGCAGCGCAGAAGGAGAAGGGTCGCCGCAAGGGCCCTGGCAGCAGGAAGGGCACCACCAACGCCCGTTCCCCGCAGAAGAGGCGCTGGATCCAAACCATCCGGCCCCTGCGTGACGAGCTGAAGACCCTGAGGGAGGATGGCACCATCACCCCCAGCGTCTACCGGCGCTACTACATGCGCGCCAAGGGCGGCATGTACCGCAGCCGCCGCAACATGCGTCAGCACATGGCGGCGGAAGGACTCCTGGAGGAGGAGAAATAATGGCAACTGGACCGAGATACAAGGTGCCGTTCCGCCGCCGCCGCGAGGGACGCACGGATTACTACATCAGGCAGAAGCTCCTGAGGAGCAACGGCGTTAGAGCGGTTGTCAGGCGCAGCCTGAAGCACACCACGGTGCAGTTCGTGGCCTTCGAGATGGAGGGCGATGCCATCCTGGCATCCGCCCACTCCCAGGAGCTCCGCGCCCTGGGATGGCAGCACTCCTGCTCCAACCTCCCCGCCGCCTACCTCACCGGCTACCTGGCCGGCAAGAAGGCTTTGAAGGCGGGCATGGAGCAAGCTGTGCTGGACATCGGCCGTCAGAAACCGGTGAAGGGCGGTGCCCTTTTCGCTGTTCTGGCCGGCATGGTGGACGCCGGGCTGGAGGTGCCGCACGGCGACACCGTCCTCCCGGACGAGGAACGCATCCGGGGCACGCATATCGCGGAGGCCCTGCAGGCTGACTTCGACAGCCTGAAAGAGAAGTTGGAGGCTGAATAAGATGGAGTGGATCCCCAAGACAAGACTGGGAAAGATGGTCCTCAGCGGTGAGATAACCACCATGAGCGACGCCCTGGCCACCAAACTCCCCCTGCGTGAGGCGGAGATCGTGGATATCCTGCTCCCCGAGCTCCAGGATGAGGTCATCGACCTGAACATGGTGCAGAGGATGACCGACTCCGGCCGCAGGGTGCGCTTCGCCGTCACCTGCGCCGTGGGCAACGGTGACGGGTTCGTGGGCATCGGCCGGGCCAAAGGGAAAGAGGTAGGACCCTCCATCCGCAAGGCCATCGACAATGCCAAGCTGAACATCATCGAGATCAAGAGGGGCTGCGGCTCCTGGGAGTGCGGCTGTGGGAACCCCCACACCCTGCCCTTCGAGGTCCGCGGCGAGTCCGGGTCGGTAATGGTGAGCCTCAAGCCCGCCCCCCGGGGTATATCCCTGGCAGTCGGCGACGTGGCCAAGAGCATGCTCACCCTGGCCGGTGTCAAGGATGCCTGGGGCTTCGCCCGTGGCAACACCAAGACCAAGGTGAACTACGCCCTGGCGACCTACAACGCCCTGCTCATGACCTCGGAGATGAGAGTCACGGACGAGCAGGAGGACCGCCTGCGCATCGCCTCCGGACCAGTCAACATGCTGATCCGCGAGACCGATGTGAATGAGATGGAGGAGTGAGCATGGTCTACGCCGTAGTACGTGTACGTGGACAGCCCGATGTCAACCGTGACATCGAGCACACCATGAAGCTCCTGAACCTCACCCGGGTGAACCACTGCGTCCTCGTACCAGAGGACGACATCACCAAGGGCATGCTGAACAAGGCCAAGGACTACATCACCTGGGGAGAGGCCTCTCCGGAGACCGTCCTGGCCATGATGAAGGCCCGCGGACGCCTGCCCGGGAACAAGGGACTGAATGACGAAAACCTGCAGGAGAGCACGGAGTTCTCCTCCCTGGATGAGTTGGCCGCCGCTGTGGCGGCCGAAGAGGTGCGCCTCAGCGCCGTGGACGGCGTCAAACCCGTCTTCCGCCTCCACCCCCCGGTGAAGGGATACGAGGGCAACAAGCGCTCCTTCCGCGCCGGCGGAGCCCTGGGATACCGGGGCGAGGCCATAAACGAGCTCATCGCCAGGATGATCTAGGTGGTAAAATGCCAAGCAGAACTAAGAAACTGAGAGGCTCGCGCACCCATGGCCGGGGCAAGAAGGCCGGCCGTGGCGCTGGTATAATCGGTGGTCACGGCAACGCCGGACTGCACAAACACGAGAAGCTGCGCATGCTGAAGGCTGGCGGCGACCATTTCGGAAGGAGAGGCTTTAAGAGGCCCCAGAAGATGGTCTATGCCAACACCACCATGAACGTCGGCGACCTGGCCGAGCGCTTGGACACCTTGGTGTCCGAGGGCCTGGCCAGCAAGGACGGCGACCGCTATACCGTGGACCTCACGTCCATGGGCGTGGACAAGCTGCTGGGCAACGGCAGCATCGCCGCCCCCGTGGATGTGACGGTGGAGCAGGCCTCCGCCGTGGCCCGCGAGAAGCTGGAGTCCGTCGGCGGCAGCATCGTGGAATAGACCGGAAAAGGGGATGGGCATGGAGGAGCAGAGGAGCCTACTGTACAAGGTCAAGCCGTTGGCCGACCGGCTGCCTGCAGTGAAACGTCCGGAAGGGCATGTGCACTTCCGGACCAAGATGCTGTGGGTAGTGGTCATCCTGGTCTTGTACTTCGTGATGACCAACATCTACCTGTACGGGCTGGACGGGGACAGCACCCTGGACCTCTTCGCCCAGTACCGGACCATCATGGCCGGGGCATCCGGCTCGTTGATGCACCTGGGCATAGGCCCCATCGTCACCGCCTCCATCATAATGCAGCTCTTCGTGGGCGCCAAGATCATCAACCTGGACCTCAGCAAGTCCCAGGACAAGGCGGTCTACCAGTCCTCGCAGAAGCTGCTGGTCATCGTGATGATAGTGTTCGAGTCCGTGCCCCAGGTCTTCGGCTACCTGGTGCCCTCCGAGACCTTCACGGCCACGGTGGGCGACGGCATGGCCCGCTTCATCATTGTGCTCCAGCTCTGCCTGGGGTCCTATCTGGTCTTCCTCATGGACGAGGTGGTGTCCAAATGGGGCGTGGGCAGCGGTATCTCCCTGTTCATCGCCGCCGGGGTCTCCGAGGCCCTGTTCACCGGTACGGTGAACTGGAACCCTGTGGACTCCAGCGCTGCCCTGGGCGCTGCCAACCCCCCGGCGGGGACCATCCCCAAAACCATATACATCCTCACCTCCCAGTCGGCGGCGGAGCTGTCGCAGGGAGGCTATGAGAACATCCTGTTGGGCCAGCCCAACCCCTTGATAGCTCTTATCGGCACCATACTGATATTCATGTTCGTGGCCTATGCCGAGTCCAGCCGCATCGAGCTCCCCCTGTCGCACGGCTCCGCCCGTGGCGCCCGGGGACGCTACCCCTTGAAGCTCATATACGCCAGCAACATCCCGGTCATCCTCATGGCGGCCCTCTTGGCCAACGTGAGCATGTTCGCCCTGCTGCTGTACAGCAACCCCATGCTGAGCCAGATACCATTCCTGGGAGGCAACTCCTTCCTGGGCTACTTCGAGCCCGGCACCACGCACGCCGCCGGAGGCCTGGCTTGGTACCTGTCCTCCCCCACGGGCCTGGACTCCTGGCTGCTGCCCATCCTCAGCAGCCAATACGCCAACGCCCATTCCCCGCTGCAGAACCTCATGCACGTCATGATCTACTTCCTGGTGATGGTCATGGGCTCCATCCTGTTCGCCAAGTTCTGGGTGAACACCACCAACATGGGCCCAGAGGCAGTGGCCAGGCAGATCCAGAACAGCGGCATGCAGATCCCCGGCTTCCGTCGCGACCCCCGGGTCCTGAAGCGGGTTCTGGAGAGGTACATCCCGGTCATAACCATAATATCCGGGGCCATCGTGGGCGGTCTGGCGGCCATCGCCGACCTCATCGGCACCACCGGCAACGCCAGTGGAACCGGTGTGCTGCTGGCCGTGGGCATATTGATCCAATTCTATGAGGCCATGGGCCGGGAGCAGATGATGGAGATGCACCCGGTGCTGCGTGGCTTCTTCGGAGGCGAGTAAGATGAGCGAAGCACCCGTAGCCACCCCTAACTCCCCCCGTCTGACCACCCTCCTGGTGTTCATGTTCGCCCTGTTCATCATGTTCGACCAGAACACCCGCACCTTCCTGGGTGAGCTGATAGGTTACGTCCTGAACCCCGTCATCGGGTTCAACGGGCAGTACCCCCTGCTCACCCTGGTGCTGGCCGGTCTGATAATGGTGACCTTCAGCATCACGGTGCGCACCTTCTTCACCGACAACGTGGAGATGGCCCGCAACCAGAAGGTCATGGCGGCATTCAACCAGGAGCTGCGTCAGGCGCGCATCGACAACAACCTGTACAAGATCAAGAAGCTCACCGAGCACCAGCAGGAGATCATGTCCAAATCCATGGATATGAGCACCAAGCAGCTGAAGCTCATGCCGGCGACCCTGATATTCATCATCCCCATCTTCGCATGGGTGTCCGTCTTCGTGGGCGACATCGCCGCCCCCATAGTCGCCGTCCCCTGGGACTTCAACGTGCACTTGGAGGACACCACCGTCCTCCCTCACTGGATACTGCTGTACACCTTGATCAGCATCCCCTTCGGCCAGGCTCTGTCCCGCACCTTCCGCTACTTCGAGTTCAAGAAGAAGCTGAGGATGATGGACGAGGGGCAGCTGGCATGAGGCTGACCATCAGCGGCCCCCCGGGCTCCGGCAAGACCACCGTCTGCCAGCTGCTGGCAGCGAAGACGGGGATGGAGATGTTCGTCTTCGGCCGTATATTCCGGGATTTGGCGGCGGAGCAGGGATTGAGCCTGGCGGAGCTGGGCCGCAGGGCCGAGGAGGACTTCTCCATCGACGAGATGATCGATGCCCGTCTGCTGCAGACCGCCCGGGAGAAGGACCACATGATCCTGGAGTCCCGTCTGGCGGCACACATGCTCACCCGGGCCGGCATCCCGGCCTTCCGCATATACCTGGATGCCTCCGTCCCCGTGCGGGCGGAGCGCATAGGACGGCGGGAGGGGGAGAGCGCGGAGCAGGCCCAGGAGGCCATGCTGGCCCGTGCCGCCTCCGAGGCCGCCCGTTACCAGAAGTACTACGGCATCGACATCGATGACCGCAGCATCTACGATTTGGTGGTGGACACCGGCCCGTTGACGCCGGAACAGGTCGTGGACCTCATAATCAAGGAGGCGGGGCTATGATGCTGGTCAAGGACCCGGACGCCCTGCAGGACCGTTGGGGCAAGCCCCCGTCACAACGCAGCACCGGCGAGCTCCTGGCTGCCGGGGTCATCGCCTTGGACAAACCCAAGGGCCCCACCTCCCACCAGGTCAGCGCCTGGGCCAAGGACTCTTTGCACATGGACAAGTTGGGCCACGGCGGCACCTTGGACCCCAATGTGTCCGGCGTCCTGCCCCTCTGCACCGGCAAGGCCATGCGCCTCACCGACCTGGTCCTTTCGTCTGACAAGGAATACGTCTGCCTGATGCGCTTGCACCGGGAGAGGCCGGAATCCCGCATCCGTGAGGTCATGGGACGATTCCAAGGACGCATATACCAGTTCCCGCCCGTGCGTTCCGCCGTCAAGAGGCAGCTGCGTATCCGCACCGTCTCGGAACTGGAGATCCTGGAGATGGACGACCGTGACGTGCTCTTCCGGGTGGCCTGCGATGCCGGCACCTATATCCGTACATTATGCACGGACATCGGCGAGGCCTTGGGATGCGGGGCCAACATGGAGGAGCTCCGCCGCACCCGTTCCGGGTCCATGCGGGAGGATGAGGCCGTCAGCCTGCACGACCTCCAGGACGCTTACATCTTCTGGCAGCAGCACGGCCGGGAGGAGTGGCTGCGCAGCATGGTCCGTCCCCTGGAGTCCCTTCTGGAGCCTCTGCCCAAAGTGGTGGCCAAAGCCAGCGCCGTGGACGCATTATGCCATGGAGCAGACCTCAACGTCCCCGGCGTGCACATGCTGGACGAGGGCATACGCCGCAACGCCCTGGTGGCGGTGCTCACCGCCCGCGGGGAGGCCGTGGGCATCGGACGCATGAGCATGTCCACGGATAAGCTCATGGCCGCCGAGCAAGGGAAAGCGGTGCTCATGGAACGCATACTCATGGACCGCGGGCGCTATCCCCGCATGTGGCGCTTCGCCACCGACCTTTCCGAGGTTACATTTCAATCAGGACAATAGGTTTTAAACCCCTCGCACCATTCGAATGACGTAATCGTCATGACTCCTCCTGTCCGTGTACTCTTCGTCAGCGATGACCTCGAGCATGCCTGTGCCTTGGCGCAAGAGGCCTCACGACTAGATGTGAACATAGAATTCCTGTTCCCTTCCCGGATAGGGACGCTTACTCAGGAGAACGAGCTCATAATCGACATACTCCTCCTGGACTGCCACACCCTGCATGATGTCCCGGACATCGATGGATTCCTGTCCGGATTCCGTTTAGGCTCCTGCCCCTTCATCGCCCTGGTATCCGCTGAGGACCTGCCCCTCATGGTCAACCTGATGGAGAGGGACGTCGACCTCTATTTGAACAAAGGCCGGACCATACCGGAGCTGGCCGACTTGTTGGTGCAGAAGATCAAAGCCTTGCGGGACCTGGCCAAAGCCGAGGACATCCGACTGCGGACAGAGAAGAGGCTGCAGGCATTGGTGGAATTGGCCCAGACCCGTAGGGCCACCTTCGATGAGGTGGCTGACTACACCTTGCAGAAGATCATCGACATCACCGGCAGCGAGATGGGATACCTGGCATTCTTGGAGGACCAGGGCCGGACGCTGCGCATGCATGCCTGGTCCGAGACCGGTTTGTCCCGTTGCCGGCTGGCGCATAAACCCATCCTGTACAGCATGGACAAGGTGGGCGTCTGGGGGGAGCCCATCCGTCAAGGTCGCCCCATAATCATCAACGATTTCCAAACCCCTCACCCTTTGAAGAGGGGTTCACCGTCAGGGCATGTGGAGATTGACCGATACCTGGCGGTCCCTGTCCATCTGGATGGCAAAGTGGTGGCCACCGCCGGCGTTGCCAACAGGAAGGAGCCTTACGACGAAACCGATGCCCAACAGATGCAGCTCCTGGCGGAGGGAATGGTGTCCATCCAGCATGGCATCGAGATCCGTCGCGAACACATGGAGTCGCAGGCCAAGTACCAGGCCCTCCTGGATTCCGTGCCCTTCACCGTGGCCCTGCTGGATGAGGACTCCCGCATCCTGAGCATCAACCGCAGCCCCCCTGGATTGGATCTGCAGCCGCAGGAACTCATCGGACAACTGGTCTATGAAATGGGCGAGGAGACCGAGGATGTGTACTCCCAGAGCTTCCGTAAGGCAGTGGAGAACAACGATACATTCCGGGATGAGGTGGTCATCAAGGACGATGAGGGACATGCTGTATACCTGAACCTCATGGTCTCCCCGGTGCGCACCGGAGTACAAGGACAGAGGATGTACATCGCCACCATCGACGACATCACCGAGACCCGCAAAGCCTTCTTGAACCTGCACAAGAGCCGGGAGAAGATGAAACTGATGGAGAGCCTGACCTATCATGACATATTCAACCAGCTGCAGATCATGAAAGGATACCTGGACCTGATGGGTAGCGAGGAGGGCCGTAACGACCGGGACCGGCGGATGTTCTCCCAGGTGGAGAAAGCGGCGGACAGCATCTCGGAGCAGGTGCAGATGTTGAGGGACTATTACGCCCTGGGATTGAGCGACCCGGAATGGCTGGACCTGGAGAACGAGATCGGCGTGGCCTTGGAGGGATCCGGCCTCATGGCGGATATCCTTAATAGCGACTGCCAGAACCGACAGGTACTGGCCGACAGATCCTTGCACAAGGTCTTCCACAACCTGTTCAACAACAGCATCAAGCACGGCAACGGCATCAGCAGAGTCACCATCAGTTGCCATGATCTTCCAGACCAAGGCATGCGCATCGTCTACACCGACGACGGCATAGGCATACCGTCAGAGAACAAACAGAGGATATTCGACCGCGGATTCGGGAACCACACCGGCCTAGGAATGTTCCTGGTGAGGGAGATCCTCCAAACCAGCGGTTTCGAGATCCGGGAGACCGGCGAGGAAGGGGCCCGTTTCGAGATCGACATACCGCGTGGATTCCATCGTCTGGCCTAGATACCGTAGCATCTTATTAGTACATCACCGCCGATATGGACTTGGATGTACAGGGCGGCCATCATAGACAACGACCCTTCCTTCCTGGAGAGGGCGGAGCGTTTCCTCCCCAAGCTGAACAAAGCTATACGTGTCATACCTGTGGCGGACGCCTCAGAGCTGGAGGGCATCCTGAAAACCCGCCATGTGGACGTCATCGTCTGCAACCACGACCCGGACCAAGGATTGGACGGGCTCTCCATCTTCCGGGGGCTGCTCCGCAAGGACGACCGTCGTCCGTTCATAATCATGACCATGAACGGCACGGAGGAGATGGCCATGGAAGCCCTGAACATGGACGTGGACTATTACCTGAAGAAGAACCGCTCCACCATGGATTTCTTCTCCGAATTGGCTGGAAGGATCGTCCTCAGCGTGGAGAAGAGGCGCATCGAGGAGGAGAGGGGCCTGAATGAGCGCCGCCTCAAGGCCTTGGTGCGATTGGCCAACATGTACAACCACAGCTTCACGGAGATCGCCCACTACGTCTTGGAGGAGAGCGTGCGGCTCACCCGCTCCGGCATGGGTTACTTCGCGTTGTACGATGACAAGACCAGGAAGCTCACCATGTACGCCTGGTCCCAAGGAGGCATGAAGGCCTGCAAGATCAACGACAAGCCCATCGTTTACGACTTGGACTCCACCGGCATCTGGGGGGAGCCCATAAGGCAGAGGCAGGCAGTGGTGGTGAATGATTACAACATGCCTAACCCCCAGAAGAAAGGGATCCCGGTCGGGCATGTCCCCCTGCAGCGCCTGCTGATGATACCCATGTTCTACAACGGGGCGGTGGTGGGAACCGCCGGGGTGGGGAACAAGGAGCTTCCTTACGACAACAGCGACCTCAATCAGCTCACCCTGCTCATGGAGGGACTGTCCAACATCTATCTGGGGCGCCTCTCGGAACGGGCGATGTACGAAACCGAGAACCGTTACGAGCAAATCCTGAAGCTCGCTCCCGTGGGGCTGATGGGATTGGATGCCGATGGCGCCATATCGGAATGCAACCAGAGGATGCAGGAGATCCTCAGCATCATCGGCATGGACGAACCCATCGGGAAACACCTGACCGATTCCCGGCACGACTTCGCCCTGCAGCTCTCAGCCTTGGTGAAGGATGTGAGGCAGAGCGGCAAGGGCGAGAAGAGGGAGTTGACCCTGAAGTCCGGCCAGAGCCTGTACAGCCTGCTGGTGAACATCCGCCCCCATTACGACCTCGACCACCGTATCAACGGCACCTACATCGCCATCGAGGACCTCAGCGACCTCAAGAGCTCCTTGGCCATGCTGGAACGCGCTGCCTACCAAATCAATGTGGTGGACAGGGTGATGCACCGGGACGTCATGAACAGCATCCAGACCGTGAAGGGCTACCTGGGCGTGATATCCTCCATGACCGAGGACCCCGGCATCCTAGACAACATCCACCGCATCGAACAGAACATCGCCGCTATGACCGGACAGATGGACTTCTCCCGGGAATACAAGAACGTGGGCGTCCTTAACCCTAGTTGGCACCGATTATCAGAACTCGTGGACAACGCCGTGACCAGGGTGAGCGTCCCCAAAGGGCTGGTGAAGGTGAACCTCGGAAATCTGGAGATGTTCGCCGACCCGGCATTGGAGAAGGTCTTCCAACATCTTCTGGACAACTCCCTGAAACACGGCGGGAGGGTCACCAGCATCGAGGTCAAGATGTCTTTGGAAGAAGGTCGGATCTCCGTAATCTATCAGGATGACGGCCGAGGCATCGACCCCAACAACAAGGAGCGCATCTTCGAGAAGGGTTTCGGGGAGGGGAGCGGTTACGGCATGTTCCTCTCCAAGGAGATACTCTCCATGACCGACTTCAGCATCCGAGAGACCAGCCGCAACGGCAACGGGGTGCGCTTCGAGATCACAGGCCCGCCAGCCAATT
>JAQUUA010000054.1 GCA_028694055.1 Candidatus Methanomethylophilaceae archaeon | reverse complement strand
GATGTCATAGGCTCCCAGGTACAGGACCTTGCTGTAGCTGTCGGTTCGGATGCGTACGGCACTGTACTTCCGTTCCGAGGAGAACTGTATCTCCTCCAGGAGCTCACAGGGAGCCTCTGGGTACTTATTGAGTATGGCCTCGATGGTCTTGTTCTTGGACCCGGTGACGGTGGCGAAGTGGCGTAGGTCCATCTCCGCGTTCTGCCCGTATCGGATGAGGTCCTCGAAGACCATGCGGTTGGTGGTGATGGTGCCGGTCTTGTCCATGCAGACCGTGTCCACATGGCTCATGGACTCCACGGCGTTGGAGCGTTGCACCAGGGCACCGCTCCCGGCCATGCGCACCGCTCCCAGGGCGTAGGCGATGACGATGAGCAGGAAAAGTGCGATGGGCACGATGTCCAGGATGATGACCGAGATGAGGGTGAACTCCAGCAAGGGTATGCCCACGGCCAAGGCCAGGATTATGAGCAAGAGGAAATAGAAGCCGGCCACGGTCATGAGGACCTTGATCATGTTGCCGGTCTCCTTCTGCAGGGGCGTCTTCTTGACGTTGAACTTCTTGGCCCCCTCCAGCATCTTGGCGGCGTAGCTCTCCTCCCCGAAGGCGGTGATCTGGAAATATCCACGTCCGGTGACGCAGAAAGAGCCGGAGTAGATGAGGTCGCCGGCCCGCTTCTTGACGGTGCTCGATTCACCGGTCAACAGGGACTCGTCCATCTCTAAGGACTCCGCGGACAGTAGTTCCCCGTCCACCAAGGCCTGCTCCCCCGGGCCCAGACGGATGACATCGTCCTTGACGATCTCCTGGGGGAAGCGCTCGGCCTCCAGGCCGTCCCGGACCACCATGGCACGGGGACGGTACAGCAGGGCGATCTTGTCCAGACGACGTTTGGCCTTGACTTCCTGGGCGGTCCCCACCAGCACGTTGAAGACCACGATGCCGGAGGCGGCGGCGGCCTGCATGGGCTCACCCAGGGCGATGAGCACTCCACCGAGGCCGAAGAGGACCAGGTTGAACCAGTTCAGGACATTGGTGCGGATGATGTCCGCATAGGTGCGGCTGACGCTCTGGGAGACCACGTTGACCTCGCCACGGTCCACCCGTTCCTTGACTTCTGCGGATGTCAATCCGGCCGGGGTATCCATCAACTGCTGTTAACAGGAATGGGACTTAAATATCATTGCATGTGCCCAAAGCATCCGCCCGTCGTTGCAGCTCCTCCAGCGGAGCGACGTCCACCTCCACCGTGATCCCTTGGGAGAGGTATTGTATGAAACATCTCACCGGCAGCCCCAGGGACGTGGCGGCGTGAGCATATACCGAAACCTGTACCCGGTAGGCGTCCTCGTTCCGCCGATTGCCGTCCGTCTTGAAGTCATGCACCTCCACGTGGTCTGGGAACACTGCCACCAGGTCTGCCGCGCCCCGTATGGTGGCACCCTGCAGGGGCAGGAAGCACTCCACCTCCGTCATGAGCCGAGCCTCCTTCAGAGAGTACAGTATCTCTCGGATGCGGGGGAGCTCATCCAGATCCTCATCGGGCTCCTGCCCCAGAGCCAGCATCTCTGCTGCGGCATGCACTCGGCGTCCATACTCCTTCCCTTTCCCTCCGGCAGGGACGGTCTTCCCGGCCAGTTCGTGGCTGGAGTGCCTCCGCTTCCGAGGGGGTGAGCGAGGGGAAGGAGGACGAGGGCCTCTCTCCTCGGTCGCTGCAGCGGGATTCTCGAAGGATCCAGACGGACGGCCTTGGTCCCTTCCCTTGCTGACGTGATGGAAGAACTCCGAGGGTTTGTGGCAGCTGAGGCAGAGGTATTGCTTGGCCCTGGATAGGGATACGAAGAAGACCCGTCTCTCCTCGTCCATGTCATTCTTGTTCAGGTTGCTTAGGAGATACCAACGCCAATCATCGTAGGTCCTGTGCATCCCGTTGTCATCATGGTACTCCTTCTTCATGCGCAGTCCCAGACGCCGGTCCAAGACCAGGTCGGTCCGGTCTCTCCTGGTGTTGGGCATGGATGACGCATCGATACGTCCGGCAATGACTATCGGATACTCCAGCCCCTTGGAGCTGTGCATGGTCTGGATACAGATGGCGTCGCTCTGCAGGCTCTTCTCCAGAGGATAGATCGTCCCTTCCTTGATGTCATGCTCCAGGAGGCGGATGATGTCGTTCATGGAGGCCAAGGTCTCCCGGTGCAGTGAGGAGAGCAGGCCCACGATAGATTGGCAGATGTCGTTCTCCAGGCCATAGTAGTCGAAGACCGCAGAGATGAGGGCAGATATGCGTCTCTTCTTGGACAGGAGCAACGTCCTCTGTTCCTGCAATCGTATGCGGAGGTCCTGCAGCTCCAACGATTCTTCATCATCGAACCTCTCTATGGCCGTGAGGGAGCATCCTTCGTTGTCCAGGATGGTGGCCAGGGCGCGGGGGTCATGACGGTTCTCCATGAACCTCAGCCAAGCCAGCAATAGTTTGCCTTCTCGAGTGGACATCACTTCCATGTCACCCTCCAAGTATGCCGGTATGCCCCTCTCTTCCGCCCGGGCCTTCAGGGCACGGGCAGAGTTGCCACTGCGAAGGAGGACAGCGATGTCCCCCAGTCTCGCCCTCCTATATCCATCGCCTTCCGCGATGAGCACCTCAGGGTCCTGGAGGTATTCCAAGGCCTTGTCCAGTATGGCGTCGTACTGATCGCCCTCGTTGTCGGCGCACAGGAAATCCACCCGCCCTCGTTGGCATACCTGATCGTTCTTGGCCTCCAGAAACGTCACGTTACGGTCCAGCCATTCCTTGTCGATGCTCTCGTTTTTACTGCCAGGGCTGTACAGGGCAGAGAAGGAGGCCATGATGATATCGGGATGGCTGCGGTAGTTCTCAGTCAGAGGGAGGCGGATCACGGGCGGGAGGGAGAATGGGACCCTCTCCTCGTCGTGGTTGAGGAGGGCGTGGAGATGACGGATGCGCTCCTCGAATTCGGTTATGTTCTGTATGGATGCGTAGCGGAACCCATAGATGCCTTGCTTCCAGTCCCCCACGGCACAGAGGTTGGGGTCCTTCAGCACCAGCAGGGCTATCATGAACTGAAGTTCGTTGGTGTCTTGGAACTCGTCGATCATCATGTATCGGTAGGAATGCTCCTTCCTCGCCCGCCTGTTGCTGTACAGGATGATGAATGCGAAGAGCTCCAGGAGCCCATAGTTGAGGCGGTTGGTGGCTATAGACCGACGGATGAAGTTCAGGTAGACATCATGGATGAATCGGAACAGTTCATCCCGGTCATGGTCCGCAGCCTCATCGATCATATGCAGAGGGACGGCTTCCACCAAGGCCTGCATCGGCAGGCCTGGCCAGACTTTGTGTTCTTTCACCTTTTTCTTCAGTTCCTTCACCAGAGGGTTTCCATTCTTTGCCGGTCGGTTGAGCGCCTTCAGTTCTTTGATGATCCAATCCGGGTCGCCCCTGAGGATGTCCTCACCCTCTCCGAACCAACCTTTACGGAGCGGCAGGGTGCCGAGGGACATGAGTTTCTTCACCACTTCATAGACATCCTTGAAATCCGAGCCGATGATTGCCGGGATCCGACCATAGGCCTCCGGGTCGGAATTGACGGTCTCGTAGTACACCTGACGGAAGAATTCACGGTTCATGGACTCGTTCTGCACCAGACGGGCGGAGCGAGAGAGCTGCTCCTTCACTCCCAGGAACCGGTTAACGGCCTCAGGGTGACGCAACACCACGTTCATGCAAAATGAGCTGAATGTGGATGCTTGAACCAACATGGCCTGCTCCTTCCTGCCTTCTTCCATCATGGCGTCGATTATCCGTTCCCTCATCTCCTGGGCGGCATTGCGGGTGAAAGTCAGCAGTAGTACATCCGACGGTGTGATTCCCGGTTGGCGAACGAGGTTCATATAACGGTGTTTAATGGTGAAAGTCTTACCAGTTCCAGGGCCAGCATCAACCACCAATATGCCTTCCGACGTCTCAACAATCTTCCTCTGTCCGTCGTTCATGCCCTCACTCATCCTCTCCCCCCTTCACGCAGAGGCCGTAGTAATCGCATTTACGGCGGCAGCTGGAGGGGAAGATGGGTTCCGCAGGGAAGACCCCGATGCGCCATTCCTCCACCTTCTGCTGGTACGATGCCGTCAATTCCCTCAACCTCTGCATATCCTCCTTCAACACCAGATGGCAACCATCCATGACGCGGAGCTCATAAAGCAACTCATGACAGCTCCGCACCGTTTTGGCCAGGTCATTGTCTTTGTTCTCTCTGAACACTTCTTGGAAACGGGCCAGGACCTGAGGTGACTCATGCCAGCCCTGGTCCATCTCCCAGACCCGGAGGTCCATGAGTGTGGATTGCAGTCCTTCGAAGTCACCTCTCAGCACCTTGTTGGAACCTTTGCACCCGTATTTGACCTTCAGGTGTTCCACCAAAGCACCGGAACGGATGAAGTCCCGTCTGTCCATGCCGGTGAATCTGAACACGACCCTGTCGTCCTCATCCGTCACCGGCAAGTGGGCCTCCGGTAAGCGGTTCAATACGTACTGGAATGAGAGCTCGGCATCCTGGTTTCCAGATGCGCTAAGGACCTCCAAATAAGCCAGGGGCTGAAGGTCCAGGTACTTGGTTGGCGCCTCCCAGTCATAGTTCTTGACCATGTCGCTTATCTTGCGTTTTTCGCCGGTCTTGTAGTCCACTCCCCGGGAGGGTGAGAGCAGTAGGTCCAGTTTGCTGTTCAAAGGGGCCAAGGCCGATTCCATCCGGACCTCGGTGTTGGCCCTTTTCAAATCCAGGCCATGATGTTCGAAGAAAGGGTTCACCGTTCTCCTAGGCCCGTCAGACTCCCCGTGGCTATGGACGACCTCGTCCCAGGCCACCATCATGGCATCCTGGGTCGGGTGGGAGTCCACGAACTCCATGACTCGGTCCATGGCCAATCTGGCCTTGCTGGACTCCAGATCCTCCTGGTTATCGTTCATGAGGGGTCGGAAGAGGTCCATGAAAATGTCTAGGTAATAATCCAGCCCGTTCTCCCTCACCAACTCTGGATAGGACACGTAGAACTGTGCGAAACTGTGCAACAAGGTCCCGAATTTCTTCTTGCCATCCTCAGGAGCTGTGGTGATGGTTGAGAACATGTATGCCTTCGGGCATTTCAAGACCAAGTTCAAGGCCGAAGGGTAGAACCTCATATCCTGAGGCTCTTCCGAGAGCGAGATGAGAGGGACGCTCCTGGGTTTGGCATCGGGGATCCATGAAACCCTCCTATAACCATCTGGGCACAGGTCCTGGAAGGTTTGTAGTAAACTAGACTCTTGCTGTATGTGGTTGAACATCAAGCAGGGGGTGACCTTCTTACCACGATGGCTTGATTTCACTATGTAGAATCGGGTCTCGCCCTGTTGCATGAGGATCTGGAAACGCAGAGACTCTTTCTCGGTCTCTGCCTCAGCATCCATATATTCCTCCCTTGCACCGAGGGGGGACCAGTCCGTGCTCATGCCCAGATAAAAGACGATGGCTCGATCCACATAAGCGGAGTTCTTGCAGTCGATCAAAACCACCCCCTGCTTCTCGTTCTCAGGAACCACGATGTCCAGTTCTCCGGCTTCGACATGGTCCAAGGCGTACCGTAGGATGTCCAAGGTATCCCGGTCCACGGGCCTGTCCAACAAACCCAGTTTCCTTAGGAACTTTGAGATCGGCCATCGCTCCATCTCCGGTACCAACATCTGCAGAAATTTCCCGAAACTGCCTGAACCGGGGTTCTGCAGCAGGTCTGCCAGAATGCGAAGCTCCCCTTCCGTGCTCTTCGACCAATGTTCCAACGATTGATTATCCCATCTTTCCGATAGGAAATGGCCCATCCGCCTTAGCAGGGGCCGCAGCTCCCACATCTTCGGACGCTTCTGGGGAAGGGTCAATTCCATGAACTCCAAGAGGTCCCTCAGACCCGGGAGGTCCCTGACCTCCATGCTGTTGATGAATGGTATGTTCTTCCGGTAGAGCGCGGAGCGGATGGCATCCGATATGGGCTCCTGAGTGTTGAGCACGATGGCTGTGTCCTCCATATTCTCCGCATCAATGAGGTCCACGACATGCCGGGCCAGGTCCCGGTCGTTTCCCATCTCCAATATCTCTGGAATCTGGTAATCGCAAGGTAGGAAAGGATCTATCTCTCGGAAACGGTCCGGGGTCGGTAGGAAGTGTTTATCCAGGTCATTGAAGCCATCTAAGCCCACCACCGACACTTTTTTGTCTCCGTAGAACTGTGGATCGAAGCTGGTCATGACCTTCTCCAAACAAGGCAGCTGAATGTAGGCCTGCCAGATCTGCCGAGCGGATGAGGTGTGGATGTACTCATCCATTCGAGCCGTGTGACGACGCATGCGACGGAGCCCCTCCAATTCACCATGCACGAATTTCAGGTCGTAACCGGTGAGCTCGACCAATCGGGTCACCATGCTCAGGTCATCCCAGATGGGTACACCGATTATCTGGATGCTCTCCCGCCGGGCCAATTGCTGGGGGGTGATGGCCCATGAACCCAGATGCGGTCTGTCCAGCATGGCGTTGAGGGCAGTGGCAAGAGGGGCGTCGTTGGTGAGTACGAGGTCAGAATCCTTGACCTCTTGATAGATGACTTGAATGCTCTTGGCCCGTCGCATGGAATCATCTTCTTCAATCGGTTGTGATTATAAAACGCTTGAGGAGAGGGTTCCGAAAAAAGTCTGGCATGGCTGGGCAGTAAATATTTAGGAACAGACAGGCATCCCGGCATCATGAACCACGACATGTACGTGATATCCCTGGTCACCACTGGTGAGGAAGGTTATCCCCAGGACGAGGTCGTGGAGGTGGCCATCTGCGGTTTGGACACCGAGCGCATGGATATCGAGAGCGTCTACTCCTCTACCATCTTCATACCGGCGGAACGTTGGACGGACGAGAGGCGCCGCTATGTCATGGAGCACCACGGTCTGGGCCAGGAGGAGCTTGTGGAAGGCCGGGAGGTCGAGAAGGTGGCGCAAGAGGTGAAGGGGGTCCTGCAAGGCCAGGTGGTGACCTCGTTCAATGTCAAGAGCGACTTCTTCGGTCATCTTCTTTACGAGCCTTGGGACCTGACCGGGGAGGCCAGCATCGCCCCCTCCATCAACCTCCGGTCCGCCGAGGCCTGCCGCATACCTTTGGAGCTTCGGGACGGTGGCAAAATGTTGACTTTGACCTATGAGGCCATGTTCCCCTATGACCCGGCCCAGGTGGACGGAGGCCACAGGGCATTGGATGACGCCCTTCGTGCCAGCACCATACTTCTGGAACTGCGTAGGGCTGGCCGTTATTAAGAAAAAAGAGGGGGTTGACCCCCTATCGGTTTGCTGTTCTCAGACCTTGAAGAAGGCCTTGACGGCAGGACGGAACAGGTAGTACAGGATGATCGCGCTGATGACCGCGGGCACTAGTCCAGCGGGGAAGGTTATGATGCCGCCGACAAGGGTCAGAGCCTGCAAGATGATTCCCAGGTACCAGGCGATGGTCCATCCGTCCAGGAAGGCCTTGCCGACTATGAAGAACACTATGGCCGCCACGATCATGGACCCTCCAGCCAAGGCCATGAACTCGCTGATGTCCACAGGCATTCCGTCCAATATCAGGCTTCCCTCTCCCATTCCTAGGAAGAACAAAATTCCCACGAGTAGGAATATCAACGCACCGAGCATGTAAAGATAACCGATGATCGATATGAGCAACGGTCTCTTGGCATCTGAATTTTTTGCCATGGTCGTAATTCCATATAGATATTATTAACTCTTTTGTATCATTGTCTATCCCAGTATTAAACCGACCTGTCCAAACGTCATCGGGATAAGCGACCGAAAGGCCATCTGGGAGGGGTTGCGCCTTTCATGGCGGTGAGCGCCAGGACCTCGAAGGCATGGTAAGCGAAGAGTGCCAGCCAAGCCAAGGCCAGGAACACCAGGCAGATCACTGTGAAAACCAGGTAAGAGGCGGAGGCCAGCAGTACCATGGACAATGTCATCAGGACGCCCAGCACCAGGAAGCGCAGGCCCCTGTCCATCTCGCCCAGGTATATGTGTCCAAGCCCCCATATGCCCACCAGGCCGGGGAGGAGGGCCAAGAGCATGGCGATGTTGCCGCTCTTGGTCCCCGGAGACATCCTTTCATTGCCCATGCCGTCTCTGACGACCTCCGAGTCACGGGCGATAGGCGTGAAGCATTGGGGGCAGGTGAGGCTGTTGTCCGGGACTTGGCTGCCGCATTGGGGGCATCGACGCATGAGCGTTGATGGCATACGACATTGATTATCCTATCCACGTCCCGACAGTGGTTTTATACCGTCAGGTCATCCCTTTCCTTGAGAGACATGAACGATAAGCAGAGAACACAGGCCCGTTGGATGGCTTGGGTATTGGTGGCCATCGGGCCACTGTCCATGGCCGCCCTTCTGGCCGTGCAGGGGACGGACCTCGACCTGGTACAGTCTGTATTAGTGGCATCCATGATACTGCCGACCCTGTTCGGATTGGCGGTCTTGT
>JAQUUA010000053.1 GCA_028694055.1 Candidatus Methanomethylophilaceae archaeon | reverse complement strand
CCCGCAACCCGCACATCCGGCACGCCCTCAGCACCCGATGGTCCGGTGCACCGCTGGACATCAATATCCGCAGCGGGTTGCCTTCCGGTTCCGGCCTTGGGTCGTCCGCCGCTCTCAGCGTCGCCTTCGCCGGCTGCCTGCAGGCGATGACCGGATCCGTGGACCAGGAGGACGCCGCTCGGGCCGGTTTCGAGATGGAGTTCGCAGCCCAAGGACGGGCCAGCCCCATCGACACCTCCGTGAGTGCGCATGGGGGAGGGGTGATGATAAAGACCACGGCCGAGGACGGCCTCCTATGGTCCATGGAGAGGGACGGCAAACGTTGGTGCGTTCACGACATCCCGGTTCCCCGGCTGTCCCTGGTGGTCGGATACACCGGTGTCAATGCCCCCACCGGGCCCCTGTTGAAGAAAGTCCGCTCCTACTATGACAAGAGCGGCTTCGCCCGCGAGGTCGTCGACGATATGGAAGGCATCGCCCTGGATGGGGAGAGGGCTCTGCGCCAAGGGGACTTGGAGCATCTGGGCCGTCTCATGACCCGTAACCATAAGATGCTCTCCATCCTGGGGGTGTCCACCGATCAGCTGAACAAGCTGGTGAATGCCTGCCTGCCCTATTCTTTCGGAGCAAAGCTCACCGGCGCCGGTGGGGGAGGGAGCATGTTGGCCTTGACGGACCGCCCCGAGAAGGTCTGCGAGGCCATATCCCTTCGTGGCGGCACGCCCTATCGGGTCAGCACCGGTGTGCCCGGCCTGCAGTCTGAGTCCTGATCCAGGCATAGAAGGCTATCCGCGTTCCATCGATCTGGGTTTTAGGTCAGAGCGGCAAGGCAGAAAGGGAATGAAAATATGGGAAGGGGTTTGGCCTCAGAAGAGGTCTTCCATCTCGCTCATGAGGTCTGGGTACTTGTCCTTGATGACCTTCAGGAGGTTGTACACGTTGACCTCCTTGATGTCGGAGTCGTTGATGGCCAGGACCACATCGTCCAGGATCTTGTCGTCCAGGGTGGCGAACTTCTCCTTGGCGATCCAGTTACGGACCAGTTTGTCCTCCATGCTGTCCCGCCACATGGTGTCGTAGACCTGCAGGGCGGCCTTGCTGAAATCGCCTTCTTTGGCACAATCAACCAGCACCTGGCCGGCGTACATGCCGGATTGACAGGCGTGAGCGATGCCCCCGCCGGTGATGGGGTCGATGAGGCGAGCGGCGTCACCCACGGCCAGGAAGTTGTCCAGAACGGTGTCGTCCAGACCCGGGCAGGTGGACACCCCTCCGGCAACGATCTCCAGGATCTGACCGTCCTTCAAGCGGGGGTCCTCGTTCACGAACTTGTCCAGGTAGTATTTGGCATCCGCACCGCGCTTGCACTTGGTGCCCTGCACGCCGATGCCCACGTTGGCCCGACCGTTCCCCTTGGGGAATATCCACAGGTAGCCACCCGGGGCGGCGGATCCCAGCACGAACTCGCAGTAGTTGGGCTCCACATCGATGTTGGCCATACGGTACTGCAGGCAGCTGTCCATGTCCTTGAGGTCGATGCTGGTGTCCAGACCGGCCCAGCGGGAGACCTGGGACTCGAAACCGTCCGCGGCCACCACGCACTTGGCGCGTATCTCCAGGGGCTCGCCCATGCGGTTGGCATAGACTCCCACCAGCTTGCCATCCTCTTTGATGACCCCGGTACAGGAGGTGCGCATCATGATGGTGGCACCAGCGACGGCCGCCATCTCCGCCAGGGCCTTATCGAAGAGGTGGCGCTCCAGCACATAGCCGACCTCGTTGCCGGCATGGCTCTCGTCCAGCTTGAACCGGTGGCCGCTGGGGGAGACGATGATGGCTCCATCCATGTCCGCCGAGATCCACTTGGGGTCCGGCTCGATGCCCATCTCCTTCAGCCACTTCTTGGAAACCCCTTCCGCACAGCGCAGGGGGGCACCGATCTCCGCCTTCTTCTCCAGGAGCAGGACGGACAAGCCGCCTTCGGCGGCGTACTTGGCGGCCATGGAGCCGCCGGGTCCAGCACCCACGACTACCACGTCGCACTGCAGCTTCTGCATTACTTCACCTCCAGGGTGAGGGCGCCCACGGGGCAGACCTTGACGCATCGCCCGCAACGGTTGCAGAGGTCGTTGAACTGCAGGATGTAGTCATTCAGGTAGATGGCGTTCTGTTTGCATGTACCGACACAGCATCCGCAGTGCAGGCATTTCTCATATGCGACAATCATGTCTTCTTCACCTCAGCAATGTTCGTCCCCGTGCTTCTGCTTCCACTCATCCAGGGGCACGGAGAACTTCTTCTCCACGATCTCCCGGTAATTGGGTCCGCCATTGTAGGCGCAGAAGGGGATAACCTTCATGTCAGGCGTGGTGTAGTGGACGGCACAGCGCTTCACCCTCTCCACGTCATAGTTGTAATCGTCCTGGAAGTGCATACCTCCCACGAACATCATCTTCCAGGAGAAGTCTGCCAATGATAACTTGCTCCTGTCGCTCATGACTCCTTCCAGGATCTTCATGAACTTCTTCACGTTCAAGCCTTCAGGCACCTGGTCCTTGCGTATGCAGCTGCGTAGCAGGCGGACGGCCTTGACCTTGTACCATCCCTTGAAACGGGAGTTGCGGGCCTTCATGGAGAGCTCGAACAGCCCCTTAGAGAACCGGTCGGCATCGATGAACCTAGGTACCGGCACAACCACGCCGCTCTCGTCCTTGAACAGATAAGTAGCCACGCCGCAGTGGGGGTGGGTGGTGAATGTGACCTTGTTCTCATCCAGGATGGCGGAGACGAACTTGGATATGGGGGCCACAACCGGTACAGGATACCAGTCGTCCCTGGTGGCGTAGCCGGTCTGCGTCTCCACATCCTTGATCATGTCCGTGAGGGTGTAGCGGTTCTCCACCCTCTCTTGGTTGTCTATACGTCCAGTGAAGGCCACGGGCTGGAAGTTCACACCCCTGACCACATCAGAGTTGTCGAAGGCGAAATTAAGGATGTCACCCACCTGGTGGTTGTTTATACCCTTAACCAATGTGGGGACCAGGACCACGGAGGGGGCCTTCTCCAGCTTGCGCAGGTTGTCCAGCAGTTTCAGTTTGACATCGAACATCTTGCGGTTGCGTGCTTGGAGGTATATATCGTCGGTTATGCCGTCGAATGATAGGTAGATGGTGTTCAGTCCAGCGTCAACAGCGTCCTTGAGGAGCTGGAAGTCGTTGGCGAAAGACAAGCCGTTCGTGGCCACCTGGACCTGGGCGAATCCCAATTCCTTGGCGGTGCGGATGACGTCCACGAAGCGGGGGTAGATGGTCGGCTCACCGCCAGAGAACTGCACAGCGGTGCATTTGATGGGGCGCTCGTTGCGTAGCATCTCCAGCATCTCCACCACGGTCTCGAAGTCCGGTTCGAATACGTAACCGGCGGAGTTGGCGTTGGCGAAGCATATGGGGCAGCGCATGTTGCAGCGGTTGGTGAGATCCACATTGGCCAGGGCGGTGTTGCTCAGAAGGTCCACCTCCACTCCTCCGATCTCTATGCTGACGTTCCGGCCGATGTCGACACTTTGGTCACTGGGGTTGATCAAGCCGATACCGTCGAAGGCAGATTCCTCTGCTTTCAAGTAAAGCTCCGCATCCGACCAGTATATATCGCTGAACGTGCCGTGCTCTGGGCAGGTCTTTTCCATGTAGACCGCACCATCCTTCTCGAAAATGTCCCCTGCAAGCAGCTTCTTGCACTCCGGACAGATGGTCTTGGTCTGCTTGGGGAGTCCCTTCTTTATCGCGTAGTCCCTAGCAGTCATCTTATGTCATCCCTGTTTCCCTTAATGGAAGTCATAATTTAATACTTATGTAGTCGATAGAGCTACATAATTTCGTTGAAGTGATGAAGGAGAAACGACATGCCCCCAGATACTTTAGATGAAACCACGATGAGATTGGTGAGATGGCTTAATAATCTGGGTCTTTCGGACTACGAGGCACAGGCATATATCGCCCTGATATCGTTGGATGACGGTACAGCTGACCAGATAGCCAAGGCTTCTTCCGTTCCTAGGACTTCGATGTACAAGGTCATGAACTCCCTGGAGGGCAAGGATTTGGTGGTCAGCCACCCCGGCAAACCTCGTCGATACCGGCCGGTGGACCTAGACGCTGTGGAGCAACAGTTGGTAGCGGACATCAAGGACGGATTCGACGACCTTCGGGGAATGAAAGGCAGCTTGAAGGACCTAGGGACACCGCAGTTGGTTTACACCATCCTGGGGAGGGAGAGGGTCTTGGCAAAGATCGGCGAGCTCATTGACGATGCCGTATCCAGCATCTTCCTCTCTTCTCCGGACATGAAGGTCCTGCGCAACGAGCACGGGAACCGTCTGGCAGAGGCCGTCAAGCGTGGGGTCCATGTGGTCGTGGTCATGGAACCGTTCATGAAGTCCCCGGACTGCAGCGACTGCCATAGACGAGAAGGGCTGGTGATCACCGACCTGGTGGTGGACAATGAATGCTCCCTGCTGGCCACACCGGATTTCGAGATCTGCGGATTCATCGACGACCCCTTCATCACCCAGCACCTGGAGAGCGTCCTGAGGAGTGCCATCTACTGATGTAGGCTACACTTAATTGAGTCCCTTATAGCAAGAGGCAGGGATGAGGAGTGGATGATCC
Source organism: Candidatus Methanomethylophilaceae archaeon (assembly GCA_028694055.1). Classification (GTDB taxonomy): domain Archaea; phylum Thermoplasmatota; class Thermoplasmata; order Methanomassiliicoccales; family Methanomethylophilaceae; genus JAQUUA01. The sequence goes on along the minus strand of JAQUUA010000053.1, from coordinate 3,964 downwards.
CCCACTCCCGGCCCTCGGACCGTCGGGCGCAGATGCCGTTCGCCATGATTGCCGTATTATTGGTCATAGTGGGCGGCAGCTCGTTAACCATCATCGGTCTTATAGAGGACAGCAGCGGGTCCGCAGAGGCCGCCGGGGAGGATCTGGAGAAGATGCAGCAAGCCTTCGCCACCGTTCAATCTCTGCTCGAGGATGGCGCCATGAGCATACTGGCCGACGTTTCCTCCCGCTCTGCCGTCGGTGGGCTGGAGGATGTACAGCTGGCCTTCCAAGAAGGATTGGATCTGTGGATGGAGCATTACTTCCCTCTGCGGGTGGGGGCATACACGGTCGATATCCTGGAACAAGAACTGGTCCTAGACATCCGACACCTCAGCCTCCTGGATGGTGACGACTATTCCCGCTCTTTACCACTCTACCCGGTGGTGGCCGGAAGCTACCGTGTCCAGGTGTCATCAGAGAAGGGGGGCATGGAGAGGTCCCTGGACATGGATCGTTGCGGCATCTCGCCCTTGCCGTTCCTCATGGACCGCATGGAGGGGATGGCCATGGACATGGAAGGCTCACGGTCCACATTCACCCAGCTGCTGAGCCACCAGCTCAGCGTCCTGGCTCAGAACCGGGCTCTGCGCGGTTACGGCATCGACTCCATAGACGGCGAGAAAGGGAGCGCCGCCCTGCTGACCGAGACCGACGTGCACACCGCCATCGACAACGCCTTGGCGGTGTTGGAAGCCATCAACTTCCGGTCGGTGGACAGCCAGGACCCGGTGCTCTCCGGCTTGGCCGAGCAACAGCAGGTTGACCCGGCCGCTCTGCTCCTGCAAAGGGAATGGGATGGCAGCCTGGACCTGTCTTCGGTGATGGCCCAGACCTTGGCATCGCTCACGGACCGGCTCATACTGCAATGGCTGGACTACCTGCACATCGTGGATGTGGTGAACATCTACGAGGCCATCAACGATGGTGTGGTGAATTTCCTGGAAGGGATGTTCAACGAGATCGTGGGGTCCCAGGGCTCCGCAGCCGTCAGTTATGTGAAGCAGAGGATGCAGGAGGCCGGATACTCGGAATGGTCCTATGGTCGGATGTTCAACGGCCAGAACAACCTGGTCATCAACCTGCCAGCACTGCAGGGTGACATGCAGTACGGGAATTGGTCCCATATCATGAACTTACCCGGGGCCGTGCTTGTGGACACGATCCCCTCCGTGGATGTCTTCCAGTGGCCGGGTTGGAAGAGCTTCAACGCCCAGTACAGGCAACAAACCAACGAGTTGGTGCAGTACCTCCGTTCCTTCCTGATGGGCATTTGCGATGCCGTGGCCAAGACCTATGGCCTGGGGTCCATAGACGTTGGGTTGGAACCGTTCTCCGGCCAGAGTGCAGGTGATGCCATCCTTGGTGCTGTACGGCAAGCCCTCATGGAGGACCGAGAGTGGATGAGTCAGGTGGTGAGCCATGCCATCGATGCCGCCCGGACCTTGGATCAGTTGGGAGAGGCCATGGCCGCTTACGTGGAGGAGAACTGGATGTCCATGTATCGCGTCTGGGATTCCTTCTCCTCCGCCGTCATTCCGGTGGAGTCCTATTACCGGCAAGCCATGATGTCATCCTACGGTCACCTGTACTCCTTCACAGACCAGCAATGGCAGGAGCAGCTGCTCTACATGCTGCAGAGCAATGGCGTCTATGACCTGATCTTCACCCAGATACGTGGTGATGCGGAATGGAGGAAGGACAACATGGTGAAGGTCCTCTCCACCGCAGAGGGTTCCAGCAACCCTCTCCAGAAGGCAATCTCTCAGGTGGCCAGATGGGGAGTGGACACCTTGCCGGGATTGGACTCCTTGATCATGCAGCAGATGGAGCGCCTGCTTTCCGGGATAGGCTCCTCCCAGTCCTTGCAGGGTGGTGAGGCGGTCATGGACCTGCCCGGCAGCAGCCATTACGTACTCTACGACCCGGACGGGAGGGCTTTCCTGCAATCGTTGGTGGTGCAGAGGGACGATGATCTGCACGTCAAGGTCCTGGGCTTCGCTGGCCGGGACCGGAACACCCATCACACCGGCTTCGAGGCCCTGTCATTCTCCCCATACTCCAGTGTGGTGGAGGTGGAGGTGGTGGGTTCGGTTACCCATACCTTGTACTCGCTTAACGATGCCATGTCCATCTGGTCCATGCCCTCCAACCACAGCCATGAGAGCGTTCTCAGCACCAAGCTGCAGATACCCATTCTCAGTGCCTGGCCCATGATGGGCGTGGACTATCGTCCCACCAGCACCCTGGGCGGAGACATGGCCAAGATCCTCATGACCGTCGCTGGCCCCCTCCTCTCCCCGCTCACGCAGGCCTTCCAGGCCGCAGACGGCGTTTTCGCGTCCTTGGGGCGCATCATGGCCGAGGCCAGCGGCTTCGCCACCGAAGCCATGACCGCCCTAAGCGATGCCATACTGGGGCCTTTGGTGGTGTTGCAGGAGGAATTGGGGGACAAGGCGAGGCAGGCGCTCTTGGTCATCGGGGAATCCGTCATGAACATGGGGGAGCTGGGCTTCAGCATAGACATCCATGGCATGGAGCTGCGCTTCGAGACCAACATCCTGGATCTGGCAATGAGCATGGCCAAGAACCTCGTCAAGATCTCCTTGACAGCCAGTGTGGGGGACACCTTGTTCTCCGTGACCCTGCGGCTGATGCAGTCCAACAGCAAGGAGGTGCTCCCACTGCTGGGAGCCAGTATGGCCACGGAAAGATGGTCTGCCAATCTGGTCATAGACCCATTCATGAAGGTCTACCGGCATTTCGCGGAGGTCAGGGGCCATCTAGGAGGCCACGGTTTCGAGATCTTCCTTCCCCAGATAACCCAGTACCAGACCTTCCGAGTGGCCTTGTCCCAAGTAGCCGGTATCGGCACTATGCTCTCCAACATCCCATTACCCATGCCCGGGCTGAAAGGGAGCATCGATGCTGGTTTCGATGTCAAATACAACCTGCCTTTCGTTGGCAACGTGGTGATAAACGAGGTGGAGAAGAACCCGGCCGGCATCGATGCCGGCAATGAGTGGGTGGAGCTATACAACCCCCTTGACAGGGACGTCAGTCTCTCCGGTTGGTATATTACTAGCGGGCAGGCCGGCAAGACGCACGAGATCGGGGATGTCACCTTGGCCGGAGGCGGCCGGATGCTGGTGCGATTCCCAGGGCAGTTTCTGAATAATGGTGGCGGGACCAACATCCCGCAGGGGGAGTGCGCCAAGCTCTGGGACGCCCATGGGCGTCTCATGGACTCCAGTCCCTGGAGGTCCGACTATTACAATGACGACCGCACCTGGCAACGGGAGTATGACGGCTCGGACCGCTGGGTGTTCAAGGAGAACACCATGGGATTCTCCAATGGCAAGGCCAGCCCCGGGATATCCTCCCAGGAGTGGTTGCGGAAGCAGATCAGCAATGCGTTCATGCAGGCCTTCGCCGAGTACGGGAACAACCTCCACGACCTGGATGGTGTGGCCAACGTCCTGAAACGGACCGTGGAGATCGTGGCCGCCCGCATCATCGACACCGTTTCCGAGGCCCTGGTGGAGTCCAGCTTCTTCATCCGCATAGGTGTCAGCGACATCAGCTCCGCCGCCCATGGAGGGGTGGAGATGAGCGTGGTCGTGGGCGCTGATTTCGTACGGGAAGGATTGCGTTGGATAAGAGACTCCATGCTGGAGATGGTCCGCAATGTGGGGAACCCCAGCGAGCTGGTGCACCCGTCCTTCCTCACCGAGCATGTCCATATCCGTCTGGCGGTCTTCACCGCCGCCGGCCCCCCCAAGTTCCTCACCCTGGTGGAGGAAGGCATGACCGTGGAGCTGCAAGCCATGGTGCAATGCAACCTGGCCAGCCTTTCCGGGGTGCTGGGCCTTCCAGCCGGCAATGCCAGCATGGGATTCGGAGTGGTCCTGCGCGGTGTGCCCGG
>JAQUUA010000052.1 GCA_028694055.1 Candidatus Methanomethylophilaceae archaeon | reverse complement strand
GTGTTGAAATCTGTAGAGCTCTGTGAGGATTACCTCAAGGTCATACCGGGTGTGGAGATCACCCATGTCCCCCCGTCCAAGATCGACCGCCTGGTTAAACGTGCTCGGAATCTGGGAGCCAGATGGGTTGTGGTTCACGGAGAGACCGTCAATGAGCCGGTCATGGAAGGGACCAATCTCACAGCGGTCTCCAACCCGGACGTGGACGTTCTAGCCCATCCGGGTTTCATCACCGAGGAGGAGGTCCAGAAAGCGGTGGACAACGACGTCATCCTGGAAATCACCGGCCGGAAAGGCCATAACGTCACCAACGGGCATGTTGCCAACCTGGCCATGTGTATGGGGGCCAAAATGCTGGTGAACTCCGACGGTCACGGACCCCAAGACCTCATGAACCAGGAAAGGGCCATGACCGTGGCCCTCGGTGCCGGGCTGACCATGGACTTCGCCCGGAAGGCGGTGGAGGGCCTCCCAGAAGAGATAATCCGTCGTTTCTGAAAACCAATTCCTTTATCTTTTAATCTCACCATCCATGGTCATGAATCCGCGGATCGGTATCATCGGAGGCTCTGGGGTGTACAATCCAGAGCTCTTCACCCTGGACAGGAAGGTTAAGATGGACACCCCTTACGGGGAGACTTCCGGAGACATACTGGTAGGCAGTTTGGCCGGAGTGCCGGTGGCCTTCCTGCCTCGCCATGGCGAGAAACATCAATTCCCTCCCCACATGGTGCCCTATCACGCCAACCTCTATGCCCTGAAGCAGTTGGGCGTGGAGATGATCATCTCCCCTTGCGCCGTGGGCTCCCTGCAGGAGGAATACCGGCCCGGAGAGATAGTGGTGGTGGACCAATTCATCGACTTCACCAAGACTCGCGACTACACCTACTTCGACGGCCCTCAGACCGTCCATATCTCCATCCCGGAGCCATTCTGCCCCGAGCTCAGCCGTCTGTTCTCCCAGGCTGCGGATGAACTAGGGATAAAGGCCCATGACAAAGGCACCTATGTGTGCATCGAGGGGCCACGCTTCTCCACCAAGGGCGAGAGTCGGATGTTCCGTAACTTTGCAGAAATCATCGGGATGACCTTGGTTCCGGAATGCCAGCTGGCCCGGGAGCTGGGGATGTGCTATGTCAGCTTGGCGATGATTACCGACTATGATGTATGGAAAGACAACCCCGTCGATCTGGCCATGGTCCTGAAGACCATGGGGGATAACCTCTACAAGGTCTCCCAACTGCTGGAGAAGGTATTGCCACAGATACCGCCCTCCCGTAGATGCTCCTGTGCAGAAGCCGCTGACGTAGAGGTCTAATTGAAAATGGGCTCCCATCGCCGATTGGATGAGGCGGGTCGGACATATGTGCTGCTCTGCCTGAGCATGGAATCTTACGACCCTGGATACGTGGACGCTTACTTCGGCGATCCAGGACTGAAGGAAGGCTTCAAACCCTGGCCTCTGGATGAAATGGATCGTAGGTCGAAAGACCTGCTCCAGGATCTTCTTGCGCTTGATAGTCTCGAGTACGAAGATGAGGGCCGCAAGGACTTCCTGGTGGAGCAGACCCAGGCCCTCCATGATTTCACACTTATTCTCAAGGGCAGAAGGATGAACTTCGATGAAGAGTGTCGGGCCCTTTTTGGCATCACCCCCCCTGGGTACAATGACCGTTCCATAAATTCGATGAGAAACAAATTGGATGAGCTTCTGCCAGGAAGCGGCACCTTATCTAAAAGGTACCGAAGATACATGGAATCCTTCCGTGTATCACCTGACCGAGCCTTAGAGGCCGTTAATCAGCTCCTGACACTAGCCAAGGACCTGAGCTCGGACTGGCTGCCTTTGCCGAATGACGATTTCCATGTGCAATTGGTCCCGTCCGCACCATGGGAAGCTTACAACTATTATCAAGGAGAGGCCCGCAGCCGCATAGACATCAATGCCGGGGTGCCCATAGGAGTGGATAGAATGATCCTGTACGCCGCTCACGAGGCCTATCCCGGACACCATAGCATGTGGGCAATACGGGAACAACACCTGTTAAAGGAAAAGGGATGGCAGGAGCATTGCCTGGTGGCCCTGCGGTCGCCTCTGGCATTGCTGGCCGAAGGTGCTGCCCAATACGGCGTGGAATTGGTCTTCCCGGCGGATTCCCGCATACGGATCTATGAAGAATCGTTGTTCCCTTCCTTGGGCCTGCCTCCTTCAGAAGCGGAGCGCTACGAACGCATCAGCAGCATCGGTTCAGATCTGATGTTCCGTCACTGGGTAAACGTTACGCGGGACTTCTTGGACGGCGATGTGGATGAGTGTTCGACCATGGTACGCATGCAGGAGGAACAGCTTTTACCAGAAGCGACGGCCGTCTCATACCTGGAGATGATGAAGGCCTACCGGTCCTACGTGGTTAATTACAGCGCCGGTTTCGACTTGATCAAGGCCTTCGTGGAAAAATCCCAGGAGCGCTGGGAGCCTTTCCGACAAGTGCTCATGGAGCCCATGACCGTCAGGAGGCTGAAGGAATCCTCAGGCCTCTTCCAATAGACTAGAATAGGCGGCACTGTCCAATAGACCATCCATGTCCTGGAGGGAGTCCATCTCCAACTCTATCAGCCACCCCTCCAAGTACGGTGAACGGTTGATGAGCTCGGGCTGCTTCTCCAGTTCCTCGTTGACCCGAACCACCTTACCGCCAACGGGGCTGTAGAACGGCTCCACGGTCTTGACGCTCTCCAGGGCACCGGCCTCGTCGCCCTTGGCCAGAACCTTGCCGAGTGCGGAGAGCTCGATGTAAACGATGTCTCCCAACTCATGCTGGGCATGGTCGGTTACACCGATCCTCACCCGGGATCCTTCCAATTTCTGAACCCACTCGTGCGACCGGGTGTACAGCAGACCTTCGATGACCTCGTTCATGTTCGTACCTAGACCTAGAGTGCGTCATTATTGAAAATACCGTATGTTGTTCGATTCATAATCAATAAATAATCTGGTGGTGGTGATTCCCCCATGCGTATCGTCCTGAGAGGAGTGGTGCAGGGAGTGGGGTTCCGACCCAGCGTGCACCGATTGGCGGAGCGCTTGTCCATCGATGGAACGGTTTGGAACGATGGCAGCCAGGTCATCATCGATATTCTGGGCGATGCAGAATCATTCCTCCAGGAGTTGAAAGACTCCTTACCGCCGCTGGCCAACATAGAATCCCAAGAAATCCTGGACATACCCTACGAAGGCCCCAAAGGATTTCACATCATTCCCTCCCGCCCCGGTTCCAAGGGTGTCGGGATTCCCACAGACACTGCCATCTGCCCACGATGCCTTGAGGAGATGGACGATTCCACAGAAAGGAGATATGGGTACCCATTCACGAGTTGCACGGATTGCGGCCCTAGATTCACCCTCATCTCCGACCTTCCTTACGACCGCCGTATGACTTCCATGGATCCTTTCCCCCTCTGCCCGGACTGCGAAAAGGAATATGCCGTACCTTCTGAGAGGAGGTACCATCACCAGACCATCTGCTGTCCGGCCTGCGGCCCACGTTACCGGCTTTTCGACCGCCAAGGGACGTTGGTGCATATGGATGACCCTGTGAAAGGTTTCACAGAAAGGTTAGAGGAAGGGCATATCGGGATTGTTAAGAGCTGGGGCGGGATGCACATCTGCGCCCGGGTGCAAGAGGTCGACCGCCTGAGGCGATGGTACCGGAGGGAGCACAAGCCCTTTGCCATCATGGTCCGGGATGAAGAGGCCTTGAGAATGTTCGCCGCCCCCAGCCCGGAAGAGCTTGATCTGGTCAGCTCGGCGCAAAGGCCGGTCGTACTCATGGAAAAGGTAAATAACGATGTCACCGAGAAGCTCAGCCCTGGACTGGACAATCTTGGGATCTTCCTCCCATACGCTGGCGTCCAGCACTTGCTGTTCCAGAGAATGGAGGACACGGCTTTGATCATGACCAGCGCCAACATCCCAGGTGAGCCTATGCTGCTGGATGATGACAGCGTCTTCTCCTTGGGTGCGGATTGTTACCTCCTCCACGACCAACACATCCTCAATCGTGCCGATGACAGCGTCATGGGCCATCATCTAGGCCACAGGCATTTCCTCCGTAAGTCACGAGGACATACCCCTTCCTATCTTGAAATTGGCATTTCTGGTGATGTTGTTGCCCTGGGGGGGCAGGAGAACATATCCGCCTGTGTCGGTCATGATGGACGTCTTTACAGCACTCAATACATCGGAGACGGCGACGGATTGGGAGTGATGGAATACCTGGATTCCGCTGTCGCCCATCTCCGGAAGCTCATGGGTGCAGATGGTCCGTTGACCGCTGTGGCCATCGACATGCATCCTGGTTATTCCAATCGTGCTTTGGGGAGGAGATTGAGCCAGGAATCGGACTGTCCGTTGCTGGAGGTGCAACATCACTGGGCGCATGCCGCCTCACTGCTGGTGGACAGCGAGGTGGACAGGGCAGTGGTGCTGACGCTGGATGGGACGGGCTACGGTGATGACGGGAAAGCCTGGGGAGGAGAGGTCTTATGCTGTGACCTGGAATCCTATGAACGGGTAGGCAAGCTGCAGGACATACCGCTCCTGGGAGGAGAGAAGGCCCTGTACGACTTGAAACGCCTGAACTTCGCCATCGACCGACTGAACGGGAGGGAGGGCAGGGGTTTTAATGATAACGAGGCAGCAGTCCTGGAGAGACTGATGGACACCAGTGTGGGGTGCAGCTCCATGGGCAGGCTCATGGATGCCTTGTCGAGTCAACTGGGTGTATGCTCTCACCGCAGCTACGATGGGGAGCCGGCCATGAAGCTGGAGCGCCTTCTGCGAAAGGGTAAAAGGAATCCGGACGTCGTCGCCAACTCTAAGAACGGCCAGATAATCACCGCGCCGCTCTTCGCTCAGGTGGAAGAGATGGGGCTATCCCCCGCGGATGCCGCGTATAGCGTGGTGGAATGTGTGCTGCAGGAGATGGTCCAGATAGCTAGAATCAAAGCAGAGGACGAAGGGATACGGCATGTGGGACTCACTGGGGGGGTCTCCTATAACAAAGTGGTCATGGACATCGTCTCGGATGCCGTAAAGCAAAACGGTATGAACATGGTTCTCCATGACCGTGTGCCGAACGGCGACGGCGGGATCGCTGTCGGTCAAGCCGCTATTGCCCTGAGGAACATGGTATGAACACCCTCTTCGTTCTGTTGGACGGTGCCGAAGACCACCACTTGCCTGAGCTGGGAGGCTGTAAACCATTGGATGTGGCCAAGATGCCGTATCTGGAGTCCAAGGCCCCCTTCCGTTACAGCAGCGAGGGCCGTAGCTACACCCATCGTTTCTTGATAGAACTGTTCACAGGCCATCCACCCCGAACGCCCCGAGGGGCCCTGGAAGCACTGGGATTGGACATGAACATGTCCCGGGGACGAGTGGCCTACCGTCTCAGCCCCGCCATGATAGGCAATGGTTCCATCGAATGGGCGTACTGTATAGAGGAACAGGTGCCAGAATTGATGAGGGTGGTGCAGAGCCATATGGAAGTCATCGGGCACATGTCTCCAGATCTCAACTTTTTCCTCAAAGGCAGAGCGGTCCTGACCTTGGACTGTGATCAGGTCATGGACCTCCCCAGCCCTCCTGTTCCTGCCCCGATGGGGGCTGTTGAAGGTTGTCTGGGTGACTTGGTTAAGTCGGTTGCAGACGCCATGGATGGACTCACCGTACTGCCATGGGGAGGGGGTAGACTGGAGGAGGAGGCGGATATGGCTGTGGACATATCTCCACTGACCACCATCTCCAACAGCCCTACAGCCTTGGGCATATCCAAAGCCCTAGGGCAAAAGGCCCTGCGTGTGGAAGACCTCGCGGATAGATTCCCATCAGCAGCCAGGGAGCTGGAGAGAGGCAATGTGCTGTTGCATGTCGACGAGACCGACGAGTACAGCCATCAGCGCCGAGCAGATGTCAAGGTGGGCATACTGGAGGAGACCGACTGCCTGATGCAGGAGCATTTCCCAGACATCGAGAGGCTGGTTTACCTGGTGGATCATGGGACCTCATGCCTCACAGGAGAGCACTTACCGGTTCAAGTCCCGGTCTGGACCAGCTTCGATCTGGGGAGGGGGGTTGACGACCACATCCCATTACCGGATCTCATGCGTGCTTTGACGCGTCTGTGAAAACATTATTATCCTCTCATGGTCTCCCAGGTTGGATGAAATCGCCATTCCAACTGCCCCCTGACATCAGCATCAATTCTTCCCCCGAGAAAGCCGTGTCCATACTGCACCGGATGTGGGGCGGCAGAGGAGTGTTCACCTGCACCATTGGGAACACCCTGACATCCACCATACCTGGAGTGTCCGATGCCGGTGACACCCCGGAGCTCACCCTATTCACTCCCGCCGCGGACGTGGAACTGCTTTTCCACGGACGGACGCTTTGCATGGACGGCTTACCGATCAATCCGGGAGGCATCCCCACCCCCGCCACCTTGACCATGGCAGCGTTGGGATTGTCAGGGATGGCCGTGCACATCTTGGATGGTGGCACCAGGGTCAAGCCATACGTCCCTTGCTACCATATGGGAGGGGAGTGCGGACAGGACATCCGCAGCGGGCAGGCCTTGGTAAATGTGAGGGAGTCATATGAGAAAGGGGTCATGTTGGGGGAGATGCTATCCCGAGACCATGACTTCCTCGTGGCCAGCGAGAGCTGTGCTGGTGGCACCACCACCGCTCTGGCGGTGATGATGGCCATGGGTGCCCTGCGCGAGAACCTGGTCAGCAGCAGCTCACCTCGCAACCCCAAAGAGCTCAAGAGCCGAATCGTGTCAGAGGCCTTGCAGGCGGCCGGGACTGAGATAGGAGGCATGGCTGACAAACCCTTGGAGGCCATAGAGCGGGTGGGCGATCCCATGATGCCCGCCAACGTCGGACTGGTGGTGGGGGCGGCCCGGAACATCCCGGTAATACTGGGAGGTGGCACTCAGATGTGCGCTGTGCTCGCCGCTGCCCTGGCCATGGATGGATCCATTAAGGACAACCTGGTGCTGGGCACCACCCGCTGGATGGTGAATGACCCTAATTCTGACATCTGCCGTATCGTAGAGGGCATCGCTGACGTGCCGATCATATCGGTCAACATGGACTACGGTAAAAGCCCATACGAGGGCTTGCAGGCCTATGAATGGGGTTACATCAAAGAAGGAGTGGGCTGTGGCGGCTCCTCGTTGGCGGCCATCATCGGTAGTTGCGGCAGCATCGACTGCGATGCGTTGTTGGAGCGGGTGCACCAGGAATACCGGCGGATGCTGAATCTCTGAATCAATGCTTCAGGATCCTGCGGGCCAGCTCCAACTCCTGCACCGTGTTCACGTTCACAGCTAGCTCTTTGTGACGTGTTAGGAGGTAGGCTTCCTGCAGGAAGACATCCTGCAGGACCTTCTCTCGGTCCACTATGCTCATCCCGGACAGCGACCACCGTCCTCCTTCGTGGTCCAAGAGATAGGATGGCTCCCCTCCCGTCTCACGCACCACATCCTCCGCCACCAAGGCCAATGTGGATTCTTCACCCCGCTCCCGGTGCGCCTGCACCAGCTCATCCACGATGGCCGGCGTGAGCAAAGGCAGGTCGGAAGGGCAGACCAGCACCATGCGGCCCCTCATCTGCTGCAAGGCCTGATGCATGTCCCCCATGAAATCCTCGCCTGAGGTCTGCACCACCTTAATTCCTTTGGATACAAGATAATCAGAGGTTTCCCGGGTGTTGGGGCTCACCGAGACCACCACCTCATGCACGCATTCCGACAGGAGAAGGGCATCGATGACCCTTTGAATCACTGGTATCCCAGCGACTTCTAGCATCGGTTTCTCCAAGCCTTGTTGGTTCAAACGCGTGCCTTTGCCACCGGCATTTATCAAGGCCTGCATCACAGCACCGCCAAAATGAGCACGAGGATGAGCGCCCGGGAGAGCTCATTGCTGGCCCCTAGCATGTCTCCGTTGACGATGCCGAAGTTACGGTGAGCTACTCCAGCCAATATCCGGCCCAGGACAATGCTGGCAGCCACGGATGCAACGAGAACCAGGACAGCAGTGCCTATGACTGGCAACGACATCCCCGCCCAGTCCCAAATAAGCCATATGGCTCCATTGGCGAGCACGGCCAGGATTATCGTCAAAACTGTGGACTTCAGCAATGATGAGACTCCGGTGAGACGGACGCTGTCCCCGGCCATCCCGTTTCCGGCCTGGCCGAAGGCGGCCGTGGCCACCATGGCGTTCCGGGCCATGATCTCTATCGTCAGAGGAATGAATGGCAACCATAAGAGAGGCACGGAAACCAAACCAGAGTAGGCCAATAGGGTTACGAATAATGCAAATGCCACCCCACCAGCACCGATTCGGGTGTCTTTCAGGGCCCGCAGATGGTCTTCCCTAGTACCGGACACGGTGAGCCCGTCACCTACATCCATCAACCCATCCATATGCAGGAAACGGTTGAACAGTTGCAGGAAGAGTAGTATAGTGGCCACCGCCACGGCCATACCCACCCGACTTTGCAGAATGTAGATGCCGATGCCGGAGATCAGGCCATACAGAAGACCCACCAAAGGAACAAGGTGGAACCTCGCATTCATG
>JAQUUA010000002.1 GCA_028694055.1 Candidatus Methanomethylophilaceae archaeon | reverse complement strand
TCTCCACCATGTTCAGCAGACCGGGTGAGACCTCGTAGTTCTTGATCAAGGCCTGAGCGGCTTTCTTGACGCTCATGTTCATCGGTCCGTTGTTGTTGGTGGTTCCCACGACCAGGTTACAGTCCGTCACGATACCGTTGTCATCGCAGACGTAGTCGTGCGTGAGGGTACCGCGAGGAGCCTCCACACAGCCCACACCACGACCGCCGGGAGAGATGTCCCAGGTCTTGATGTCGCCGGTGGTGAGGTCGGGGTTGGAGGCGTTCTCCAAGCACCGCTCGGCAGCGTGGATGAGCTCCACGATACGAGCCCAGTGAGTGGCCAGAACATTGTGCACCGGACCCTCCACGCCCAGGCTCTTGAAGACGGAGTAGAACCTCTCGAACTCCTCTTGAGCGATGGGGGTGGTGAAACCGGTGGACGCGTTCAGACGGCTCAGAGGGGTGGCGCAGTAGATACCGCTGTCCGGTCCGGCGACCAGTCCCTTGTACCCGATCTTCTTCAGGTAGGGGAACTTCTCGTAGGACCAGGGCTCCACAGCCTCGGCGATGTTGTCCGTGTAGTCATAGGGGTCGTACTTGGCGAACTCCGCACCCTTCTGATCCACCACACGCACCTTTCCGTCGTGGAAGTTGACCTTGTTGTCCTTGTCCACCAGACCCATGTAGTAGATCTCGTGGTAGAACAGGTCGGGGTTGGCGACGATGTCCACGTAGTCCTTGTTCTCCAGGACGACGCTGTTGAAGACCGTCATGGAGGTCTTACCGAACTCCACGAGGTTCTCGGCCATGCCGATGATCTCCTTCTGCATCTCCTTGGTGACGCCGTGGCTGACACCGCCGGGCACACCCATGACCGGATGGGTGGCTTTGCCTCCCAGCATGGCCTGGATCTTCTGAGCCTGGGAACGGGCCTTGAGGACCGCTGCACCCAACTCCAGACCCACGGCCCCCACGACACCCAGGACGTTCCGGGTGGCGGGATCCGCCGCCGGCCCCAGGACGAAGTCCGGGGCGGCCAGGGCGTAGAAGTGGGCTATGTGGCTGTGCACGAAGTGGGCGTTGTAGAACAGGTCCCTGATCATGAACGCCGTGTCCGTGGGCTTGGTGCTGTAACAACCGTCGGAAGCCTTGGTGGCCGCCAGGTGGTGTGCACCGGGGCACACTCCGCAGAGGCGGGCGGTCAACTGGTTCATCTCCGTGACCCGCCTGCCGATGCAGAACCTCTCGAATCCTCTCAGCTCCGGGACCTGCCAATAGGCGTTCTCCACGTTGCCGTTGTCGTCCAGGAAGATCTCTATCTTCCCATGACCCTCCAAACGGGTGATGGGGTCGACGGTTATCCTCTTGGACTCGCTTTTGTGTGTTTCATCCCAAATCTTAGGAGCAGCCATTTTTACTTACCCCCCTTCTCCTTGACGGACCGGCGAATCAGAGACTTGGCCATGCTGAACTGGTAGAAGTATCCCAAGGGATCCTTCACCTGCCTCATGATGTCGATGATCTGGTCCTCCCCCATGTTGGGGTCGTCATCCAGAACCGGGAAGAGCGAGGCCAGGGCGGTGAGCATACTGGCACCCTGCTCATCCACTGCACTGGTGGGGCCGTAGCAACCGCGGCAGGGTTGTCCTGCCTGTGTGCATGGGGCACCGCAGCCGGCGCGGGTGGCCGGACCGAGGCAGATGATGCCTTGGTCCATGAGGCAGAGCTCGGGATCGACATCGATCTCGTGGGGCTCCACGACCTTGGTGATCCTCCGGTTCTCTTTCTTTCTCGGACACTCCTCGCAGAGCGTCTTGTCTTCGGCACCGATGACCGTACCCTTGGGGGGCAGCGGGGCACCGTTGTACACGTGGTCGATGAGCGCGCCCAGGAGAACCGCGATGGTCTTCTGGGTGGGCGGGCAACCCGGCACATAGTAGTCCACATCCAACACTTGGTCGAGAGCCTTGACGGTGTCATAGAGGACCGGTAGATCCAGGTCGCCCTCGGGAGCCTTGTACAAGGTCTGAGGTATGACCGGGGATTTCTGGGTCTTCTGGAAAGCCCCCATGGTGGGGGTCTTGGTGTACACGTAGTCCAGTATCTCCTTGGTGTTGGTGGTGTTGGCCAAGCCGGGTATGCCGCCCAGCATGGCGCAGCTGCCGTAGGCCACCATTATAGTGGACTTCTGGCGCAGCAGGTGGGCCATGTGCTCATTCTCGCTGTTGCGCACTGCACCGTTGAAGAGGGTCAGGGTTATCTCCCCGTCCTCCAGGGCCTCTACATCAGAGACCTTTCCATCGGCGGCAATGGGCCAGAACACTATGTCCACCATGTCGCCCACGGTGAGGATCTTCTCATCGATGTCCAACATGGACACGTCGCATCCTCCGCAGGCTGCTCCCCAGTAGTGAGCGAACTTGATCTTGCCGCCCGGAGGGGCTCCGGGCAACAGGGCAGCTAGCTCGGGGGACAGGGCTGCGGGGGCTGCGGGGGCGGCCTCCTTGGCAGGGGCGGCGGCCTTCTTAGGGGCCTCCTCCTTAGCCGGTACGGCGGCCTTCTCCATAGAGTCTCCGACCTTCTTGCCCAGTCTGGCTTTTATCTTGTCTAGGAATGACATCAGTTTGCCTCCTCAAGGGGGGTGGGGCCGAGCTCCTTGATGGTGTTCACGAACTCGGTGATGGTGGTCTGGAACTTCTCTCCCTCGGAAGCGGAGACCCACTCCAGCTTCAACCTCTTGGGGTCGAAGCCGTACTCCTCCAGCACGAAGCGGAGAAGGGCGATCCTCCTCCTGGCCCGATAGTTGCCTCCGATGTAGTGGCAGTCGGCGGGGTGGCATCCCAGGATGACCACTCCGTCGGCGCCCTTGGCGAAGGCCCTGAGCACATGCTCGGGGTCCACGCGTGCGGAGCACATCACACGGATGATGCGGAAGTTCGTGGGCATCTGCAGCCTGGCCACACCGGCGCCGTCGGCACCGGCGTAGGAGCACCAGTTGCAGCAGAACGCTATGATTTTCGGTTCGAATGTTTCACTCATGTGATCACGCTCCCAGGGCTTCGTCCAGACAGGCGTCGATCTCGGCCTGTATCTGGCTGTTCTTGAATCCCTTCTGCTCCATGGCACCGGACGGGCAGGCAGCGACACAGCAGCCGCATCCCTTGCAGAGACCGGCGTTGACGACGCTCCTGAGCTTTCCGGGCTCCACTTCCACGATCTCGATGGCGCTGTACTCGCAGCAGCCTTCGCACACACCGCAGCCGTCGCAGTACTTGTCGTTGACGCTGGCGATGATTCCCTCGGACACGAGCTCGGACTTGGAGATCACGGTGAGGGCACGGGAGGCAGCTCCAGATGCCTGGGCGATGCACTCGTCGATGTGCTTGGGCCAGTGAGCCAATCCAGCCACGTAGACGCCTTCGGTGGCGAAGTCCACGGGCCTGAGCTTCTGGTGGGCCTCGAAGAAGAACCCGTCCTTGCTGATGGGTATCTTCAACATCTTGGCCAGCTCCTCCTTCTGCTCGCGCTCGGGGGCGATGCCGGTGCTCAGCACCAGGCAGTCCACGGGCACGGAAACCTCGGCGCCCAGGATGTTGTCGAAGGCCTTGACGGACTTGCCGTCGTACTCCGGCTGGGTCTCATCCGGGAAGCGCAGGAAGCGCACACCCAATTGGGATGCCTTGCGGTAGAGCTCCTCACGGAATCCGTAGGAACGGATGTCCTTGTGGAAGATGGTCACGTTGGCCTTGGCGTCAGCCTCCTTGATGGCTATGGCGTTGCGCAGGGCAGTGGTGCAGCAGACACGGGAACAGTAGGTGGTCTCCGCGTTCCTGGAACCTATGCACTGGATGAAAGCCACATCCTTGGCCTTGAACTTCTTCTCGGCGATGAGCTTCTCGACCTCCAGGGCGGTGGCGACCTTCTGGTCCTTGCCGTAGCCGTACTCCTTGGGGGAATAGGCGGCGGCTCCAACGGCCAGGATGACCGCTCCCACCTGGAACTCCTCGCTGCCGATCTGCAGCTTGAAGTTGCCTACGTAGCCGGGGATGTCTTTGACCTCGGCATTGAGGTGCACGGTGATGAGCTTGTTGGCCTCCACCTTGGCGACGAGGTCCTTCAGGAACTTCACCGTGGAAACGCCGCTCTCATCGTGGTTGAAGTTGTTGGCATTGCCACCCAGCTTGTCGGACTTCTCCACCAGGTGCACAGGGAATCCCTGGGCAGCGATGTCGAGGGCCGCGGTCATGCCGGTCACACCGCCACCGATGACGGCGGCAGAGTTGGTGACCGGTATCTTGGCACCCTCCAAAGGCTCCAGCAGACGCACCTTGGCCACAGCCATGCGGACCAGGTCCTTGGATTTCTCCGTGGCCTTCGCCGGCTCGTGCATGTGGATCCAGGAGCACTGGTCGCGGATGTTGGCCATGTTGAACAGATACTGGTTCAGGCCACCCTCGCGGCAGGCGTTGCGGAACAGGGGCTCATGGGTACGCGGTGTGCAGGAAGCGACGACCACACGGTTGAGGTCCTTCTCGCGGATGGTCTCAGTGATCTCCTTGAGCGCGTCCTGGGCACAGGTGTACATGCTGGTCGTGGAGTGCACCACGCCGGGCAGCTTCGAGGCGTACTCGGCCACGGCAGGGACGTCCACGGTGGAACCGATGTTAGTTCCGCAGGAACATACCCAGACACCGACACGGGGCTCGACTCCAACGGTCTCCTTCTCCGTCGGGAACTCCTTGGGAGCGCAGGGCTCGAAGTTGGCGTCCACGATGTGGGATCCGGCCTTGGCCGATGCACCCGAGGCCTCCGCCACAGAGGTGGGGATGTCCTTGGGGGCGGCGAAGGCGCCGGTGACGTACACACCCGGACGGGTGGTGGCCAAGGGGTCGTAGATGGAGGTCTCGCAGAAACCGTACTCGTTGAGCTCGATCCCCATGATCTTTGCGAACTCCTCGGCGCCCTCGGGCGGGTTCAGTCCGATGGACAGGACCACCAGGTCGTACTCCTGGGACTTGGGCTCGCCCTTCTCATCCGTGTAACGAACCAAAAGGTGCTTGGTGAGGGGGTTCTCATCCACAGAGGCCACACGGGCGGAGCGGTGCATGGTGATGCCATACTCGTCCTGGGCGCGGTGGATGTAGTTCTCGAACTCCTTACCGAAGGACCGGATATCCATGAAGAATATGTCCTCCTGGTCCACATCGGAGTGCTCTTTGGTGATGATGGCCTGCTTAGTGGCGTACATGCAGCACACCGAGGAGCAGTATTTCTGCCATCCCTTCTTCTCGCTCCTGGAACCGCAGCACTGGATGAAGGCGATCCTCTTGGGGTCGTCTCCGGAGGAGGGCATCTTGATGTGCCCGCCGGAGGGACCGGAGGCGCACATCATGCGCTCGTACTCCATGGCGGTGACCACGTTGGCGAAGCGCCCGTAGCCGTACTCCGTGGAGATCTTGGCGTCCCAGGTGTTGAAACCGTTGGCGCAGATGATGGAGCCCACTTCCAGAACAACCTCTTTGGGCTCGTCCTTGTAGTTGATGGCTCCGACACCGCAGGCCTTCTCACAAAGGCCGCACTTGTCATTGAGAAGCTTGCGGCAGTGGTTGGGGTCGATGATGGCCATGCGGGGCACGGCCTGAGCATGCGGTATGAACACTGCCTTCCGGGTCTTGAGCCCGTACTCGTTCTCATCCGGTATGTTCTTGGTGGGGCACTTCGCAATACAGTCCCCGCAACCGGTACACTTCTCGATATCCACATATCGAGCTTTCTTCAGGACTTTGACCTTGAAATCTCCAGGTCCTCCGTCCACCTTCACGACTTCGGAAAAAGTCAGTACGTCGATGTTCGGGTGTCCATAACAGTCTGCCATTTTGGGCGAAAGAATACAAGCGGAACAGTCGTTCGTCGGGAAAGTCTTGTCCAACCTGGACATCCTGCCACCGATGGAGGGGTCTCTCTCCACCATGTAGACATGTATGTCCCTGTCGGCAAGATCCAACGAAGCCTGGATACCTGCAATTCCTCCACCAATCACTAGTGCCGATTTTGTCAAATCTATGCCTCCGTTAACCGTACAGTGTTAGGAATCTTATCCCACATAGTTAACGGGTTCTTTAATGCTTTCTCCAAAACTGATTAATATGATTATGTCTATTGTACCAGAACTTTTTACAGATTTTTCTAAACGTAATTATTATTGCATTAACATCGTTAATAATGAACTACCCAGATGTTAAAGTGCTACTAAATTTTTGAGACTCATACTGACGATAATACGATAGGACGATGGCTTAAAAGGATAAATGCTTCGTAAACATACGAAACAATTTCTTGGCACATGCCCACCGAAATCATTATGGGAGGATGTGATGGTTTTTCATATCACCCCTGCAATACGATTCCCGTGAACGGCACCGACCTCTTCCTGGCCGGCATGTTGCTGGCCTTGGTCCTGCTTATGTTGCTGGCGTGGAAGCTCCTCCGGCCCAGGAAGGACTTGGCGGCAGAAGCGATCGAAGAGGCCCCTTTGGAGAAGGACATGCAAGAGAGGGACCAGAGCGTGACCTGCCAGATATGTCTGGGGGAGGTTGGCGCTGGTTGCGAGTACCGAGTATGCGACTGCGGCAAATCCTTCCATCCAGTATGCATTTCCCGCACCGGCTTCTGCCCCTACTGCGGTGCATCGTACATAGAGAGGGATTTCCGTGCCGAGAGGGCCGCTGGCCAACCGAAGGAGAGCGACGATATATGCCCGGTCTGCGGTCGGGCCGTGGTCGGTAAAGCCTGTGAATGCGGTGCCCTTTTCCCGGACGAGGCCGGAGAAATGGAGTGCCCCACCTGCGGAAGCTCGGTGCACACCGGCCAAGAATCCTGCCCCCGCTGCGGGGAATCCTTCGAGGTCTTCGTCCCCCGCCTCTGCCCGGTCTGCGAAGCCGTCATTCATGAAGGCCAGGGCATCTGCCGATGCGGGCTGGTCTTGGACGACCTCTGTCCCGAGTGCGGCTGGAAGCTGGGATCCCGGGAACAGACCTGTCCCATATGCGGCCTGCACTTCGAAATGGTGGAAAGGGATGGTCTTTTCTAGTCCTTGCGCATAACAGCAGATAATGGTCGTAAAGGAGAAACGGGGCCGCCGTCGTTACATCATATTCCGGATGTCCTTCATATCCAAGGACAAAGGGGCGTTCCTGTCATTCCTGCGCCAAGCGGCAGAGGCCTCCGGTCGACCGGTCCCTTACGTGATTCAGGTGAAGGAGGACCTGGCAATTCTGAGATGCTCCCCTGCGGAGAGGGACGACCTGACATCATTCATGCGGGATGCAGGCGGTCAATCCCTCCTTTGTTCCGGCACCCTTAGGAAGCTACGGCTCGCCTACGGACTTTGAATCCAAAAGTGCCGCATATACTATCTATCTTGCCTTTAGAAGGTAAATTCATAAATACTGCCTTTTGATAACCGAAAGCTGAATAGCGATAGTTGGAGCGTTATATATGCAACCAGGACAAATGGCTTATGACAGGGGTATAACGGTATTCTCTCCTGACGGCAGGTTGTTCCAGGTGGAGTATGCCCGAGAAGCTGTTAAGAGGGGCACCACCACCATCGGCTTGAAATTCAAGGACGGCGTGGTTTTGATCGTCGACAAGAGAATTTCCAGCAGATTGATGGAGCCGAAATCCATCGAGAAGATCTTCCAGATCGACGAATACATCGGATGCGCCACCTCCGGCCTTGTGGCCGACGCCCGCATCCTCGTGGACCAAGCCAGACAGGCGGCGCAGGTCCACAAGGTCACCTACGACGAGAACATCGGCGTGGAGAGCCTAGTGAAGCGCATCTGCGACTACAAACAGAACTACACCCAGTATGGCGGGGTGCGGCCTTTCGGCACCGCCCTGCTCATGGCTGGCGTGGATGACTACGGATTCCACCTCTTCGAGACCGACCCCTCCGGGGCCCTGGTCTCCTACAAGGCCGGCAGCATAGGCTCCGGTCGGGCGGCGGTCATGGAGCTCTTCGAGAAAGAGTACCAGGAGGGCATGAAGTTCGAGGACGCCCTCCAGCTGGGGCTGCGTGCCCTGGCGGCTGCCACGGAGGAGAAGCTCCTGCCTCAGAATGTGGAGGTGGGCGTGGTCCGCAGCGGTCAGCCCTTCCGCCGTCTGGAGGAGAAGGAGCTGGACAAGCACCTGAAGAAGATGGAGTGAGACCGGCGGGGTGGTAGACATGGTCAATCTGGATGAAGCCATCGTCGCACGCTTGGAGTCCCACGGAGAGACGTTCGAGATCCTCATCGACCCAGACGTGGCGAGGATGATCAGGGACGGCAAGGACGTGGACCTCTTGGAGCATGCGGCCGTGGACCAGGTTTTCCACAATGCCAGCAAGGGCACCCGCGCCGCGGAGGACAAGCTGCTGGAAGTCTTCGGCACAGATGATGTGTCGGAGATTATGAGGCAGATCATCGTCCGGGGCGAGGTGCAGCTCACCGCCGAGCAGCGCCGGGAGATAATGGAGTCCAAGAGGAAGAAGATAATCTCCGAGATCTCCCGCAACGCCATCAACCCTCAGACCAAGGCCCCCCACCCGCCCCTACGCATAGAGCTGGCGCTGGAGGAGGCCAAGTTCCGAGTCGATCCATTCAAGCCCTTGGCCGTGCAGGTCAAGGCCGCCATGGATGTCCTCAGGCCATTGATGCCCATCCGCTTCGAGAGGAGCCGGGTGGCGGTGCGCCTGAAGGCGGATGACTACGGACGTTGCTTCGACGACCTGGTGAGCTTCGGCGTCGTGCAGAGGGATGAATGGCAGGGCGACGGCTCCTGGATAGGGGTGTTGGAGATACCGGCCGGGGTGCGGGACGAGATGACCGCCCGGCTGAACTCCAAGACCAAGGGCAGAGCAGAGGTTAAACTGCTCTAGACCCAGATACTTACATTCGTGATGTGATAATTATGGAAACTGAAAACGTCAAGCCGGTGCGCGAAGTTGTCGTCCCCGGCGATCTCCTGAACGAGGGGGATCTGAAGGCCGGGAATGGCACCTACGTGCTTGACGGGAAGATTTACGCCTCCTTATTGGGCGTGAAGAGCATTGCTTCGAACTATGTCAACGTCATACCCCTGGGGGGCCGCTACATGCCCCACCCCGGGGACTCCGTCGTCGGCGTGGTCATAGACATCGGGCCGTCGAACTGGCTGGTGGAGATCAACTCCCCCTACCCCGCCCCCCTGCACGTCAACGAGGTGCCATGGAGGGTGGAGTTCGGAGACACCGCCCGATTCCTCAACTTGGGCCAGGTCATACTGGCCAAGGTCTTGATGGTGGATGAGACCATGAAGGTCCAGGTCACCTTGAACGAGTCCGGTCTGAGGAGGCTGGAAGGCGGGCATCTGGTGGACATTTCCCATTCCAAGGTCCCCCGTGTGATCGGGAAGGGAGGGTCGATGATCCAGATGATACAGAACATGACCGACTGCCGCATCTTCGTGGGGCAGAACGGCCGCATCTGGATCGATGGCGAGATGCCCAACATGCTGGTGGCGGAAGAGGCCATCAAGATGATCGCAGCCGAAGCACACACCAACCGTCTCACGGAGAGGGTGAAGGAACTCCTGGAGAACAGGAAAACAGGATTGGTGGAGTAAACCCAAGGTGATTACAATGTCAATGGAATCCGATATCAAATTCATAGACGAGAACGGTCTCAGGATCGACGGCCGCCGGCCGGACGAGCTGAGGCACATCAAGATTGAGGCGGGCGTCCTGGAGAACGCGGACGGCTCGGCCTATGTGGAGTTTGGAAAGAACAAGGTCCTGGCGGCCGTCTACGGCCCCCGGGAGTGCCACCCTCGGCACCTGCAGAACCCCAGCAAGGCCATCATCCAGTGCAAGTACAACATGATGACCTTCTCGGTCAGCGACCGGAAGCGCCCGGGACCGGACCGCCGATCCGTGGAGATATCCAAGATCATCTCCGAGGCCCTGGAGTCCGTGGTGCAGACCGAGCTCTTCCCCCGTGCGTCCATCGATGTCTACATGGAGATCCTGCAGGCCAACGCCGGTACCCGCTGCGCAGGCCTGGTGGCCGCCTCCGTGGCTTTGGCCGATGCCGGCGTCCCCATGAAGGACATCATACCCGCCATCGCCGTGGGCAAGGCCGACGGCAAGCTGCTCCTGGACCTCAACAAGGAGGAGGACAACTACGGCCAGGCCGATGTGCCCATGGCCATCATCCCCAAGACCGGCGAGGTGGTGCTCCTGCAGATGGACGGCCACATGACCCAGGAGGAGTTCGAGACTGCCCTGGACATGGGCATCAAGGCCTGCTACGAGATCTACGAGCTCCAGAAGGACGCCCTGAAGAGGCGCTACGCCGTGGAGACCCCGGAGGTGGAGGAATGAGCCGCAGCATCATATCTGAGATCCGCAAGAACCATATCATCGAGCTCCTGAAGAAGGGCGAGCGCATGGACGGCCGTGCCCCCATGGACCTCCGTGACATCAGCATCGAGACCAATGTCGTGGACTCCGCGGACGGCTCCGCCCGTGTTCGCTTCGGCAAGACCGATGTCATGGTGGGCATCAAACTCATCATCGGCACCCCTTTCTCGGACACCCCCAACAAGGGAGTGCTCACCACCGGCGCCGAGCTCATACCCATGGGCCACTCGGACTTCGAGTCCGGCCCGCCGGGAGAGGACGCCATCGAGTTGGCCCGTGTGGTCGACAGAGGCATCCGGGAGAGCGGCATGGTGGATGTGGACAAACTGTGCATCACCCCGGGAGAGTCGGTCTGGATGTGCTTCATCGACATCTATGCCCTTAACTATGACGGCAACCTCTTCGACGCCTCCAACCTGGCGGCGGTGGCGGCCTTGAAGACCGCGGTGGTCCCGGCGGCAGAGGCCGGCAAGGGGGAGAACTACCCTCTACCAGTCACCTGCACGCCCATTTCCGTGACCGCGGCCAAGATAGCAAATACTTTAATATTAGACCCAACTTTCGACGAGGAAATGATCGCTTCTGCCCGTCTCACCGTGACCACGGACGAGAACGGCGACCTGAGGGCGATGCAGAAAGGCGGCCAAGGCCCACTCACTGTGGATGAGGTCAAGGCCGTCGTCAATGCCTCCCGCGAGAAAGGTGAGGAGATCAGAAACATCATTGGGTGATGACAAATGGCCAAGAGGACAGCAAAGATCGGTGCCGCCGGCAGATTCGGTGCCCGCTACGGTGTGAGGGTGCGCAGGAGGGTCAAGGACCTGGAGGTGCACCAGAAGCAGAAGCACGAGTGCCCCGTCTGCCACCACGAGTCGGTGAAGCGGGAGGGCTCCGGCATTTGGATGTGCCGCAGATGCGACGCCAAGTTCGCCGCGTCCGCCTACACCCCCGTACCGCGGAGATTGATCTCCAAGGTCGAGGAGTGAACCATTCGGAGGTATGAGATTGTACAGATGCGGAAAATGCAATGAGCCCATCAGGAACCTGAACGCTCTGGGACTGCAGTGTGAGAAGTGCGGATCGAAGATCTTCTACAAGGAAAGGCCCAACGTCAAGAAGGTCCTGAAATCCAACTAGTGCGATCATGTTGAGGGCCCGCCTGGAGCTGGAGACGCCGGAGGCATCGGTGATGCTGGCATCCCTGCTCCCGGAGCTGGGGAGGGAACTCCCCCGCACCCGGGTGTCCGCCGATGTGGCGGAGGGGAGGCTGGTGATGGACATCGAGGCCGATGACAGCACCTCCATGAGGGCGGCCCTCAACTCATACCTCGGATGGATGAAGATCACGGAAGACATCAGCGGATTGATAGGTGAATGAAATGAATGACATCAGCCCCCAACTTCAGAACCAGATAGCGCAGTTCCAGCAGCTGCAACAGCAGCTCCAGACCGTCAGCACCCAGAAGATGCAGATGGAAGCCCAGGTGCGGGAGCTGAAGCGCACCCTCGCCGAGCTGGAGAAAGCCGGCGACGAAGCCCCGGTCTACAAGAGCGTGGGCGCCCTGCTAATCAAGACCTCCGACCGCTCCGCCTTGAAAGAGGAGATGGAGGAGTCCGTGGAGACCATGGACATCCGGGTCAAGGCCCTGGAGAGGCAGGAGAAATCCATGCGTGAGAAGTTCCAGAGCCTGCAGGAGACCCTGAACAAGGCCATGGGCGCCCCCCGCTCCAACTGAGCGCGGAAACACCTTTCCACTCTTTTCTCCGGATGCTTCCGGACTTCAACTATTCATCAAACATTATTATATATAATATCAAAAAGTCCTCGGACACGGAGGATAAGCCATGGATGCGCTTGTCGTTAAGAACCTTTACAAGAACTATGGGGAGATCGTCGCCCTGGACGGTATCAATTTCACCGTGCGGGATGGGGAGATCTTCGGCCTCATCGGGCCAAACGGGGCGGGAAAGACCACCACCCTGAGAATCATCTCCACCCTCCTGAGCATCAGCTCCGGGGAGATCAAGGTCTTCGGTAAGGACGTGGCCACGGAGTCCAACGAGGTCAGGAAGATCATCAGCTACCTGCCCGAGGACGCCGGGGCCTACAAGAACCTCACAGGACGCGCCTATCTGGATTTCATCGCCTCCTTCTTCGCCGACGGGGAGGCCCGTCGGGAGATGGTGCGCTACGGGATGGAGGTCGCCGACCTGGGCGACCGTATCGACAGCAAGGTGGAGACCTACAGCAAGGGGATGATGCGCCGTCTGCTCATCGCCCGGGCCATCATGGCCAAGCCCAAGTTCGCCATCCTGGACGAGGTCACCTCCGGTCTGGACGTGGTCAACGCCTTCGAGATCCGGGAGATCATCCAGAAGATCGCCAAGAGCGGGGTGTCCATCCTGCTGTCTTCGCACAACATGTTCGAGGTGGAGTACCTCTGCGACCGGGTGGCCCTCATCGACCATGGCAAAGTGGTCCTGGAAGGAACCCCTGCCGGTCTGAAGCAGCGTTACGGCGCCAACAACATCGAGGAAGTGTTCACCAAGGCGGTGAGCCCATGAACCATCTCTACAACCTCATAAAGAAGGAGGTCAAGGAGCTCCTCACCCCGGCGTCCGTGCTGCCCATCGTGGTCATGGCCCTGGTGTTCGCCTCCTTGGGCAACCTCACCGGTACAGCCATATCCGAGAGCCAAGAGTCCTCCGCCACCCTGGCGGTTATAAACCTGGACCCCACGGCGGAGAACGACTCCTACGCCGCCTTCGCCATCGAGGTCATGGCCGCCTACAACGTCACATTGGTCTACAACGGCACATCCGCCTCGGAGATCGAGGATGCGCTGCAAGCCATGAAGGATCAAGGGGCGGCGGCGCTCCTGATATTCGATGAGAACTTCACTACCAGCATCAAAGCCGGCGAGAAAGCCGCCATCCAGGTCTATTGGAACATGAAGGGCACCGGTCTGTTCGATTCCCTGTCATCCGCTCCGGTCTACAACACCTTGAACGTCATCTCCTCGGCCATCACCATGGAGCTCATCGAAGGGCAGGGCAGCATCGTGGATGCCGCTAATGCCACCGCTCCGCTGGTGACCTACTCCAACACCATCCTGGGCGACAAGGAGATGATCGGCATCGACCCCATGACCGTCTCCGGCCTCCTGGACTCCCAGAACATGATGATGCCCATCCTCATCATGATAATCATCGTCATGGTGGGCGGCATCATCATCTCCTCCATGGGCATGGAGAAGGAGAACAAGACCCTGGAGACCCTGCTCACCCTGCCGGTGAACCGCACCACCATCGTGGCCGGCAAGCTCATCGGCTCCGCCTCAGTGGGGTTGGTGTTCGGGCTGATCTACATGGTCGGCATGGCGTATTACATGCAAGGGTTCAACCTGGCATCGGCGGATTACGACCTGGCGCAATACGGGCTCTCCTTGGATCTCCTGGACTGGGCCATACTGGCCTTGATGATGTTCATGGCCATCCTCTGCGCCCTGGGCCTGTGCATGATCCTGGGGGCCTTCGCCAAGAACTACAAGGCGGCGCAGAGCCTGACCCTGCCCATCAGCTTCCTGGCCATGGTGCCCATGTTCATCGTGATGTTCACGGACTTCAACACCCTCCCCCTGTTCCTGCAGGTCCTGGTGTTCGCCATCCCGTTCTCCCATCCCATGATGGGGATGAACAACCTGATGTTCGACAACACCCTGCTGGTCTATGGCGGCATGGTCTATCTCACGGTGTTCACGCTGGCCACCATCTTCATCACCGTCCGTCTCTACAAGTCGGACATCCTGCTCACCGGCTTCCGTTTCAAGAAGGACGGTTCCGCCATGAGCTTGATGAAGGGCCTGCGCCGGAGCCGCAAGGTCTGAGCATCCCAAACACCTTTCTCTTTTTTCCCTTTCTTCTCGCAAAAGAACAAAATACCGGTTGTCGTTCCAAAGAGCGATGATAGAGGATGTGCTCCGCGCCCTGGACCGGGACAACAAGGTCATACTGGTGCATGCCAACGCCGACTCCGATGCCATAGGGTCCGCCTATGCCTTGCAGAGGTGCTTCCCCCCGGCCGTGATCTGCGCCCCGGGAGGGGTGGACCGGGTGGCCAAGCTGGTCCTGGACCGTCTGGGCGGGGAGTTCCTGGAGAGCTGTGACCTCTCCTCCTTCGACCAGGTGCTGGTGGTGGACACCTCCTCCCCCGAGCAGTTGGCCCCGCTCAGCGGCTTCCCTCGGGAAACCGTGGTCATCGACCATCACAACCGCACGGACAAATGGGACGTGGACACCTATTTCTGCGACCCGTCCAAGACCTCCTGCACAGAACTGGTGCTGGAGGTCATGCAAGCGGCCGGGAAGGAGCCGGACGCCGAGACCGCCCTGGCCCTCATGGCCGGGATGCTCACGGACAGCGGCCACTTCCAATTCGCCCGCCCGCCTCTGCTGCGGGCCTTCGCCCAGCTCATGGACGCCTCCCAGCTGCAGATGGACGAGGCCCTGGCCATCACCCGGAACGAGGTGAGCACATCAGAACGCACGGCCATAATGAAGGGGGCGCAGAGATGCCGCTTCGACCGGATAGGGAATATGATCGTGGCCAGCTCCCAAGGCAGCAGCTTCGAGGCCTCCATATGCCGAGGGCTCTTGAACCTGGGTGCGGATGTGGCCTTCGTAGGCTCGCAACGCCAGGAGCGATACCGTATCAGCGCCAGGGCCACCCAGTCCGTGGTCCGTCGCGGGCTGCATCTGGGAAAGCTGCTGGAGTCCATCGGTGGAGAGACGGAGTCGGACGGCGGTGGACATGGCGGTGCCGCCGGCATATCCGGTGTGGGAGACGTGGAGGCCTTGCTGCATATCTGCACGGAGAAGACCATGTCCCTCTTCCGGGAGATGCGGCACCAAGAGTGACTCAGCAACGTCCCAGCTTGCGGAGCACTTCCACCATGCGGTCCAGGTTCTCCGGTTTCTTCTGGAAGTAGTCGCGCACCGGTGCCAATATCTGAATGAGCGCTTCCGCCACCGCCGCCTTGAGGTCGGAGGGGTGCAGCTTGCCTGAGGTGTAGACCTCCAGGAGCTGATCCATGTCCTCTATCCTCATGGAGCCGCCGAACTTCTCCGGCCGGTCCACCTGCAGGTGCCCGAGACGGTCGAACACCAAGTACTGACAGAGCAGCAGCACGGGGTTGTTGTCCGCCTCCTCCGCTTCCGTGGGACAGAAGGCCTTCTTCAGCTTGCGCCGGATGTCTTCCTCGGTATCGTGGATGGATATGCCGCTGTCGGGGTCGCTCTTGGACATCTTGCAGGATGCGGGGTCCATGCGGTTGCCGCCTTTCAGGCCGGGGAGCAACGGGGTGTGAATGGCGATGGGTTTCTTCCATCCCAGCTTCTCAGCCGCATCCCTGGCCAGCATATGGGCCCTCCTCTGGTCCAAGCCGGCATAGGCTATGTCAACGTCCATGGAGAATATGTCTGTGGCCTGAAGGATGGGATAGAGCATCTTGGAGGAGTCCAGCTCCGCCTCGTCCTCGCTGCGGCCCATGATGGTCATGGCCCGCTTCACCCGGGACAGGGAGGTGACCTTGGCCACCTTGATGACCTGCTCCCAGTAATCCATTCCCTCCAAGACCTCGGATGCGTAGCGGTACTGCACCTTGTCCCTGGGGACGCCCAGGGCCTCGAAGCAGTCCTCCATGTAGCGGGCGCAGGTGCGGATGTCTTCCAGGTCGCCGCCCAGCTTGTCATTGATGTAGGCGTGCCAATCCGCCCAGAACACCGTCATCTGCACACCGGCCTCGGCCAGATCGCGGATCTTCTGGGCGCATATCAGCCAACCCAGATGGACCTTGCCAGAGGGCTCGAAGCCGATGTATCCGCGGGGGCTGGGGTTGCTCTCCAGTAGGGCCTTGAGCTCCTCAGCGGTGACCATCTCTTCCACATTGCGTGCAATCAGGGAGATCCTCTCGTCCAGATCCATTTATACCGGCCTTCTCAATCCTCTGGTAATAGATAAAAGATTGCCCGGGAAATCAATCCACAGAAGGACGGTAAAAGGTTTGGAAGATGTTTCTGCGAGGAAGTATGTTTCTGGTTTCAGATGGCTTCCCGTCCGGTCTCGCCGGAACTGACCCGTATCACCTCCTCCACTGGGGATATGAAGATCTTGCCGTCGCCGATCTTCCCGGTCTTGGCTATGGACAGGATGGTGTCCACCACCTTGTGGACATCCTCGTCGTTGACGACCATCTCCATCTTCAGCTTGGGGATGAAATCCACAGCGTACTCCGTTCCCCTCCACTTACGGGTGAACCCCTTCTGGCGTCCCCGGCCCTGCACCTCGATGATGGTCATTCCCACCACCCCCTGGGCCTCCAGGGCCTCCTTGATCTCATCCAGCCTCTCCGGCCGGACCACTGCCTCAATCTTCTTCATCTTCATTCCTCCCGGATCATCATGTTCATGGTCACGGACTCCGGATAGGCGATGGTGCCGTGCTCGCATTCGTCCAGACCCTTCATCTCCTCCGCCCGGCTCACCCGGATGCCGATGACCTTGTCCAGGACGTAGAACAGCACCAGACCGGTACCGAAGGCCCAGACGAAGTTGGAGACCACCAAGGCGATCTCAGCGATCATGAAGTCCACAGAGCCTGTGATCAGGCCGGCCGCGCCGTATTGGGCGAAGACACCGGTGGCCAGCACACCGAAGGATCCGCTGAAACCGTGCACCGGGATGGCGCCAACGACATCATCGATGCCCTTGGATTCCAGGAACAGATAGCCGTAGATCACGATGAAACCCGCCACTGCACCGATTATCACCGACGCCCAAGGATAGACCAGACCGGCACCGGCGGTGATGGCCACCAGACCGCCTATGGAACCGTTCAGGGTCATGGTGATGTCAGGCTTGCCGAACTTGAACCAAGTGATCGTGCAGGCCACGACGGCACCGGTGGCCGCTGACAACATGGTGTTGACCCCCACCAGGGCGGCATCGGTTATGGCGCCGTAGACCAGGGTGGAACCGCAGTTGAACCCGAACCAGCCGAACCACAGGATGAACATGCCCAGCGTAGCCATGGACATGTTGTGTCCCGGCATGGCGTTGGGCTTGCCGTCCGCGGAGAAGCGGCCGATACGGGGGCCGATCACGATACAGGCCGCCAAAGCCACATAGGCCCCGGTGGCATGCACCACACCGGAGCCGGCGAAGTCGATGGCCCCCATCTCCGCCAACCAGCCCCCTCCCCAGACCCAGTGGGCCATTATGGGGTAGATCAGAGCGGATATCACCACGCTGAACACCACGTAGACACTGAACTTGGTCCGCTCCGCTATGGCGCCGCTGACGATGGTGGCCGCCGTGGCACAGAACACCAGGCTGAACAACCAGTTCATCAGGAGCTCGGAGTCCA
Source organism: Candidatus Methanomethylophilaceae archaeon (assembly GCA_028694055.1). Lineage (GTDB taxonomy): Archaea > Thermoplasmatota > Thermoplasmata > Methanomassiliicoccales > Methanomethylophilaceae > JAQUUA01. The sequence continues at coordinate 23,348 of JAQUUA010000002.1, read as the reverse complement.
TGTCCCATCCGCCGGACAGGAAGAACCCGTCCGTGCCGATGAGCCCGAACATGTCGGTCCCCATCAACAGAGCGCCGCCGATGGCGAAGAACGCCAAGGAACCGACGGATATGTCTACGATGTTCTTCATCAGCACGTTCACCACGTTCTTGGTGCGGGACATGCCCGCCTCCACCATGGCAAAACCGGCTTGCATGAAGAACACCAGAGCGGTGCAGATGATGATCCACACCATCAGTATGGCCTCTTCGGAGTACGCTGCCCAGGCCTCGGGGTCATCCGCGAAGGATACGTATCCGGCATTGACCATGGTGGGGACGCCCAGGAACACCAACATCCCTAAGACCATGGCCGCTGCGAAACTTGCTGCCCTCTTCATTAATTTCACCTTTGTCCGCATTCATCGGTTATTCATCGATGTTTGTACGGTTTTTCTCATTTGAATTAGACATATGTCTAATTACAAAAGGTCAGTAGTGATGATTTGTATTTAAATTTTGTCTAAGATGTTCATTCGTCTAATAATTCTAACATTCATTACACAATTGTCTTGTGATGACTCAAAACAGCTAGACCGAATCCTAATCCGGGGACCCAGACGATTCTTTTTATTCCGTGGAAACAATCCAGGTGGCATGAGATCCACTGAGATATCCGGCAACGTCGTGGACGTTATCGGTGATCGCATTTTCCCTGCCGTGCTGACCATCCAGGACGGTGTCATCATGTCCATCGAAGAGGTCGAAGAAGACTTCGACCGCTACATCATCCCCGGACTCATAGATTCCCACGTGCACATCGAGTCCTCCTTGCTGGTGCCCTCTCGTTTCGCTCAGACCGCCGTGCCTCACGGTGTGGTAGCGGTGATTGCCGACCCGCATGAGATCGCCAACGTCCTTGGCATGGAAGGCGTCCGTTACATGATGGAGGACGCCTCGGATGTGCCCATGCGCTTCCACTTCATGGCTCCCTCCTGCGTCCCTGCCACCCCCTGGGAGACCTCCGGAGCAGTGCTGGGGCCGGAGGACGTCTCCAAGCTCCTGGCCATGGACGAGGTGAAGGGGCTGGCGGAGATGATGAACTTCCCCGGTGTCCTCAACAAGCAGCCCGATGTCATGGCCAAACTGGAAGCGGCTCAGAAGCTGGGGAAGCCCATCGATGGGCACGCCCCGGGGCTCAGCGGCGATGGGTTGGAGGATTACATCGCGGCGGGGATAAGCACCGACCACGAGTGCACCACCTTGCAAGAGGCCTTGGAGAAATCAGAGAAGGGCATGACTGTTCAGGTGCGGGAGGGGACGGCCTGCAAGAACATGGCCGACCTCATCAAGGTCTCAGAGGAGTACCCGTTCTTCCTGGCCACCGATGACATGCACGCCTCTGACATGGTCAACGGCTACATGGAGGCCCTGCTACGGAAGGCCGTCTCCCTGGGCTTGGATGCCATAACCGCCATCAAGGCCGCCACCATCTGGCCTTCCCGCCACTACAATCTGGAGGGGGGATGTGTGGATCTGGCCATGCCGGCCGACCTGACGGTGGTGAGGGACCTGGTGGACTTCCAAGTACTGGAGGTGTACATCGACGGCGAGCTGGTGGCCAAAGACGGTGAGGCCCTCTTCCCGGTTACCCCGAAGGCCGCCCAGACATACATCTGGAGGAAGGATTGGAACGCGGATGATTTCCTGGTCAGAAGCGACAGGGACAACGTTCAAGCACGGGTCATAGGCATCATACCGGACCAGATCATCAGCGAGGAGATACATGCCCTGCTACCGGTCAAGGATGGCCGTGTGCAAGCCGACCTGGATGAGGACATTCTACACCTGGCGGTCATCAACCGTTACCAAGAGGCCGCACCGGCCCTGGGTTTCATCAAAGGCCTCGGGATCCGTAAAGGCGCCATCGCATCATCCGTGGCCCATGACTCCCACAACATCATCGTAGCCGCCACCGACCCCCAGCTGTTGGCCGAGGCAGTCAACTCCATATCCGTCCACGGGGGATACTACGCCACGGACGGGAAGGATGAGGCATCTTTGCCTCTGCCTGTGGCCGGGCTCATGAGCACCGCCTCCGCCCAAGAGGTGGCGACGGCTGAGCATCGTGTGCAGGACTTCGTGAGAAGCATGGGCTGTTCCCTGGACGCTCCCTTCATGACCCTGGGCTTCCAGAGCCTTCTGGTCATCCCTGCCTTGAAGCTCGGGGACCGCGGCCTGTTCGACAGCTCCCGTTTCCAGTTCGTTCCCCTGCTCTTGGAGGAATGAAAACATTTTTCCCATGCCCGACGATAGACCCCTTATGCTGGAGAGGCTGAAGCAGAGCGTCCTGGAATGCCCTGTGGTCAAGATGGGCAAGTATCATTACTTCGTCCATCCCATAACGGACGGCATCCCTCGGATGGACCCTGCTGTCTTGCAGGAGGCGGTGGATGAGATCGTCCGCATCGGGGACTTCGACTGCGACATGATACTGGCCCCGGAAGCCATGGGCATCCATCTGGTAGTGCCCATATCCCTCCGCTTGGGGATCCCCTACAACGTCATCCGTAAGCGCAGCTACGGTCTTCCCGGCGAGGTGAACATCGCCCAGTTCACCGGTTATTCCAAAGCGGACATGTTCATAAACGGGATCAAGAAAGGAGACAGGGTGGTGATCGTGGATGATGTCCTCAGCACCGGCGGCACCCTCCGGGCCATCGTCCATGCCCTGAAAAACACCATCGGAGCGGAGATCGTGGACATCATCACCGTCTTCGAGAAGACCGACCGGAAGGCGGAGATGGAGGCGGAGATGGGCGTAAGCATCAAGACCGTCCTCCGCGTGGATGTGGTGGACGGGCGTACCGTCTACTATGACTGAGGAACCTTTCGCAGCCTGAACGTAGTGTCCACGCTTATCCGCTTCCCTTTTCTGCCTCTCCCTCATGGAGCTGCAGCTGGTCTCCATGCTGTTCTGCATCATCATCGTGGGATCGGCCATGGGGTGCTTCACCGGCCTGGTGCCGGGCATACACGTGAACACCCTGGCGGCCATCATGCTGGGCTCCTATCCGCTCATCGAATCCGCCCTGGAATCCCTCGCCCCGCCGGAATGGATGCCGGTGCTCGTCGCCTCCTGGGTGGTATCGGCCTCAGTGGTGCACTCCTTCGTGGACTTCGTCCCCTCCGTGTTCCTGGGGGCCCCCGGCCCAGAGGACATCCTCAACATCCTCCCAGGACATCGCATGCTCCTGCAAGGCCAGGGGATGGATGCGGTCTCGGCGGCAGCGGTGGGTTCGCTGGTAGGGGCGGTGGCGGCCACCGCTTTGGCCTTGCCCTTGTTCCTGCTCATGCAGGAAGGGGCGGAAGGAACCATGGCTGCGGTCACGCCCTATGTCCTGTTGTCCACCCTTCTCCTGCTGGTCCTTACGGAAGACGGTGGGCACGACCGTCTGTGGGCCCTGTTGCTGATGGCCCTATCCGGCCTGCTGGGATACCTCTGCATGCATGCCTCCCTGCCGGAGTGGCACCTGATGGATGGAGGCAGCATGATGCTCCCCCTGCTCACCGGACTGTTCGGCATGCCCGCCATGCTGCTTTCCGTGCAGGGGGGCCCATTACCGCCACAGAGGACGCCGTCACAGGTGCATGGACATCCCATGCCGGCCTTGAAGGGCCTCCTGGCCGCGGCCATGGTGGGCTGGTTCCCGGGGATAACCGCCACCGCCGGGACGGTGGTGGCCTGCGTCACATCTCCGGAGAGGGAACCGGCACGCTTCATTTCCATGGTGGCTTCCGTGGGCACCGCCTCCACCGTGTTCACCCTGGTAACCCTCGCCGTCTCTGGCAACGGACGATCCGGCACCATGATCGCCGTGGGGGAGGTCATGGGAGGGTCGCTCCCCGGACCGGGGCTGCTCCCGCTCTGCATACTCCTCTTCGCGGTGCTCCTGTCGTCGCTCCTGGGATACCTCGCCACCTTGACCTCCGGGCTGGCCATGGCCCGCAGCATGGGAGGTGCCGACCTCCATCGCATAAGCAGCGCCGTCATGGCCTTCATGGTCCTGTTGGTGGCCGCCATGACCGGCCCCTCCGGACTGCTGGTCCTCCTGACAGGGACGGTCATGGGGCTCATCCCCACCGCCGTGGGGGTGAACCGGGTGCACCTGGCATCCTGCATGCTGCTGCCAGTGTTCTTGATCTACACCGGCTTGGACCCGATGACGGTCTGATCCCCTCTCCCCAGCAGCCTCTGTCTCAGCCTCTCCCGGTCCCATCCCAAAGGCGATAGGAGCTCCTCGCCGCTGCGGAGGAGTAGCTCGGCGTAGAACCCGGCATCATATCCCCCCTCTCCCTGCAGTTCGGAGACCTCCACCCTCTGGGAAGGTTGCCGGGAGGAGTCGTCCCGCAAAACATAACGCAAGGACTCACCGGGCTGGAGCTCCTGCCCCTGCTGACGTAGGCAACGGAGGGCCGCGGCAGTGTGGTTCATCTGCCGGTAGCCGTCCAAGGGACGGGATATCCGACGCGTGAGCACCAACTCCTCCCGGGGAACCTCACCGGACAGGAGGCGTTCATGGAAGCCCTGCAACAACCCGATCACATCCGGCACCCTCTCCATGAACCCGGAGCACCCCTCCCCCTCCGCCAGCAAGGAGAGGGCCCGGGTCTGGAAATCCCGTACCAGAGGCGTGCAGTCCCTCTTCCTCGCCGCTATCCCACGCATCTTGACCCTCCCGTCCTGGAAGGCCCCGTAGTAGCGGTTCAGGGCCCCCATGCCGTTGTGGATGTTGGGCAGGAAGACCAGCCAGCTGTAACGGCCCTCATCCTCCAGAGGGATGCCGTACTCCCGGCCCACCCGGTCCTGGAACCGGGAGACGTCCCCGTCCCCCTGCAGCCACAAGGAGTCCACTATGCCATGCAGTATGCGGAATCCGCTCTCCTCCGCCATCTCCGAGGCCCGCAGGAGTATCTCCCTCCCATAGGCGGTTATGGACTCATGGCACTCGATCCTCCCGAAGCGGGCGTTGCGGTATCCGGTGTAACCGAAGCATGTGACCAGGAGCCACTTCAGTATCTTGGACCGGCCCTCATAGTCCTCTCTCCTCTCCGGACGCTCCTTGGCCAGCCTCTTGAAGGTGCGGCGGCGCTCGATTATTGGTCTTATCACCTGGGGAAGGAGTCCTTGCTGCCGACCACAGATACGATAGCCCAGCTCCGGGACCACACGCTCCGCCTGCGGACAGCAGGAGCATTGCAGGGTCTCCGGGGATATGTTGAAATTCACGATTATGCTGGGATAGAGGGAGGAGAAGTCCAGCTCTGTCACCCCTTGGTGCAGGCCCACCACCGGCTGGTGTATCATGCCGCCCCGGTCGGAACGGATGAGCTGCCGAGCGGTCTTGAAGTCCTCAGGACGGTTCTTCTTCCAAGACACCAGGTGCCCGCTGCGCAGGGCCTGGTCCATCTGCATGGAGCTGATGGCCGTCCCCGGGGTGACGCGGGTGAGGTCCTGGAATGGTATGCCGCAGACCCGGGAGAGGTCCAGGACCCCGCTGACTCCCCCCTCCCGGTACATGAAGGAAGAGGTGTCGATGTGCAGGCGGCCCCGGAGCATCTTGGCCGCAGGCCGATAGACGGTCTGCCCGTAGCTCTGGTAGCTGCGCTCTTCCTTCTCCCGCAAGCCCTTCTCCCGGCCTAGCTCGAATCCTTCCAATCCCAGGACAGAGGCCCGGTGCAGGATGTGGCCAAGGCCGGCGGAGTCCCCCCGTGGCACGAGCAGCAGGTCCGGGTCCACCCTCCGCACGGCCTCCTGCAGGTCCCGTAGCATGTCCTCCTCCCTCCCCTCCCATTGCATGCCGTCCAGGGACAAGGAGCGGATGGGGTCGTCAGGCAGGGGCTTGGGGCCGTAGCCGGACTCCATGCAGACCTGGGATGCCCGCAGGGGCGGGACAGGATAGTCTATGCGGAGACGGGACTCCAACATACGCATGCCCCCATCATACTCGGCCAGACCGAAGGGGAAGAGCCCGCGGGGGAGGAGGTAGCGCTGCCCGATGCGCAGGTCGACGTTGTACAGACGGAAGCGACGATAATCCCCCCAGCGGTCCACCGCCCGGGCCAGACGAGCCAGCTGACGGGAGTTGTCCACGCTGACTTTCAGGACCTCCACCGGTGGGGCTCCCAGCTCCGTGCGCCGGCGGACGAGGGAGGTGATGGCCCCGGCCCCCTCCAGGTCGCGGGTCAGTCCCTCCAGGCCCTGTCCGGACACATAGAATGATGGCCGGTACCCGGCATCGTGCACGCGGACCACACGGTCGGCGGTGCGGAACCATAGAACCACCCCTTCGTCATTGCGGTCCGGGTAGCAGTCGATGATCCAGCCTCTCATCCTTCCTCTTCCTTACGCAAACGGCGCAGCTCCTTCTCATGCTCCAGCAACATGGAGAGCATGAGGCTCTCGGAGGGGTCGCAGACGGCGGCGTTGCTGCCGGAACAGGCATGCTCCCTAGCCTTCCGCACCAAAGCATCGAAGGCCTCTCGGTCCTCCGCACCCAGGGCGCGGCGGAACCCCTCCCAATCCGAGATGGTCATCTCCATAATCTGCCGATAGGTGGGAACGGTCCGACCCATCCTCAGGCCTCCTGGAAACTCCGGAAGGAGGTCTGTCCCGGGGCCAGGGGCAGCAAGGCCTCCTTACCTCCTGGGGCCTCCACCCGCAGCACCCCGGCGTGGGCGCTGACCCTCATGGAATCATCGCTGCCTCCCTTGACGCTGCGTTGCATCCTCTCCCTCCCTCGGCCCCCTTGGGCACTGACGGCTATCGGCACCTGATGACGGCGGGAGAGATCCTGTAGGCTGCGCAGGGACCCACGGAGGAGATGCTGGGCCTCGGTGCGGTCCACGTCCTCGTCCAGATACGGCGAGGACATCCGCGGCAAGAGCACCAGACCTAGCCCATGCTCCCGCAGGGCGGCCTCCAGGCCCTCCTCCACTATGGCGCACATCTGATGGGCGGTGAAGGCCCGGCTCACATGCACCCTCTCCAACAGCATGCGGGGATTGCTTCCCTGCCGCCGCATCATGCGGGAGAGCCGGTGCGGGTCGAATATGTTGCCCCCATCCACCCAGTAGACCGGGGACCCTGAGGCGGCGGCCCGGGAGCACAGGGAATGGGCCAGCATGTCCACCGGCCCCTCGTCCCCCTCCAGGAACGTCACCTTGCCGACCGGGGGGAGGAAACTATCGTCCAGCATACCCATGGCCTGTGCCAGCATCAAATCCTGCATCGGACCCTGACCGCTGCCTCTGCTTGCGAACATTTACCGTGACCCGGATACATCAGCCGAGAGGAGGATATATGAACCGAACCGGGAGGGGGGGAGTCGAAAGTTCATCTCCGCCTTTCGGCAAAGGGTTAAATCGCAGCGAGGGGATGGGAGAACGGGATGCAGCGAAACGCTTTCAGCTGGAGACATGCGATACAGGATTCCAGGGCCACACTGGAGAGGGCCTTGGGACTGTCGTTCTCCATCTTCATGTCCGGAGTGTTCTCCCGTATGATCAGGGACCCCACCGGCGAGGGCTACCATTCCCTGGTCCAAGTACTGGACAGCAGCCTGTTGGCGCTCATAATCGTAGCCGTGGCCGCTGCCGCCCTGGTGGTCTCGTACTACAGCGAGCAGATACCGTCATGGATCTCCCAACCGCACCGTTTCTATGTGGTGATGGGGCTCTTGCTGCTGTTCTCCTACCTCTCCGGCTACCTCATGGTGGACTCCACCCCGGTGGCGGCCGCCATGGCCGCGGGTAGCAATGTGATCCTGGCCGCCATGGCCGTGAACAAGGAGCGCCTGGGCATCCGAGCGCCTTGGATAGTCTCCCGTCTCATCGATAGGGAGTGAAATCCATCTCCATGCTCTCCTCGTAGACCCTTCGTGGCATGCCGGGGATCTCCTTCCTCCTACGCTCCTCCTTCTCCCTCAGCTCCGCCAGTATGGGCATGGGACGGAAAGTCCGCCAGCGGCCCACTATGCTGTCCACCAGCCCCTTCTCGAAGAATGTGTAGTAGATGACGGTGGTGGCCCCCACCACCAGTATGTTGAAGGCGGCGGATGTGGCGATATAGCCTAAGACCACATCCAGACCCAGACGGTTCACGGCCGATATGGCGTAGATCATGACCGCCGCCACCGGCAGGACGGTCTTCTGGAGGGTGGTGACCACGCCTCCGAAGAGACGGAAGTCCCGGAACTCGCTGCTGATGCGCACATCCAATGACTTGAATATGGCCCAAGGGAGGACCAGGAGGGGTATGTACATGGATATCAGGAACATCACCAGGAGGATCTGGTTCAGGCTGTAGTTGATGAGCAGGGCGGGGTTCAGGCTGAGGTATATCCATATGAATATCCCTAGCATGAATCCCAGCACCATCAGCTCCCCCATCTCCCGCCAGGGGAAACGGTTGCGGGAGAGGTTGTGCTCCATGGTGAGGTTGCGGGTGTCGGTGTCCTCACGGATGTTGAAGACATAGGAGACGAGACGGTCCCGACGGTCCTGCCCCTCTTTCAGGCCCAGGGCCTCGATGCGGGAGAGGACGTCATAGAAGTAGCGCTTCTGCAGGGCCACCACCAGCCCCACCACCCCGAAGCCGCCCAGGACCGCATAGACCAGGAAGGCGGCGTATATGGCATCCAGCCCGGCCACCATCATCACCGCCGCCACCGCCACCAGGGCCAGGAGGTAGTGCCATCGACCCACGTCCAGGTAGACCACCAACCCTGGCACCACGAAAGAGGCGGTGAACAAGGGGAGCACGGTGACCAGGTCCTGCACCACGCCGGTCTGGAAGAGCACCACCACCGCTATGCCGCAGCACAGGGTGGAGACCAGGAAGAGAGCGATGACGCCACGGTCGAATCCGCTGCTGAGGTCCAGCTTGCTGCTGGCCCGGTACCGGCCACGGGGCCTCCTGTCCATGGGTCGGACATCGCCGTTCGCGGTATTTAGAGGATTGGGGCCGTCATTCCGTCCAAACCTCCAGCTCCAGATCGGCCCGGTCGCCTCGGAAGACCCCCAGCACCAGGGCCGCCAGCTCCTTCTCCGGGAAGTGCACCGGCCCCAGGCCGCCTTCCGTCACCCCTTCCTGAAAGGAGCGGCAGAAACCCTTCTGGTCAGAAACCGCCAGGTCCAACGGCCGGTCGGAACGGACACGGACATGCAGGTCCCGACCGGCCTTGATATGCAGAGGGAAGGTCTTGACGTTCCGGTAGCCACCGGGCTCTTGGATGTCGAACTCCCCCAGGGTCATCCGGGTGAGGGGTATGATGGTATGTTTTCTTCGTAGCAGGGACATGGTTTCACCAAGCGTATCGGAAAGTGATGAGGTAGGCTATGTACATGGGCACGTTGCCGGGCATTGTGGCCACCGCCCGCAGCACCGACAAGGGGTTCACACTGCGACGGAAGGGCCTCACCGCCCTCTCCATGTCTGCATCGCTCCAGGACCGCAGACGGTCGTGGGCCAGCAGGAAGCGCGGCGAGGACCAGAGGGACCTCTTCCACCATCTTGCGTAGGATTGGGGGTCGTCGCGGGCCACCGCCCGGGCGGCCACCTTGGCAGCGGTCATGGCCGCCCGCAGACCGCCGAAGCAGACCGGATTGGCCTGAGCGGCGGCATCCCCTATGAGCATGGCACGCCCGTGCACCGGCTCCTCCACGCCGCCGAAGGGCAGGTAGCGACCGCCTTTGAAGGCCACTCCCTGGAACTCCCCCTTGCCCTTGGGGAAGCCTACATTGGATAGCTCCCCGGATGGGAACACCCAGCGGTATCCCCCTTGGAAAACCGCCCCCATCTCGATCTCCGCTGTGGACGGGGCGGCCGGCTCTGTGCTCAAGCACTGCTGCACGGCGATCATGCGTCGTGGACGGCTGCCGAAGAGGTCCTGGCGGACCCGGGAGAAGGCCCCGTCCGCTCCGAGGAGGTAATGACAGCTGAGCTCGGTGCCGTCTCGGAGACGGAGCAGGTACTGTCGGCCTTCATCCGTCACCGAGACCACGGTACCAGGACGGATGGTGCAACCGCCTTCCTCTGCCCTCTGTCGCAGCTCCTGCAGGAACAGGGGGCGGTCCAGCACCAGTCCGTCCATGCGGCGCCGGATTCGAACGCCCCCCGGCCATAGGAGGTCCATGCGCTGGATACGGTCCCGCAAATGCCATGGCTCCATGGGGGCCAGGTCCCGGAGGGCACGGCTGCTGATGCCTTCGCCACAGACGCTGTGATAACGGTCGTAGACCTCGCTGCCCAGCATACGGTCCAGGAGCAGAACGTCCCTTACCCCGAGATGGGCGAGGAAGAATGCCGCGGCGGCCCCCGCCGGGCCACCGCCGACTATGATGACATGATGATGCTCCGGCATGGGACCACTCGACCTCAGAGGGCCATAATCCTTCTCAGTATACCCTCTGCCTCTTCCCAGTCCTCACAGTCCAGGATCTGCTTGTCGAAGCCGGGGAGGTTCTCCACCTGGTATTCGGTCTCGGACAGGAAGGATATGGTCAGCACCCGGTATCCGACCTCTGAGAAACCCAGGATCTTGGGGTTGGAGGCCACCGAGGCCCCCCTCATGTTGGGGAAACGGTAGATCTTGTGGAAACGGTTACCGTCCATGCAACCGCACACGCATTTGGCGTTGAGGTCCACCTCGTACTGGTCAAAGTCCATGCAGTCCACTCCCATAGGAAGCCTCTCACATGTGAGCGCACACGGAGGGAAAAATGTTTTGCCGGGGCCGGGCCCCGTTGGTTTCAGAACACGTCGCAGCTTCTCTGGAAGTACTTGGTGGGATGGTCGCAGGATGGGCACTTCTCCGGAGGCTCGGCACCGGTGTGCTGGTAACCGCACTTGCGGCATTCCCAGGTGACCTCCTTGTCCTTCTTGAACAGGGTCTTGCCCTCCAAGGCGGCCAGGAGCATCTCGAAACGGGTCTTGTGGTGGTTCTCGGCATGTCCTATGGCCCGCAGGCGGGCAGCCACCTCGGGAAGGCCCTCGGACTCCGCCACGGAGGCGAACTCCGGGTACATCACAGTGTTCTCGTGCTCCTCGCCGGCGATGGATGCCCGGAGGTTGTCAGCGGTGCTGCCGAAGACGGTAGGGACGTCTGCCTCGATGACGATCTCATCGTAGGACTTGTCCCCGCCCTTGAGCTGGTTGATCATGCGGAACAGCCATTTGGCGTGCTCCCACTCGTTCTCCGCCGTCTTGAGGTATATCTCCGAGATCTGCTCGTACCCCTCGTCCTTGGCGGTGCGGGAGTATATCGTGTAACGGTTGCGGGCTTGGCTCTCGCCCACGAAAGCTTTGGATAGATTCTCCATGGTCTTCTTCATTTTCGATACCCTTGTTGGGATTGGGATGCCATTACTTAAAGGTTGATAAAAAGAATAGAAAAAAAATAATAATATGGGGATGGAACTATGGAGCAGAGGGGTTTATCAACCTTGCTCAGGCCCGGATCATTATCAAGAGCATCTTGAAACGCTTCACAGCGTGCAAGGAATGCGGCTTGTTGGCGGGCATGATGATCATCTCCCCTTCCCGTAGATGGAACTCCTCCCCATCGATGCGGACGGAGGCCTCCCCGTCCAGGATCAATACGGTGGCATCGTAGGGGGCGGTGTGCTCGCTCAGGCCCTGCCCCTCGTCGAAGGAGAACAGCGTCAATGTGCCCACGTTCTTGTTCAAGAGGGTGCGGGATACCACCGCACCGTCCTGGTAGGATGTGAGCTCCTTGCCCACCAGTATGCGTCCCCTGAGGTCTTCCTTGCCCTTGCCGTCCGGGCTGATGATGTCTGCCATGCCGGATGGATGGGACGGGCGGATGATAATCCTTGCGGACGGGTCAGCTCTTGCGGAAGCGTATCCCGATGCACAGGCCGCCCATCTCGGAGTCGCAGGCGAATATCTCCGCCTTATAGAACTCGGTGATACGATGGGCCAGATAGGAACCCAGACCGGAACCGGCCCTCCGACCCTTGTGGAAGCCCCGGTCGAAGAGCATGGCCTTATCTGCCTCGTCCACCCCTCGGCCGTCGTCCTCCACCAGACAGAGGACGTTCTCTCCTTGGTCCCGGGCGGCGATCTGTATACGGCTGCCGCTGGAATGGTTTATGCAGTTCTCCACCAGGTTGCTGAACAGCTCGTGTATGAGGGGGCCGCCCTGTACGGAGACGTTCAGGGACTCATAGTCCACATGCATGGTCATCCCGGCGTCCTCCAACCTCTGGTGGAACTGGGCCTCCACCCTCTTGATGGCCCCCCGCAGGTTCACCGGCGTGGTCTCGGACGTGGAGCTGAGGCGTTTCATGAGCTCCACCTTGTCGATGAGCTCCACACCGTCCTGGGAGGCCTTCTCTATGGCCTCCAGGAACCGGTCCATCTGGTCCGGGTCGCAGGATTGGCACAGGAGGTCCTGGTAGCCCATGATGACTGTGAGCTTGTTCTTCAGGTCATGGCTGAGGAGGTAGTGCAGGAAGGCGTCGGAGTCCTCCATCCTCTTCCTGACGCTTATATCGGACATCAGGGCCCCCACGCCGTTCTGTCCGTCACGGAGGTCGAGGGTGAACTTGCGGACCTTTAGAACCTTCCCATGCATGGTGGTCTCATACATCTGAGGTATGCCTTCCTCCATGACCTTGAGATCCGTTTCCAGGTTGCCCTCCATATCCATCTCGGTGTCCAGGTCCTCGTGCCGGCGACCGATTATCTCGGTCTCGCTCAATCCTAGGAAGCGGGCATAGGCGCTGTTCACCATGGCGTAGCGGAGGTCGGAATCCTTGACGTAGGCGAAGAGGTCCAAGGAGTTCAGGAACAGACGCAGGCGGGACTCCTCCCGGACCAGTTGCTCCCCCGTCCGTTTGATCTCCGTGATGTCCTGCAGGACGACATGCACGCTGCGGTTGCGACGGGAGGACTGTGGTATGACGGTTATGGAGTATGTGCGTCCGAGCCGGGAGAACTCGGAGTTCAACGTGGAGCCGAGCCGGAGGCTGCGGCTGATGAGGCCTTCGGTCTCGTTGTCGACGGGGAACAAGGGATTGCCTCCATCCTCCGGGAACTCTATGCCCATCATGGAGATGAATGTCTGGTTCATGGCCAGCAACTCCATGCCTGCGGATATGTCCGCCACCCCGAAGGGCAGATCGTCGAAAAGGCGCTGGTACATCTGTTCCAGTTCCACGTGCTCGGTGATGTCGCTGATGTACCCTTGCAGATGGAGCGTGTCCTCGTCCTCGTAACGGGTGGCGGAGCCCTGCTCCATGACCCAACGCTCCGAGCCGTCGGCACGGGTGATGCGGTAACGGATCATGAACCCTTGACCCTCATTCATGGCCTGCTTGATGCTGTCCTGCACCCGTTGCCGGTCATCGGGGTGTATTATGGATGCATAGGACAACAGCCTGTTGTCCACCAGGTCTTCCGCTTTGTAGCCGGTGATGCTCTCACAGGGGTCGCTGATATACATCATGGTCCAATCCTGGTCCAGGAGGCAGCGGTAGACCATGCCCTGGAGGTTCCCTATGAGGGTGGATAGCTCGGTGCGCTTCTTGCGTAGCTTCCTCTCTGCCCTTTTCCGATCGGTGACATCCTGGACCTGGGTGAATAGGAAGGACCGGCCTTCATTGCTGACCATGTCCACGGTGACTTTGACCTCGATGACGGAACCGTCCTTGCGACGGTATCTCTTCTCCACCACCAGCTTGTCGACCTCCCCGCTCTGGAGACGCTGCAGGTTCTCCTCGCTGCTAGAATGGGAGGAGGCGGTGATGTCCATGAAGTTCATCTCCAGCAGCTCCTCCCGGCTGAACCCCAGCATCTCTGAAAACTGCTGATTGACATCCAAGTATCTTCCGTCCGAGTCTGCGATGGCCATGCCCAGGGAGGCATGGTCGAAAGCCCATCTCAATCTCTCTGTGACAGCTTCGGGACTTCTAGGCATGAACAAGACCAGGATTGCTAATGCACTATTACGGATAAATCATGTTGCCCGAGATAATATCCTCCAGAGTTTTATAACTCCTTATGCAGTGCGGTAAATGTCATGATTAAAGGTCATCCACGTAGCAGAAGGGATGCGGTCTCCCCCGTCATCGCCACCATATTGATGGTAGCTGTGACTGTGGTCATCTCCGCCGTGCTCATGGTCATGGTCATGGGATTCATGAACCCCGTGGAAGCCGTTCCGATGGGGTATTTCTCCCAAGTGGAGGACCGAGGCGAGGATGGTTACTATCTGACCTTGGGCCCGGTGACGTCATCCTTCCTGCTGTCACAGGCCCGCCTGGAAGTGAACGGCATATCCTCCACGCAGGCCTTGGATAACCACAGCTCCTTCTCCACCCGCTATCAGGCTCTGGACGGTAGCATACAGTTCTATGCCATAGGAGGGGCGGGCGGAAGATTCGGTACCGGCGACCAGTTGGTGCTGCTGCTGGGCGACTCCATGGAAGGGAGCCGAGTGGATGTGCGTTTGATCCATCTCCCCACCGGGTTCACGATAGCCCGCACCACATTCTTGGCTATGGGCTCCTATGGGACCAGCATCGACCTGTCCTCAGCAGTGTCCAAGAACGGGGCGGTGACGGCGTTCCCGCTGAGCATCGTATCCAGCCAACAACAGTCTCTTAGTCTCCCCCAGAGCAGCATCGGCCCCCTTGGTCAGAACTTCACAGTCACAGCGAAAGTAACATTGAGGCTGGCGCCGGACCAGCAGGAGGGTTGGGCCAGCATATTCAACAGCAATGGCGACAACGGCTTCCGTCTGCAGCTCAGCGGCAGCTCCGATGGCAATCGGCACTTCGAGTTCGGCACCCGGGCCGGTTGGGTGCGTTCCGACGGCACTGGCATAGCTGGGTTCAGCGGCATCCAGATCGTGGCCGGGACCCAGTACACGGTCATGGGGGTGTACAGCATGAGTGACAGAACGGTGCAGATCTTCGTCAACAACAGCCAAGGAACGATGGTGTTGATGGGTCAGAAGTCCGTGACAGACGCCGTCCCGACACTGGGCACCTCGGGGTGGCACATCGGCGGGACAGGCTACAACGCCGCCGCCACCGGACGCTTCTTCGATGGCACCATCCACTCTTTGAACGTGATCATCAGCTGAGACGTCAACGTTCCTGGAACCGCAGGGAAACGGAGTTGATGCAGTAACGTTGGCCGCTGGGTGTGGGCCCGTCAGGGAACACATGGCCGAGATGGCCGCCGCAACGGGAGCAGTGCACCTCCGTGCGCTTCATTCCATGGCTGCGGTCGACCTCCTCCTCCACCTTGCCGGAAAGGGCGGAATCGAAACTGGGCCACCCGGTTCCGGAATCGAACTTGCGCTCGGAATCGAAGAGGTGCGCCCCACAACCGGCGCATAGGTAGATGCCATCGCCTTTATGCCGGTGGTACTCACCGGTGAACGGCGCCTCCGTCCCTCGACGGCGAAGGACCAGGAAGGCCTCCTTGGACAGTTTCCTCGACCACTCCTCCTCGGTCTCCGGCAATCTTTCCTCGGTGCTCATGTGCATATGATGGATGGATCGATTGATTATCCTATGCCCGCCACGGGAAACTTATTTCCGTTACGGGCACCATCAATGGCAGGACATCGCAGGCGAGGAGGAGGGATGGACATGGAGAAATGGTCTTCCAGCCGGGTTTTCATTATAGCCACCATCGGCTCCGCGGTGGGGCTGGGCAACATCTGGAGATTCTCAGCCATAGCCGGCCTGAACGGGGGAGGGGCTTATCTTCTGCCGTTCATCCTGGCAGTGATCTTCCTGGCCTTCCCCTTGATGGTTGTGGAGATGGCGGTCGGACGTCATCTGGAGAAGGACGTGGTGTCATCGTTCCGCAGTCTCCGGGAACGTTACGCCTGGGTGGGCTGGTTCATATTCCTGGTGATGGTCATGATCACCGGCGTATACCTGGTGATAACCGGATGGACGCTGGCCTTCTTGGTGTCCTCCACGGGAGCCATGGACCTTAGCTTCCCAGACCTGACTGCCGGCTATCTGCCGGTCCTGTTCTTCCTGGTGACTCTGGCCATAACCTCCCTCATCGTCTCAAAGGGTGTGCGGTCCGGTATCGAGAGGATGAGCAATGCCTTGGTCCCTTTGACCTTCGTGATATTGGCCATCCTTCTGGTCTATTCCGTGCAGACCACGGGGTTCATGCAGGGATTGGAGTACCTATTCACACCGGACTTCTCCAAGATGTCGGAGGCCGGGCTCTGGACCGCTGCCTTCGGCCAAGCCTTCTTCTCCCTGTCTGTGGGGTATGGCCTCATAATCACCTACTCCAGCTACATGGGCAAGGATGTGAACATCACCCGCTCCGCCATAGCGGTCTGCATCGCCGACGTCTCCGTGGCCATAATCGCGGGTACCATCATCTTCGCGGTGGTCTTCACCAACGGGTTGGAGCCCACGGTGGGGGCGGAGCTGGCCTTCGTCACTCTTCCGGCGGCTTTCGACGGGATGCTCCTGGGCGAGCTGCTGGCTTTCCTGTTCTTCGCCCTCCTGTTCACCGCCGCCCTGACATCCTCGGTGTCCATGATGGAGGTGAACGTGGCCTCGGTGATGAACAACCTGTCGCTGGACAGGGTACGGTCCTCCCTCCTGGTGGGCGGCCTGGTCACCGTGGTGGGGATGGCCGCCGCCCTCAGCTACTCCGCCTTGGACCTCCGCATAATGGGAGAAAGGGTGCTGGACATCCTGGACCATGCATTCGGAACCGTGGGCATACTCCTGGCCGCCCTGCTCACCGCCCTGATGTTCTCATGGTACGTGGACCGGCAGTTCCTGGAGGACGAGATAAGCTGCGGCTGCCGCCGCTTCGTCCTCCCATTGGTGAAATACATAGTGCCGGTGGTATTGGCTACGGTGCTGTTGTTCACCCTCTTACCGATATGATGTCCTATGAGAGACGCCAGCTGCCGATAGGCACGTGGATGCGGAAGCGCGCCCCCTCTCCCGGTGACCCCGCCTCCTCCACGCTCATGCCATAGGTGTCCAGGATCTCCTTCACCAGGAACAGCCCTTGACCGGTGTTCTTCCCGAAACCCAAGCTGAATATGGACCTCTTGTCCGCCTCTGGCACGCCCACGCCGTCATCGTACACGTCGATGAGCACCTCGTTGCCGTTCGTTACGGCCTCGATGCCGATGAACGAGACTTTCTCCCCATGCTGCAGGGAGTTCTGCACCAGGTTGTAGAGGACCTTGTCGAACAACGGATCGGCCCAGACCATCCCTTGCACACCGATACGGAACTCCACCCCGCTGCTGTCCTGAGCCAAGAGCGAACGGGCCCGCCCCATGCTCTCCTCTAAGTCCACCCATTCCGCCGCAGCGGTCCCCAGGGTCTCGAACTCCCTTTGCAGGGAATACAGGCTCTTCATCCTCTCCAAGGCCTCGTTGATGCGTTCGAAATACCTCTCGGACAGGGGTTGCCCGCTATCGTGGGAGAGCTCCAGGAAGCCCTGCACCACCATGATGTGGTTGAGCACATCGTGACGGGTGACCTTGCCCATGAGCTCCATCTTCCGGTCCACGAGCCGCATCCTCCTCTCCAGGGCCTCGCTCTTGGTCACGTCCCTTATGACCAGCACCTGCACGTCCTCGCCTCCCATGATAGTTTTGGAGACTGATACCTCCAGGGAGGCCTGCCTCCCGTCCGGCAGGGCGGCCTTGACCTTGTGGATGCCTTCCGCTTCGGGCCTCTCGGTCGCTTTCAGCAAATCGTCGATGCCCTTTCCCAGCATCTCCCCGTCCGAGAGGCGCAACAGCCTCCGGAAGGCATCGTTGAAGAAGATGACCTTCCCATCCTGGTCGATGGAGACCATGGCATCGAAGGCCCCTTCTATCAGATGACGGCACCGGGTCTCGCTGGCCTCCAGCTCGCTGTTCTTGAAGGAATTGTACAGCGCCAGAGAAGCCAGCCTACCGAAGTGCTCCGCCAACATGGCGTCGCGGTCCGTGAAGTCCCCCTCCTTGTTGGAGAGCCCCAACAGCCCTCGGGCCTTGCCTTCCAGGATGAGAGGGGTGAACATGACGTTCCGGAGACGGACGTGCCCGTCCGGCATGAGGCCTTTGTATTCCGTGTGGTCGAAGTCGTTGCAGTACTGCGCCCGTCCAGATTCGTAGACCACGGCCCGGAACCCCCGGATGGGCATGGGAAGGGACTCGTCCACCCGGCAGTCATAATGGCCGGGGTCCAGATAAACAATCTCGTTCTCCATGCCGTCATCGGAGAGGAGGGCCACATATCCCGCCTTGGCCCCGATCTGTTCCTTGAGGCCCTGGAATACGTTCTTGGCCACCACCGGGAAGGATTCCTGCCGGAGTATGGACATGCTGGCCTGCAATATGGCCTGCGCCTCATCCGGCGTCAGCTCGTTCAGGAATTCTTCTTCGGACGTCGCCATTCGTCATTACAGAGCGTTGGGTGAGGGTAAAATACTTTGCAGGCCAGCTCAGTCCAGTCCCCTGTACGAGCCTGGAGGCACCCGTATGCGGAAGCGGGCCCCTTGGCCGGGCACACCATCCTCCCGTATGGTCATACCGGTGATGCCCAGGATCTCCCGGGACAGGAAGAGCCCGAAACCGGTGTTGCTGTAATGCTCCCTCCGGAATATCTTCTCCTTGTACTCCTCCTCCACGCCGACGCCGTCATCGCTGTACACCAGCTCCAGATGGTTGTTCTCAAGCTCGATGCGGAAGCTCATGGTGCTCACGCCCTTGCCGTGGCGCAGGGTGTTCTCCATCAGGTTGTAGAAGACCTTGTTCACCATGGGGTCGGCGAATATCCGTAGCTGTTCGGGCAACTGCATATCCATGCTTATCGAGCCGAGGTCCAGTTGGGATGAGGCCTGCCGGATTACTGACGGTAGGTCCACCCAGACGGCTTCCTTGACACCCACCTCCTGGTAGTCACGGGTGGCGGATATCTGGGCCAGCATCCTCTCTGAAGACAGGACCATCTTGTCCAGGTATCTCTTTGTTACTTCATCTATGGACGAGGAGTGTGCCAGCTCCAAGTACCCGTTCAGCACCGTGAGGGTGTTGAGGAGGTCGTGCCGGGTGATGCTGGACAGGAGGTTTAGCTTGCGGTTGGCGTTGGAGAGGGCCTCCTGCGCCCTCTTCTTCTCCGATACGTCCTTGAAGAACACCACCACGCCACCGGCCACATCCCCGGAGCGGTCCTTTATGGCCGACAGTGTTATGTCTAGGACCGGGCAGGGGGGCTGGTCGCAACAGAGGGTGACGTCCAGCAACCTGATGGGTTGGCCTGCGTCCTCCATCGCCATTCCGATCAGTCCTTCCAGGCTCTCTTCCTCATGCAGGATACCAGGTATGACGTCATGAACCGGCTTGCCGATGCAGGAGGTCTGCAGACCCAAGAGGATTTGCCCTTGGTCGTTGATGTACTGCACGTTTCCGGACTTGTCGGTGGACACCACGCCCTCTCCGATGCTGTCCATGGTCACCCGGATGCGCTCCTTCTGGTAGGCCAGCTCCCGGTTGGCGTTCTCCAGCTGCCTCTGCATGGACATCATCTCGTTGGTGATGCGGGTTAGATCTTCATATATCTGGGAATCCTCCGGACGGGTTGGCCCTTCCTTCTGGAAGTGCACGGCCAGAGACTGAGCCTGTCCTGCCCGGTCCTGGTCCAAGAGCACGGTGAGCCCTCCCTCATTCCCTTTCATCATGGATACCAAGAAGGAGGACCCCTTCCCAGGGATATTCACGAAGGTCTTCTCTCGATATGACAGGGAGCCGAAGGCGGGGTCATCCAAGAAGTCCTGCAGACCTGCCATCTGCTCTATCGATATTATGTCCCATAAGGAACGGCCTTCTATGCCCAGGCCTGCCCCCTGCTCATCGCAGGAACGGACAATCGTACCGTCTTGGCTGGTCTGGATGATCATGTTCAACCTATCACCTTTGTTCGACCAATTTGTTGGCCAGGGCCACTGCCGCCTCGGCGTCCTCGGAGAAGCCGTCTGCTCCCACGGACTTCCACAGGCCCTCTGATATCTTGAACGGGTAGCCGCCCACGATGATCTTGGGAGCCTTGTCGCCCATGGCAACGCGGACATGGGATATGAGCTCCTTCACCTTCAGTATGTGGAATGTCATGGTGGCGGAAACCGCCAGGACGTCCGCCTCATGGGCCTTGACCATCTCCAGCACGCTGTCCTTGGGAGTGCTGGCCCCTAGGAAGTAGGTGTCCCATCCCTCCATCTCGAAGATGTCCGCCACCATGCGTATGCCCATCTCGTGCAGCTCTCCGGAGACGGATGTGGCCACCAGGGAACGGCCTATGCGGGGGGATTCGGCCACCCGGGAATAGAGCTCGGCCATGATGAGGTTCGTGGCGGCGGTGGCGTAATGCTCCTGGGCCACGGAGACCCTCTTGTTCTGCCAGAGCCAACCGATCCAATACATGGCGGGCTGGAAAACCTGCATGTAGATCTCCTTGATGCTCACGCCTGAATCGACCATGCGCATGACCACTTGACGGGCTTCCTGACGTCGTCCTTCCACCAGACGGTCCGAGTACTCCTTCATCTCCTTGTGGTAGCTGGAGGATACCTTCAACAACGACGCATCGGCGTCCTCCTTCTGCAGCTCCATCAAGGCTTTCCCGATGTGCTCCTTGGCCATCCCGTCGGATGGCGAGTCTCCCAGGGCATCACGGATGCAGAGGAGGCTGTCCTGGAGCCATGACATGGGTATGCCCAATCCTTTGAACAACACCCTGGCCCAGACCACATAATCAATGAACAAGGCAGGGTCCTGGGCCCAAACGGACTCCTCCAAGAACTGGAGGTGATAGACGATGTCCTGCTTGGTCTTCTCCACCTCGTAATCACCGTACGCGGCCATGACCTGGGGGAAACGCACCCGGTAGAGCTCGAACACCGGGTCCTGCAGGCCTTCCAGGGACCAGCTCTCCGATGGGGGGCTCGCATCCTTGGAGGCGTTGGACATAACCTCTTCTGACATATGAATCGTAAACATGGCCTGGAGCATACTTAATCATATGCCGTTCCACGAAGAGATGCTGGAAGCAGATGATGCTTCTTTGACCACCATGCCATGCCCGAAGGCCTGATGACAGAGCGGGGGCGACAAATTTTATCAACCACGTATGGCATGCGATGATGGGCATTGTTTCTCCGTTCCCAGCCCCCCAATCCAGGAAACGGCCACAGAGGTGGCCGTGTTGAATGTGGACCTGCCGAGCTCCCCACAAGGATTCTGGAACCGTCATCGCCGCGTGTGGCTGTGGCTTTTCCTGACCTGGACGATGCTTTATCTGGACCGGGCCGTGACTGGACCCGTGGTCTCCTGGATGATCGAGAACGAGGTCTCCTTCATGGCCGGGGCCCCCATGCCGCATGCCTTGGGAGGGGTCATCGGCGGGATGTTCTTCGCCGGTTACATGCTCACCCAGTTCCCGGCCGGCTATCTGGGCGACAAATACGGCAGGAAGCCCTTGGTGGTCATCAGCGCCGTCTGGTCCGGAGTGGCCACCTTCCTCACCGTTCTGGCCTCCAGCCTCACGGTCTTTGTGGCTGCCCGAGTGCTTACCGGCCTGGGGGAAGGGGCGTACTACTCCAACGACCGCGCCCTCATCCATGCCGTCACCCCGCCAGAGAAGAGGGGCATGGGCATGGGCGTGGTGTTCGTCGGCCTTTCATTGGGATTGACACTGGCCACCATCGGGACGCCCTTCGTGCTGGAATGGGCGGCGGGGATCTGGGGGGCGGAGAGGGCCTGGCCTGTGCCGTTCTTCTTGCTGGCGATCCCCACCTTGCTGGTGGCCTATGGGGTCTGGAGATACGTGGACACCGAGAAAGGACGTATCGTTCCGGCGGCCAAACGGCTGCTGGCCTATTCCGCCGTTTTCCTGGCCGTCATCATGGCCACTTACATCGCCACGGTGGAGATGGGATTGTCCGGATGGGCACAGGCCGTCCTGGTGACCTTGGCCGCCTTGGGCCTCATCCTCATAATCTACATGATGCTGGGGAAAAGCTCCGCCCCGGTGCTGCACGACCGCAACCTGGTCCTGATGTACCTGTCGGCGATACCCATTCTCTACACCTTGTGGTTCTTCGCCTTCTGGAGCCTGCTGGTGGTGTCAGAGGCCGCCTCGGTGGGCTTGTCCGGGGCGGCGGTGTATGCCGCCTTGTTCTGCGTGGCCAACGCCATAGGTTATCCCCTGGGGGGGTTCATAGCGGACCGTGCCCGGTCCAATGGGGGCGGGAAATGGCCGTATCTGGCCCTGTGTGGACTGGTCGCGGTGCTGGTGGCGGCCTTGGGTTTCTACATCTCCATCGGAGGCCATGACGTGACGGTCCTGGGCGGCCTGCTGTTCATGATGGGCGTGCCCTTCGCCGGCATGCAGACCGTTCACATGACCATGACCGCCGACCTGGCACCGCCGGAGATGATGGCCCAGGCCTTCGGGATGTGGAACCTGGTGGCGGAGGTCGGCGCTGTGTTGTCACCGGTGATGGCCGGGACCCTGCGGGACCTCACCGGAGACTGGACGCTCTCCATATACGTGAACGCCGCCCTGCTCCTGCTCAGCCTGTCCCTGGTGGCGATGATAAGAAAAAGAGGATAAAAGGTGTTTAGCTGCGGATGTCCACGGACTTGCCCACCCGGCCGTCCCGGTCCACCACCGCATGCTTGATGGGCACCTTGACGTTGGAGGCCTCCACGGCCATCTTGGCCACGTTCAAGAGGCCCATACAGCAGGGGACGTCCATGGTCATGACCTTGATGGACTTCACCCCGCCCTCCTCGATCATGGCCCGCAGACGGTCCACATACTCCGAGGGGTCGTCATCCACCTTGGTGCAGGCGGTGGCGAAGGCCGATCCGCCCCTCCAGCCTCCCCCTGGCTCGTCGCAGACGTAACCGGCACAGTTGGCGGTGAGCAGCAGCTCCTTGCCCTTCAGGAAGGGGGGGCGGGGGTTTATGAGACGCAGCTGGATGGGCCACTGCATCCCGGCGGAGGGGGCGTTCTGCACCATCAGCGGGGGCTGCTTGTGGCAGTCGCACTCCGGGCTCACGCAGGAATCCCCCTTGTCGTGGCCCTTGTCGTGCTCCGGAACCTCCACGCCCTTCTCCTGCAGATAATCCAAGGCCTCCTGGTACCAGACGGTCTCACCATGGTGCAGCAGGTGCTCCAGATGGGCCTTGATCAGCTCTTGGCCTCCAGGGAGTATGTTGTCGATGACCTTGCGCTCATCATAGGGTGCGGCCACCCTCTCCTCCCGCACTATGGCGTCCTGAG
>JAQUUA010000051.1 GCA_028694055.1 Candidatus Methanomethylophilaceae archaeon | reverse complement strand
TAGTACAGGATGATGTCCAAGGTCTGTCCTAGGCCCCGCTCCTCCTTGATCTCCAGGATGGTGCCACGGCCGGGGCCGGACTCCTGCCGCAGCTGCTCCTCCAGGAACCTCTGCGCCAGACCGATGAGCACCAGGAGCAGGTCGGCGATGCCTTCCCCGGTCTTGGCGCTCACCGGCACCAAGGCCACGGTGCGGGTGAAATTATCGATGCGGTCGTAACGGTCGGCAGAGATGCCTTCCATGGACAGGGCACCGATGATATCGTAAAGTCGGGCGTTGAAGTTCTCGATGGCATGCGGTGCCTGTTGCTTCTCCGCCAGGATGAACGGCCGGTTCTTCTCGTATTGCCAGCCGGGGATGGTGTCCACCTTGTTCATGGCGATTATGAACGGGGTCTTGTACTGCTTCAGGATGCGGATGGACTCTATGGTCTGGGGCTTGATGCCTTCCTTGACGTCGATGACCAGCACCGCCAGGTCCGCCAGGGAGCCGCCCCGGGCCCGCAGGGTGATGAAAGAATGATGGCCGGGGGTGTCTATGAACAAGAGGCCAGGCACGTCGAAGCGTTTAGGGCCGATGAGCTTGCCACAGACCTTGTAGATGTGGTCGATGGGCACCTCGGTGGCACCGATGTGCTGGGTGATGAGACCGGCCTCGCGGGCGATGACAGAGGTTCCTCTGATGGTGTCCAGAAGCATGGTCTTGCCGTGGTCCACGTGGCCGAGGACGCTCACGATGGGCTGTCTTATCGCCATATCGAACCCCCTTTGCGGATGTTGATAAAAAGAAAAGGTTTGGGTCGCTCACTCGTAGACCCACTGCTCGATGCAGCGGTCGTAGGAGGCCAGTTCGTCCGGCCGGAAGAACAGTGAGATCTCCCGGTTGGCGGACTCCACGGAATCGGAGCCGTGGATGATGTTCCTTCCCGTCTGGACGGCGAAATCGCCACGGATGGTGCCGGGCGCGGCGTCCTTGGGGTTGGTCTTGCCCATCATCTGACGGCAGACCTCCACCACGTTCTCCCCTTCCCAGACCATGGCCAGGACAGGGCCGGACGTGATGTAGTCTATGAGCGGCGTGTAGAAGGGCTTCCCCTTGTGCTCACCGTAGTGGGTCTCTGCCAGTTCCCGCGGGATGCGCGTGAGCTTCATGCCCACGGGCTTGAAGCCTTTCTTCTCCAGCCGGGAGACGATCTCGCCCATCAGGCCGCGTTGCACGCCGTCGGGCTTGACCATCAGGTAGGTCCGCTCCATGGGTCTCACTCCTTCTTCTCAGAGCGCAGGCGGGCTTCCTTCTCCACCGCGAACTGCTTGGTCCAAGTGGTGGTGCGGGGCACCCTCTTCATCTGGACCTGGTTCTTGTAGCACTTGTTGGTGCAGTAGTTGTAAACGGTGCCATCCTTCTTGATGTACATCTTGCCCGTACCGGGCTCGATCTCCACACCGCAGAAGGAGCAGTGTCTTATCTCCACCATGTTGATCACCTGATGCTGAGCTTCCTGGCCTCTCTGGACGTCTCCCTCAACATGAGGATGTCGCCCATACGGACCGGGCCCATGATGTTCCTTGTGATGATCCTTCCCTTGTCGCGGCCGTCCAATACACGGACCTTGACCTGGGTGGCCTCTCCGGTCATCCCGGTCCTGCCGACGATCTCCACGACCTCAGATGGGATGCTTTCCATGTCAGCCATTCCCAATCACCTCACTTCTTCAAGTCTTTGAGGGCTTTGACCAGTTCGTCCAGGATGGGTTTGGCCTTTCCGACGTCCATCACAGCGATGGAGGCGGTGGGCTTCTCAAGACCGGTGGCGTTGCCGAGCTCGGCCTTGCTGGGGACGTAGATGTAGGGTATGTTCCTCTCCTCGCAGAGGATGGGCATATGGGCCAGGATCTCCGGGGGCTCCACGTCCACGGCCATGACCACTATGGCGGCGTTGCCGCGCTCCACGACCTTGGTCACCTCGTTCGTTCCCTTCTTGATCTTCCCGGACTCCTTGGCGATCTCCACCAGGCTGTAGGCTTTGTCCGAGAGTTCCTTAGGCGTGTCGAATTTGACGAATATAGACATATTATGACCTCCTTCCGATGCCCGTCAAGGCACCGTCATCATTCATTGGCTCAGAAGAGCAGAGGATTGTGAAGTCCTTGCCGTATATAAGATTTTGTCCATGGCGAAAATGATGGGCCAGGGCGTTAGAGCCCTGACCCTGGACGACTCAGACCTTGTGGAAGATCTCATGCGGGCGACCGCAGACCGGACAGCGTTTGGGGGCCTCGCCCTGAGCCACGTAGCCGCAGTGCTGGCAGACGTGCAGTTCCTCAGCGGGAAGGTCTTTGCCACCGCTGACGGCCTCCAATGCCGCGCTGTAGAGCTCCTCATGGAGGACCTCCACCTGCATGGCATAGTTGAAGGACAGCATCGCTTCCTTGTTCCCTTCCTCCTTGGCCTGCTCCACGAATCCGGGGTACATGGAGGTGTGCTCGTAGTTCTCCCCATGCACGGAGGCCTTCAGGTTCTCGGCGGTGGATTTCACGTTGCCCATGACCTTGAAGTGGGCCAAGGCGTGCACGGTCTCGGAATCGGCAGCGGCCCGGAAGAGCTTGGCCACCTGGGGGAATCCGTCAGCCTCCGCCTTCTTGGCGAATGCCAGGTACATGCGGTTGGCTTGGGACTCGCCCGCGAACGCTTCCTGCAGGTTCTCTTGTGTCTTGCTCAGAATACTCACCGTGTTCCGTTCATGCTTCCAGATAGATAATACTTTTCCAGCCACTGCCAGGGGTTCGGAAGCAAACCGGTCAGAGCCCTTTCATGGCCTTGCTCTCCAGCACCAGGCTGGCAGCCACCAGGAAGACCAGGGTGAAGGCGGCCATCACCAGCATCCCCACCCAGATCGGCACCAGCGTCTCCTGTCCCATCACCCCGTTCAGGCCATCGGAGAGATAACTGAGCGGAGAGAGCATCCCCAGCGTCCGGGCGGAACCTTCCAGCTCCACCAAGGGCGTGAATATGCCCGATATGAAGATCAGGGGGAAGCGCACCAGGGTGGACAGCATCATGACGTTCGAGGGCACCCGGCCGGCAGGAGAGGATATCAGGACGCCCAAGGCGGCGAAGCACAGGTTGCCCAGGAAGAACAGGGCGGCCAGGCCGAGCACGGACGAGAGGCCGATGGACAGGGGCAGGAATAATGAGCCTACGCCCAGTATTATGAGGCTGATGAGGGTGCCGAACAGGGTGCCGGCCAAGGTGTCCCCCAGGACTATCATGGGCACAGTCACCGGTAGGGTGAGCAGACGCTCGAAGTTGCCGGCCTGCTTCTCCCATGGTATGATGAGCGGACCGACAGAAGAGGAGGTGAAGAATATGGTCATGGCCAGGAAGCCGGGGAAATACCGTTGCAGGTCCAGGTCCCGTCCCACGAAGAAAGCGAAGAACAGGAACAGCGGAAGCACCAGGCCGAAGATGTACACCGGAGCCTTGCGGTAGTAGATGCGGATGTCCTTGCGGGCGGTGACCAAGGCGCCCCTGACCGCTAGACGGAGATTCATCTCTTGGCCTCCGTGAGCTTCAGGAAAACATCCTCCAAGGATGGGCCCAGAGTGCTGAGCGATAGGATGCGCAATCCCCGTTCGTCCCGCAAACGCATTATCTCCTCGATGGTGCGGTCGGGGTCGGAGGTGAAGATGCGCATCTTGTCTCCAGACTCCTCAACCCGCAGCATGCAGGACGGGGAAAGCTCCTGACAAGAGACCTGTCCTTCGAAGGCCACCTCCACGGAGCGGGTCTGCTCGAAGGTGGATTTCAGGTGCTCCGGGGAATCCACGGTTACCACCTGTCCCTTGTTGATGATGCAGACCCGTTGGCAGAGCCGGCTGGCCTCCTCGATGTTGTGGGTGGTGATGACCACTGTGCATCCAGCCGCGTTCATGGCCCTCACCCGGTCCAGGATGAGCTTTCGGCTCTGGACGTCCAGACCTTCCGTGGGTTCGTCCAGGAAAAGCACCGAAGGGTCGTGCACCATGGCACAACCGATGCTTATCCTCTGCTTCATGCCCTTGGAGAAGGTCTTGACCAGGTCGTCGGCGCGATCGTGCAGCTCCAGGTCCTTCAACATCTGGGTGGCCCGCTCTTGCCGTACAGGTTTGGATAGGCCGTAGTACATGCCGAAGAGTTCCAGGTTCTCCCTCGCCGACAGGTCGGTATAAACCGTACCGACTTCCGGAATGACGCCCATGCGCTGTTTGGCCGCCAAGGCATCCCTCCGGAGGTCGATTCCATCTATGAGGATCCGTCCCTGGTCCGGCTTCAGGACACCGGTGAGCATGCGGATGGTGGTGGTCTTGCCTGCACCGTTAGGGCCCAGGATGCCGAAGAACTCCCCCTTCCGCACTTGGAAGGATACGCCGTCCACTGCTTGGAAGCCGTGGAAGCTCTTGCTCAGGCCTTCGGCCGATATGGAGTGTTCAAGATCGTCCCCGCTGGAACCGTTCTGGTCCGCCATACGTTCACACATCCTTTTCTACTTCCTCGGACAGGGGACGTGGAAAGGAGCATCCCGTTCCAGACCCACGTTGGGGTGGAATCGACGGGGGCGCTAATAATGGTTGGCGTTCCGAAGAAAAAAACGAAGGGGGAAGGGGTTTTCACTCCACCAGGTCCAACCAGTCGTGGTAGCGGGGGTCCTTGCCCCGGACGGCCTCGTGGAAGGCGTCCAAGAGCTGCCGGCAGACCGGTCCCGGCTTGCCGGTGCCCACGGGACGGTCGTCGATCATGGACACCGGGGTGATCTCCGCCGCCGTGCCGGTCATGAACACCTCGTCCGCGG
Source organism: Candidatus Methanomethylophilaceae archaeon (assembly GCA_028694055.1). Classification (GTDB taxonomy): domain Archaea; phylum Thermoplasmatota; class Thermoplasmata; order Methanomassiliicoccales; family Methanomethylophilaceae; genus JAQUUA01. The sequence continues at coordinate 4,047 of JAQUUA010000051.1, read as the reverse complement.
TGTAGGCCTCCACTCGGGAGACCTCCCTCTCCAGCACATCATAGCCTAGGTCGCTGGCGATCTGCATGATGGAGTTGCGGGTGATGCCCTCCAGGATGCTGTCCGTGACCTTGGGGGTGTAGAGCTTTCCTCGCTTGTAGATGAAGATGTTCTCCCCGCTGCACTCGGCGATGTTGCCTTGGGCGTTTAGCATCAAGGCCTCGTTGGCGCCACGCATGACCGCCTCCCTCTTGGCCAGACAGGAGGTGACGTAGATGCCGTTCACCTTGGCCCCGGCGGGAGCGGCCATGTTCCAAGGCCTCTTCCAAGAAGAGGTGATGAGCTTGGCGCCGTTCTCCTGCGTGCCCTTTCCCAGATAGGACCCCATCTTGATGCAGGTGATGGCCAGTTTGCACTGCACGCCGATGGGGTTGAGGCCGACCTCCTCCCCGCCCAAGAAGAAGCAGGGTTTGACGTAGTCCACTCCCTCCCCGTTGATGCGAACGGTGTCCTTGATGGCCTGACAGACCTCGTCGAAGCTGTACGGCACGTCGAAGGCCATGACCCGGGTGCCCTCCAGGAGACGTTTCACATGGTCCTTGAGGCGGAAAATGGCCGGACCTTCCTCGGTGGGATAGACCCTCACCCCCTCGAAAACGCCGGTGCCGTAATTCAAAGCATGCGCTAGGACATGGACCTTGGCCTGGTCCCAGTCGACGAACTGGCCGTCGATCCAAATCTTCTTCGTCTTCTCCATCTTATCCCTTCCTGCATCGATGTGTTCTATGCTTATTATCGTTTCTTCCATATAACGCTCTAGATGGCGTTGATGGTCTGGATGTAGCGGTCCGGATGGGCCCGCTCGATTAGCTCCTGTATCTCTTGCTGGCTTCCGATGAGCCCCACCTTGCCGGTGCCGGTGGAGATGAGGGCGTAGGCGGAGTGCCGGCTATGGTCCACGATCTCCACTTCAAAGACGTCGTGCAGCCTCGGCAGCCTCGCCCCGGCGATGTCTGCCATCTCCTTGTCCAAGACTGTCAGGACCACACGGGCCCGCTTGGGTATCTCGCTCTTGCCCACCACGATGGCCTCCACGTTGATCCGCTTGCGGGTGAACTCACCCATGATCCTCTGCATAACTCCGAACTCATCGTTCACTATCATCGATATGACTTCCATGTCAGCAACCTCCATTGAACGGGCATGAGCCCTTATGGATCTTGACTCCGTTGGCGGTCCTCAGGGTCAACGGGAAAACGTCCTCCTCCCTATTAATCTGTATGTCGAGGAGATAAGGCCGTCCAGATGACGTGGCTTCTTCCAGCGCCGAGCGGATGTCCCGGTAGTCGTCCACGCGAGCGGCCCCGGCCCCGAAGGCCTTGGCCAGGCCCACCATGTCCGTGTTGCCCAGGTTCTCAGCGTTGAAACGGGAGCCGTAGAACAGCTTCTGATGCTGCCTGATCATCCCCAGATGCCCGTTGTTCAGGAGGACCACGGTTATAGGGATGTCCTCCGCCACGGCCGTGGCCAATTCCTGGCAGACCATGGTGAAGCTGCCGTCTCCGGCGATGTCGATGACCATCCGGTCCGGGTCAGCGACCTTGGCACCCATGGCCGCCGGGAGGCCGAACCCCATGGTGCCCAGACCGCCAGAGGTGATGAATCGACGGTCATCCCGGATGGTGAGGTGGTGGGCGGCGAACATCTGGCATTGCCCGACCTCGGTGCAGACCACGCCATCGTCCGGGAGGAAGCCGTCCAGCTCCTTGATGACCTTCCGGACGCTGATGGGGTTCTCCTGCACATCGATGTCGCAGCTGCAACGGGAGACGATGCGGCCGTTGCGGTCGGACCAGGTGCTGGAGCAGACCTTGATGGTCAGCAGTTCGATCATGGCCTCCAGGGCGAGGCGGCAGTCGCCGTTGATGGCTATGTCCGCCGGGAGGTTCTTGCCCAGCTCCCCTTGGTCCACATCGATGTGGATGACCTTCATGGCACAGGAACGGGGGTCGCCCACGGTGCGGTCGCTGAAACGGGCTCCGACCGCCAGGAGGACATCGCATTCGTCCAGGGCGATGTTGGCGGACATCTTACCGTGCATTCCGGCCATGCCCAGGACCAGAGCGTGGTCCTCCGGGACGCTGCCCTTGCCCATGAGGGTGGTGGCTATGGGTATGGAAAGGGCCTCCGCCATACGGATGGCGGCCGCCCCGGCCCGGGATATGCGGGCACCGCCACCCAGCAGTATGAGCGGCCTCTCGGCGTTCATGAGCATCTTGACCGCCTCCGGCAGACGGCGGGGGTCCGGGGGCTGGGGGGAGACCGGATCGGACTTCAGCCCCAGGAACGGGGCCTCGGTCTCGAAGACGTCCCGGGGGATATCCAGATGGACCGGGCCTGGACGACCTTCCATGGATATCCGCAGCGCTGACCGGAGGTCGGACTCCAGGTTCTTGACGTCCGTGACCCGGAAATTGTGCTTGGTTATGGGCATCATGAGGCTGAAGATGTCCGCCTCCTGGAAGCCGTCAGAGCCCAAGACGTGGGTGGGGACCTGCCCGGTGAGGGCGATGACCGGGGATGAGTCCAGATAAGCAGTGGTGATGCCGGTGACCAAGTTGGTCGCGCCTGCTCCAGATGTGGAGAGGCAGACCCCGGGCGTGCCTTTCATCCGCGCATAGCCGTCCGCCATGTGCGATGCTCCCTGCTCATGCCTAGCCAGTATATGCCTCATGTCGGAATGGAATATCTCATCGTACAGGGGCAGCGTCGCCGCTCCCGGTATGCCGAATATGACATCGATATCGTCCGAGCCCAAGACATCCAGAACTATCTTCGATCCTCTAATGGAAACAACCTCCTGAAATGATTGGACCGCCAAAGCTAGGCGATCCTACAGTACTAGAAAAGCGACTACGCTGAAAGAGAACGAAGAATTATCAGCGTTGCTCCGGTACATGTGATAGAAAACAAATCAATTGGTATTTATAACATTTCCTCGAAGAGGGTCCAATCCGCACAATCTTCGTCATCCGACTTATTATTAAATGAGCCAAGAGATGCATTTGCATGGATGATTGCCCGTGCCGGGACCGCTATCCATCGTGGATGGTCCTGGTCACCATGATGCATGCCCTCTCGGTCTATGCCTTCGGGCTGGCGTTGACATTTCTGGCTCACCCTTGGCTCAGTGTCATTTATGTTGCTATGATGGCCCTCATGGAGTGCCGACTCCTGCGGAAGTCCTGCACGGACTGCTACTATCATGGACGACGGTGCGCATTCGGTCGGGGTCGCCTGTCCGGCAGGTTGTTCCCTCCCGGAGACGGGAGCGCCTTCCGTCGCACCGATCTGTCCTGGAAGGTCATGGCCCCTGATGTATTGATGACCATGTTTCCCGTTCTCTCTGGTGCATGGGCCTTGATATCCACTTTCTCCTGGTGGGCCCTTCTGGCTTTGGCCTCCTTCATCTTGCTGATTACGGCTGGTAACTCGCTCATCCGGGGGAACTTGGCCTGCCGGCATTGTGTGCAGAGGGAGATGGGTTGCCCGGCGGAAAGGCTGTTCAATGCCCGGGATGAGAACTAATGCCCTGGAGAGAACATCATCCGATCGAGTCGAGGGAGATAATTAAAACCGGTTAGACCATGCGGGGGAGAGGGGTCTAGGTTTGGCACGCATACTCATGGTCTCCGAATTCTATCCTCCCCGCATCGGGGGAGTGGAGAGGTTCGTGCAGGAGCTCTCCCAAGGCTTGGTGGCCAGCGGCAACCAATGCACAGTGCTGTGCACAGGGGACCATGATGCTGATGAGACCATACTCGGCGTGCGTGTGATTAGGGTGAGGAACTGGCCGGTGGAGTTCCATGGTCTGAACCTACGATTCGCTTCCCGGCTGCGGGGATTGTTGGAGAGCCACGACGTGGTGCACATCAACTCCTTCTACCCTCTGCTGTCCAACACCGCCGCCCACGTCTGTCGTCGCCACGGCATACCTTATGTCTTCTCCTCCCACTACCATGGGCAGGGACATTCCCGCTTCGGCCGGGTCCTCTACCGCCTCTACCT
>JAQUUA010000050.1 GCA_028694055.1 Candidatus Methanomethylophilaceae archaeon | reverse complement strand
GGTCTCGGTTTGGTCATAGCCAAGGCTGCCAGCCAATCCGGTCGATATGTGTCTTGGTTCCAGTTACGGCCCAGAGCAGAGAGGCGGTTCAGCATCCTGCGCCGTGGTCCTGGCCGGTAAGGAGGTAGGTTCTCCCGTTGTCGACAGCCCCCATGTCTTGGTGGCCATGAACCAGCCCTCTTGGGAACGTTTCCTGCCCACAGTTGCTCCCGGGGGCGTCGCTCTCTGTGAAGCCTCTGTCAAATCAGAAGCTCAACCTCCTGAAGGGGTCCGCGTCTTGTTCTTCCCCGCCAAGGACCTGGCCACTGACTGTGGTGTCCCCAAGGCGGCCAACACTGCGTTCCTGGGTGCCCTGCAGGCCCTGGGCCTGGTGAAGGTGGACGAAGATGTCGTCCTCGCGGCTCTGGATGAGAGTTTCACCAATAAGCCCAAGCTGGTGGATATGAACAGGAAAGTCTATCTCGCGGCTCAGGATTGGGTGCGACAGAACCTCTGAACCCTGTTAAGCCAGAGGGGGCTCCTGCCCCCTCCCCGGCTATATTTTTATGTCATCAGCCCCTTCGGGGGAAGGTCTGCAGGTTTGCGCGCGGTGACCTCCGCGAACGTGAGATTGGGTGCTTAACCATGAACGCCACAGCAAAATTGGGAACGAGGGTGCGGTCTTACCGCGAGAAACTGGGATTGAGCATCGAGGACCTGGCCAAGAACTCCGGCTTGGACCTGGATGTAGTGGAGAGAACGGAAAAAGGGGAAAGCTATCCTCCCATATCCGTGCTCATACGTCTCTCCAGGGCTTTAGGTCAGAGGCTGGGGACTTTCATGGACGACCAATTCGTTCCCGATCCGCTCATCATACGTAGTCAGGACCGCAAGGAAGAGACGGCATCCCACAAAGGGGGAGCCGGACCATACCATTATTTCCCCTTGGGCAAGAACAAGACCGACCGGCACATGGAGCCCCTGTACATCCGTATCGACCCTGCCGATGAGAAGTCCCTCTCCTCGCATGAGGGTGAGGAGTTCATCATTGTACTCTCCGGAGAGGTGGAGCTGGTATACGGCAAAGAGGAGTATCTCCTGGGGCCCGGGGACTCTCTGTACTACAACTCGTTGGTGCCCCACCATCTGGGAGCCAGAGGGCCGGAGTCGGCGGAGATCTATGCCGTCATCTACCTTCCCATCTAGAGGTGCGGCCATGACCAGACCGGACATCACCAGAGAAGCGACGCTCGGAGTACTGTTGGACGAAGCCGTGGCCAAGAACCCGGACGGCGATGCCGTCGTCTACGTGGACCGGGATTACCGTCAGACTTGGACGGAGTTCTCCCGGATCGTCGATACCTTGGCAAAGGGTCTTCTAGCTTTAGGCGTGAAAAGGGGTGACAAACTGGCCATCTGGGCCACCAACGTGCCCCATTGGGTCACATTCCAGTTCGCCACCGCCCGTATCGGTGCCATACTCCTGACCATAAACATCAACTACAAATCGGCGGAGATAGACTACATCCTGCGGCAATCCGAGACTGAGAACATCGTTCTCATCGATGGATACCGGGACACCGACTATGTGAACACCCTCTATGAATTGGTACCAGAGCTCAAAACCCAGCCCAGGGATGCATTGCATTCTGAGCGTTATCCACATCTGAGACGGGCGATATTCCTCGGACCGGAGAAGCACCGTGGAATGTACTCCCTAACGGAGTTGATGTCCCTGGCCTGCCAAGTCAGCGACGAGGAGTACGAGGAGGCCAAGGCCTTGGTTGACTGCCACGATGTGGTCAACATGCAGTACACGTCTGGAACAACAGGCTTCCCCAAAGGGGTGATGCTCACCCATCATAACATCGGCAACAACGGTTATTGGATTGGCCACAACCAGAATTTCAGCGTCTCCGACCGGGTATGCATACCGGTGCCTTTGTTCCATTGCTTCGGGTGTGTGCTCGGTGTGTTGGCCTGTATCAACCATGCCTCCACCATGGTCATCCTGGAGCAGTACGACCCGGTGATGGTCATGACCTCGGTGGAGAAAGAGAGGTGCACCGCAGTGTATGGTGTGCCCACCATGTTCATCGCCATGATGGACCATCCCCTGTTCAACAAGTTCGATTTCAGCACCCTGCGTACCGGTATAATGGCCGGTTCGCCCTGCCCGGTGAAGACCATGCGGGAATCGGTGGAGAAGATGAACATGAGCGAGGTCACCATAGTCTATGGGCTCACGGAATCATCACCAGGCATGACCCAGACCATGTACAGCGAACCGGACATCAACCGCAAGTGCACCACTGTCGGTAAGGCCATGCCCGGTGTGGAGGTGGCCATAATAAACCCTGAGACCGGTGAGCATTGTCCTCCCGGTGTGCATGGAGAGGTGTGCTGCCGAGGTTACAACGTCATGAAGGGCTACTACAACATGCCGGTGGAGACCTCCAAGGCCATCGATGCCCATGGTTGGTTGCACTCAGGTGACCTAGGGGTCTGCGACGAGGAGGGGTACTTCGCCATCACCGGTCGTATCAAGGACATGATCATCCGGGGCGGTGAGAACATCTATCCCAAAGAGGTGGAGGACTTCATCCATGGCATGTCTGGAATACAGGATGTCCAGGTCGTGGGCGTCCCCAGCGTGAAGTACGGGGAGCAGCCCGGAGCCTTTATCATCCTCAAGAAAGGAACCACCATGACCGAAGACGATGTGAAGGACTTCTGCCGTGGAAAGATCGCTTGGTACAAGATTCCGAAGTACGTTGCTTTCGTGGATTCCTATCCCATGACTGCCTCCGGGAAGATTCAAAAATACCGTCTAAGGGAGATGTCGCACGAGCTTTGGCCAGATGCCTGACTCTTCCACAAACCCATTTACATCTTTTATTGACGATTCAAGCGGATGAGGACATATGGTTCGATTCAAATCATACCCTAATCCCAAAGACGGCCTGATCCTGACATTGGATCATTTTCTCCTCCAATTGACGAGGGTAGTATAAGAAACACCTATGGTTATCATGAAGACCAAGTGGCAGGACACAGGGCGAAGAAAATTGGCAACAGCATCTAGGATATTGTATGATATTGGCCTGAATGGTGTTGAGATGTGGTGAGGAAATCAGGAGTTGCTGACGAAACGATACCCCTCTGATGGGACACGAATGACGAAGCGGACGCCCTTGCTGGGTTCTCCCTCTTCCCAGATCTCCATGTCGGTCATCTTCAGGATGGTTCGAGACAGGAACAGGCCCAGTCCGGTGCCTTTGCCGAAGTCGCTGTCAAAGATCAATTCCTTCTCCTCGACCGGTATGCCCACCCCATCGTCAGTATAGATTATGAGCAGGTGTTCGCCCCTCTCATCCAGGCTGGTGACGACCGAGGTGGCGTTCTGGGAGTGCTGCACGGTGTTCCCGATTAAATTCATGAAAACCTTCTCCAACATGGGGTCAGCAAAAATCTCCACCTCATCACCTTCGAAGCGGAATCTGATGTCGCCGGTGTCCATCTGTTCGAAGCCCCTGTGCAGCATCTCCGACAGGGATTGCCATTGCGGAAGGTTCTTCCCTACGTTCTGGTAGTCTCGCATGAACTCGGTCTGAAGGCGGATGGATTCGGCGGCCCGCATCATGGCATCCAGCCGGTGGAGGCAAGTTTCGTCTATGCCGGGATGGTCTCTGAGGAGCTCACCGTATCCAAGGATGACTGCCAATTGGTTGGCGATATCATGCTTGGTGATGCTGGAGAGGATGGTCAGCTTCTCCTGTATGCCTAGGAGGTTCTCCCGAGCTACGACCTGATCGGTCACATCATTCATGATAACCAGCCGCGCCTTGCATTGCTCCTCTCCGTCTTTGAGGTTCTCGATCTTCACATCGAAGTATCGTCTCTTTCCTTCCACATCGAACCTCACTTCCTGACTGGTGATGTCATCGAGGTGCGACATAACCAAGTCCTGGAGATGGACAGGCAGCTTCTCTCCTTTGTTCAATCCCAGGTTCTTCCTGGCCTCCCTGTTCAAATATAGGATGTGGTCCTTCATGTCCAGGACGACGATGCCGGTCTCAAGGTCTTTTAAAACATGTCTGTACGTGGGGGAGCTGACCCTAACCTCCATGTGCTTGGTGAACACATAGAATATGACGATGAGCGCCGTGGTCAAGATCATCGAGCTATAGGTACTAGGGAGGGGTTGTCCCAGAAGATGGACGGTAAAAAGGTTTAGATTGAGGATCACCGGGATGAATAGGAGCACAATGATGGAATCAAGATTCGGTTTCACAGCACTGAAGTATTCCTTAATCAAAGCATGGAGCAAGAACAAAACCAGGATTATCCCGAAAACCATGAAGAGGTAGAATCCTATGCCGGGCGTGGTCTTCAGGTACAGGAACGGGCCGAAACCGGCGACGTCTATGGATTCGTAGTACAGTCCCAGGAAAGGGTCTGTCATCAGGATGACCAAGCATAATACTGGAACGGCTAAGATTATCCAGATGTGCTTCGGGCGTAACCAGAAGCGCATGTCCAGGACCTTCATGCTGAAGATGATGATACAAATCAGTGCACCTACAAAACCTATGTAATAGGTGACATTCCAAACCATCATGATGTCCTTGACATCATACAGTAGTTCCAAGAGGAAAGATATCAACATGATGAGGACGAAACTTATGACGAAACTGAGCAATTCGTTCAGCTCAGTGGGCTCCCGGCGCAGGGACAGGTACAGCAACCCCGAAAGGACCAGGAACGAAATCGCCAGGGGCAACAGGACCAATATCACGTCCATCATCGACGAAGTAAAATTGTGAAGGGATATTAAAGTTGGCTATGTCGATTCAAAGACGCCCCTAACAGGAGCATCAAAGTTTTATGCATACATGCATCTCAGGGGAACTAGAAACGGAGGGTCTGAACATGAAAGTGGTGGCATTCAACGGTAGCCCGCGCCAGAACGGGAATACAGCGGCGATGATCAAGGAGGCCCTCGCGGTCTTGGAGATGGAAGGGATCGAGACCGAATTCATTCAATTAGGAGGGAACCTTCTCCGAGGCTGTCAAGCCTGTGGCGTTTGTCGTAAGAAACAGGACATGCGTTGCGCTTTCGACGACGACAAGATGAACACTTTCATAGAAAAAATCAGGGAGGCGGACGGTATAATCATAGGATCGCCCACTTACTTCGCTGATCTGAGCACGGAGACCAAGGCCCTGATCGACAGGTGCGGGTATGTCTCCCGTTCCAACGGCAACTTCCTCAGTCGAAAGATTGGAGCCGCTGTCTGTGCAGTACGTCGCACCGGTGCCATGCATGTCCTGGACAGCATCAACCATTTCTTCCTCATAAGTGACATGGTTGTGCCTGGTTCCACTTATTGGAACATGACCCTCTCATTGCAACCGGGGGATTTCCAGAAGGACCAGGAAGGCGTCAGCACCATCAAGCGTATGGCTGAGAACATGGCTTGGCTGCTAAAAAGGACCCGGGAGTGAGGGGAATGATGAAGAAGAGGATACTCATGGTGGTGATGGACGGCTTGGGAGATAGAGGATGTCGTTCCTTAGGGGGCTTGACTCCTCTCCAGGTGGCTGAAACACCGAATCTGGATTGGTTCGCACAGAATGGTTCCAGCGGCATAATGGACCTGATATCCCCTGGTGTCCGTCCTGGAAGCGATACATCCCATCTTTCCCTCCTAGGTTACGAACCCTATTCTGTTTACAAAGGCCGTGGTCCTTTCGAGGCCGCTGGCATTGGTCTGGTAGGTCGAAAGGGCGATGTGGCGTTCCGATGCAACTTCTCCACCGTGGATGAGGCCATGAACGTTGTGGACCGTCGTGCTGGGAGGGTGAAGGAGCCAGATACCGTGGAGCTGGTGAATGCCCTCCAAGGCATGACCATCCAGGGAATCGAGGTCCATGTACGGCAAGGGACGGAGCACAGGGCGGCCCTGTTGCTTCGTGGTCCGGGGTTGAGTGCCGATGTCAGCGATGCCGACCCGCACGAGATGGGCCCTGTCCTGGAATCCCGTCCATTAAGCCCGGGAGCGGACCTCACGGCCCGGGTGGTGAACGAGTTCGTTCGAAGGTCATATGAGATTTGGAAAGACCATCCTGTGAACCAGCGTCGTCGGCAGGAGGGTCTGCCAGAAGCCAACATACTACTGCCCCGTGGCGCCGGCTCCTTCCCGGACATCGACCCCTTCCCTCAGAAGCACGGGATGAAAGCGGCGTGCGTCGCTGGAGTGGGAATGATCAAAGGAATCTGTGGCATTTGTGGCTTGGACGTCCTGGATGTCCCCGAAGCCTGCACCGGGGGGTTGGACACCGATATGATCGCCAAGGCAGAGGCGGCTCTGAGCGCCCTGAAGGAATACGACTTCGTACTCATGAACATCAAAGCCCCCGACCTCACCGGTCACGATGGCCATGCTGAGGAAAAGCTGAAGGTGGTGAGGAGGCTCGATACCATGGCCGCATATATCCGGGAGAGATTGGAGGATGACATGGTGGTGGCATTCACTGCCGACCACTGCACCCCCGTGGATGCTGGCGACCACACAGGTGACCCGGTTCCGTTAACCATCTACACTCAGGGATTGGTCCAGGACCGATGCCAATCCTTCAACGAGGCTGACTGCGCATACGGACGTCTGGGACGACTGCGGGGATGCGACCTGCTCCCGGTGTTGATGGACATGGCCAACCGTTCCACCAAGTTCGGTGCCTGAACTCAGACGTATAGGCGGGAAACCACCGTCTCCCCGGTGGCTATGGTAATCGACCGGAGTGTCATACTGACGTCTTCGAGTTGATCCATGCCTGGAAATCCCATGAGGATGGTTGAACCTCGATACTCGAATGTCGCCATCCAAAGCACGCCTCTTCCCAGCAAGGCGTCCATGCAACGGCTCAGCAACACCACGAAATCCTCATCCAAGCCTTTGCTTACCTGAAGGGCAGCGAGTTCCGCGACTGTAAGGCTGATGTTCCCCAACTCCGGATAGAGTTCAGCGGCATTGAAGCGCAGCAGCAACATGTCGTCATGCACGGATGCAATGTCCAGAACCACCCTCTCCTCATTCATGGAGGGGAGGACTACATTGATCACCAGCAATCCTACGATAATGGTGAAGACCACTGCATCCAGCATGGATGCCAATCCCTTCTTGTCAATCCACATGCCACACCGTCAACAGGTAGGAGGCCGGCAAGCGCTCGCCCCCTGGGCAATCAATCAGCTGGGATGCCCGGGAGGAATGGACATCGCCAATCCCAGGCTCACCTATGACGCACCTCCAAACGATGACTCCATCCTGGGATGCCAAGCTCAGTTCCAAGGCCACCGCTGTGACTTCGTCCTTTTCCAAAATGTTGTTCATCAGGGATTCCGCTCCCTCTGGTGACAGCCCGTCATCAGTGAAACGGATCTCCAGCTCCAGGAAGGCTGGCAGATAATCTTCAGGATGGTCCAGGGATTGATTCCAACTCACCAGATGGCCGAAGAGGGCTGTGACCGCAACAGTCACGATCATCATGGCCACGATGGCCTCGAAGAAACCTCCCTCCGCTTTCCTATCCCGTATCATCTTCTCAAAGACTTGGCTCCGGGCAATTAAATGATGAGGCTACATCTAAGCTATCAGACTCCGCGGAGATAGTGCCCATAGGTGACCTGGCCGCAGGCTGACCGTATCTCCCTTCGGCATCCCAAATCCCGATCGCGGAATGCTTTTGCCACCAAGGATGCCAGTCTTACAGGCCGGCGACGCAGGTCGATTCCATAGGAGTCTATGCCCATGCCATCCAATTCATGCAGGTGTTCCAGGAGCATGAGGTCGGCAGAGTTCAATATATGGGAATAACCGAAACGGTCCCTGTACACTGGGAATCTGTAACCTCTCTCATCTTGCAGCGTACCGTCATCCATCTCCGGGTCACGGGTGACCATGAGCTCCAAACGGCCGAAGACCATCTGCTCCAGCCTCCCAGAGTAGCGACGGCTGAGGACACCGACCTCTTCCCGACAGAGTTCTGGAGAGATGGTCGCTTGATGAACCGGCAAAGGGAAGTTGGAATTGAAGAGGTTCAAGTGGTGGCTGGCATAGAGTCTTGCGGAATGGTGACGCTGGTATTGATCCAGGTTGTTCACCATCAAAGGCATGTCGGGGACATCTTCCGCACCCAGGGGATCGAACCTGGATAGTATGGCCACCATCTCCAATCCCTGGCCCCGGCACAGTTCAGATGCTTCTGGGAGGGACCGGTTTGATTCGTAGTACACCCGGTCAGCATAAGGCAGCACGGCCTCCAAACATTTTATGGAGGATACATAGAATGACAGCTCCCCCTTGTTTTTCTTTCGCGGTGAGCCCGTATTCTCCGATGCCGTGACTTTTCCGGAGGGTTTCTCCGCCTTTCTTGTATCGGAACGCTCTTTCTTCCAAGAGGATATCCGGAGACTGCTGTTCCGGAAGAGGTCATACATGCCGTCGGGGATGCGGAAAGGCAGTTGGACCTGAGACGGATCCACCACCCTCAGGCCCCCCATCTTCTCATTCCCTCGGTAGAGGGCCAAACCGTCCCCGGGCAGGACATGTCCAGGATCGAGTCCAAGGAGGCCGTCTTCGACCTTCACCTGACCCATCGGCATCCCCCGGTTGTCGGCGTACAGGCTGTTCACAACCGGTTCGGGATAATGCAGATACCCGGTTCCCATGCCTCGGTTGAAGACCGTTTCCAGATCCCAACGCTTCGATGCATCCAATTGCTCACCGGTGGACCCCACCTCCAATCCGCGCAGGGCATGCGAATAGCATGAGGACACGGTCCCGGTATATGATTCACCCCTCATCCTGCCCTCCAGCTTCACAGAGTGGA